>DASTVV010000002.1:0-42605 GCA_035758925.1 Gemmatimonadaceae bacterium
GCACGGGTCGCTCACACTGGACTCCAGGATAGGCGAAGGCAGCACGTTCCGTCTCACCTTGCCGTCCAACGCCGAGATGAGCGTCGCGCGCATCAGCCACCAGCAGGAACAAGGCAACGGCTCGACGACGCCTCCGGAAAACAAAGCCGCCGAGAGCGACTCGGCGGCCATATCAAGCTGACGGATCCGGCGGGCGTTACTGGACGTTGATCGTTCCGCTCATCCCCGCGCCGTGCACCGAACAGTGGTACACGTATTGGCCCGGCGTCGAAAACTGCTTGGAGAACGTGCCCGAAGTCTTGGGCGAGCCTGACGTGCCAAGCGAGGTGTTGTTGAACGTCACATCGTGCGTGCCGCTGCCGGCCCACGTCCACACGATGGTCGAGCCCGCGGGGACCGTGGTCGCGCACGGATCGTAGAAGTTGTCGCCGATGCTGATGGCGGTCGTCGTGTTGGACCCACACCCGCCACCACCGCCGCCTCCTCCCCCTCCACCCCCGCCACCACCGCCGCCCGGGTTGGTAATTGCGGGTGTACCGCCGCCTCCGCACGACGCGGCCAGAGCCAGCAAGGCAATCACGCCACGAATGTCACGCATATGTGGTCCTCGGTGATGCATCCTGGTTAAAACTCGAACCCGGTAACGATAGTCACATAGTCGTTGCTGAACCGTCCCACCAGATACTCCGTGCGGAGCCGCCGGACCTCCGCGCCCACGAAGAGCGGGCCTGCCGGCCGATAGAGCGTGTACGCGGCACACGCGTCGTTGCGGCGACGCAGCGCCAGCGGCTCGGGGTGATCCACGCCGCATCCCAGTCCGAGTCTGAGCTCGACCGCGGGCCGCGTATTCACCTGAGCCCAGCCTCCGCTAGTGTTGAGCGGTGCGTTGGTCGGGTTGAAGTTCTGGCCGATGCCGCCGCCGCCCAGTCCGCGCAGACCTTCTCCGGTGAAGAACTCACCGCGTAGCTCCACCCACTCGACGAATGCCAGCGTGGCGTCACACGCGAACGCCCTCGACGCCACCGTGGTCACGCCGGGCATGAGCCAGCCGCGGTGGACGCCGCAGCCGATCTCGCTCGAGGTCTCGTTCTCGCCCCACTTCGCGCTCATTCGGCCCTGGATGAAGGGCCGCTGCGAACGTTCCGCCACGTCATAGTCGGTGTCGAAAGGCGCAGCCGGATCGCCGCTCGTCGGCGCCAGCACAGCGCCCTGCAGCCCGAATCGAAGCTTGCCTTTCGTCCAGATGCCGGCCCGTGCCTGCGGAAGCCAGAGCCACAGATTCCCCGCGGCGGCGAACTCGGGCGTGCCGATGGCGGCTGGAGAGACGGGATTGACGCCGCTGATGAGTGGCGACTCTTGCCCAATCATGACCTCTGCCCGCGGCCATCGCACGAATCCACGGGCGGTGCGCAGTCGCAGCAGGGGAAACGTTCGGCCGCCGCTGGACGGTTGCTGTCCGCCGTAGAAGTCGACGTCGAGATCGGCGCTGAACGCGCCGCCGATGACGTCAGGGACCTGGAGCGCGAGTCCCAGTCGTGTCTGGCGAATGGCCATGCCGACGCCGCGCACCGAATCGCCGCGCGCGATGTCGGGCAGCACGAACTGCGGGTTGTCGACGTTGTTCACGCGACGGCTGTTCCCGAAGCCGTTGACCATCACGCGACCGTCGAGCTCCATGCTCGCTTTCGACTTCGTCTTCACGGCGCGTTCAGTTTGTTCCGCGATCTGGACCTGGAGGGCGCCGATCGCTGCTTCGGCGCGGCGCAAGCGCTCAGCCAGCGAGTCGGCGGGTTGTCCGGTCGCCTGACCCGCGGTCGTGCGTGTGATTGACAGCGCAGCGAACAATCCCGCTGTCCATGCAATATTTCTTGACGGACGACGCTTGGCGGAGCCAGTGTTCACCCATTCGATATTCATGACGTCCCTAGAGAAGGAAAGGAAGGCGGCAATGCGACTGTTTCCGGGCGCGTTGTTCGGCATCGCAGCCGTGCTTGCCGGACTGTCCGGCTCGATGGCGGCGCAAAAGGGGGGGACGTCGGTCAACGGCCAGGTGACGATTCGCGAGCGCCCCGGAGAAACGACAGAAGACCTCGCGAACGTCGTGGTGTACCTCGAGCCGCTCGACACGTCCGTGCGCCTGAGGCCACAGGCGGCCAGTCCCGCTCCGCGAGACCCCAGGAGTGTCATCAACCTGCAGTCCCGGCAATTCGCTCCACGCGTTCAGGTCGTGTTGGAAGGCAGCAAGGTCGAGTTCAGGAATCTCGACCCGTTCAGCCACAACGTGTTCTCGAAGATGAATGGCGGCTTCGACACGGGGGTGTACGGGCGAAACAAGACACGCGACAACGTGTTTCGTGAGGCGGGCGTGTACCCGCTGTATTGTAACGTGCACCCGCGCATGACTGCGTTCGTGATCGCGCTCAAGACACCGTACTTCACGCAAGCCACCAGCGATGGACGCTTTGTCATCCAGGACGTCGCGCCGGGTCAGTATCGCATGCACGTGTGGCATGATCGGGTCAGCGAGGACGTCCGTGAGCTCACGGTTCCCGCGGCGGGCGTGAAGGGCGTGCGTGCCGAACTCGATGCCCGCGCGTACAAGTACGTGCAGCACAAGAACAAGTTCGGGCAGGATTACACGAGCGCGGGCGGGGACCGCTATTAGATGCAGGCTCCTCGCCCCGGTCTCGGCCTTTCGACAAGAATCTTTCTCAGCTCCGCCGGCATCGTCATCGTCGTCATGGCGATCACGCTGTTCGTCGCGCAGCGGAGCGCGATGCAGGCGGCGGAAGCCTCCATCAGACGCCAGCTCGACGCCACGGTCTCGAACGTCATGGAGAAGGTGAACGGCGAACGCGACCTGCTCACCGGGCGGCTCCAGGCGTACGCGGAGAATGCCACATACCGCGCGAGCATCGATCGCTCGGAACCCGAGTTTCTCGAGTATACCATTGGAGCGGCGGAGCAATCGGGCGCGCAGTGGGCGCAATTCGTCAGTCGTGAGGGCATCCTCGAGGCCCGGAGCGATGCACCAGGAATGTCCGGCGACACGCTGGTCGGCTCGCCCCTCATTCGAAAGGCGCTGGATGCCACGACGGCCCAGGGTTTTGGTGTCGCCGGAGACTCTGGTCTGATGCACACGATCGCGGTGCCCGTGGAGGGCGCTGGGGGCCGCCTTCTCGGCGTCCTGATGGCCGTGAAATTCGTGACGGACTCGATCGCCCGGGCTGTCGGTGCGCAGACGCGGAGCGAGGTGGTGTTCTTTGCGCTGAGCAGGGACGGCGGGCCCCGAGTCGTTGCGGCGACCGATGGTCTCCGCACGGGCGGCACCAGGCTGGCCACCCTGACGCAGCTGATCCGTGCGGACTCGAGTGTGCAACAGGCCGGAGCACCGGAGGACGCCGACCGTCTTGTCGTCGCGGATCGCTTGACGATCGGCAGCGAGCATTTCGTCAGCCGGCAGTCGTGGCTGACGAGCGTCGCGGGCCGCCCGGTGGGTGGCTTCCTGGCGTTGCGATCGCTGGAGGACGAGCTCGCAGCCACCGGCTACGTCGACTTCCGCGAGCAGATGCTGCTCGCCGGTGTCGGCGGACTGGCCCTCGCGCTGCTCATCGCGGCGCTGACGTCGCGTCAGATCGTGCGGCCCGTCACGGTGCTCGCGGACGCGTCCCGCCGAGCCGCCGAAGGCGACTACAAGGCAGTGATCCCCGAAGGCGGCAGTGACGAGATCGGCACATTGTCGAGCGCGTTCCGGCGGCTCCTTGCTGATCTCAAGGACAAGCAAGCGCTCGTCGAATTTCTCAGCACACCGGGCGCCGCCGCGACACGCGCGCTGAGTGTCCCGCCACAATCCGCACACGCGGTTCCGGCGAACATGACGGCGCTCGAGCCGGGCCAGACGCTCGGCAGTCGCTACGAGATCAGGAGCGTCCTCGGCGTCGGGGGAATGGGAGTGGTATACAAGGCGAACGACCGGGAGCTCGGGGAGATCGTCGCGATCAAGACCCTCAAACCGAACATGCTCACGGCCGAGTCCAACGCCCTGGATCGCTTCAAGAGCGAGATCAGGCTGGCGCGAAGGATCGCGCACCGGAACGTCGTGCGCACGTACGACCTGGGCGAGGTCGGCGGGCTGTACTACCTCACGATGGAATACGTGGAGGGCAAGTCACTCAAGGAGCTCATCCGTGAGCGCCGGCGCCTCCCCGTGTCCGTGGTGCTTCCGATCGCGAAGCAGTTGTGTCGCGCGCTCGAGGTGGCGCACGACGAAGGCGTGATCCATCGGGACATCAAGCCGCAGAACATGGTGGTCCAGCCTGACGGCGTCCTCAAGGTCATGGACTTCGGGATAGCGCGGCTCGCGTCCCGGCCGGCCGACGGCGGCCTCACGCAGCAGGGAATGATCATCGGGACTCCGGAATACATGGCGCCGGAGCAGCTGCTGGCCGACGATGTTGACGTGCGGGCGGACCTCTACGCCGTCGGCGTCGTACTATACGAGTGCCTGCATGGCGGCGTGCCATTCACGGCTGACACTCCGATGGCGCTGGTTGCCAAGGTGCTGGAGGAGGAACCGGCGGCTCTCGCGACAGAACACGCCGACGTTCCCAAGGCAATCTCGGACGTCGTGATGTGGAGCATGGCGAAGAGCCGCGACAAACGGCCGCGATCGGCGGCCGAGCTGCACGAGAGGTTGGATCAGATTGCGCTGGCTTAGAAACGAGGGCAGCTCCCTGACGCAAAAGGAGCCGTTCGACGCACAATCCGCGCTGGATGCGTTGGGAGACGCGATCATCGTGATCGCTCCCGGCTGGCGCATCAGCTATCTCAACGCCCCGTGGGAACGCATCCTCGAGGTGCGGCGCGACGACATCCTCGAGCAGGATTTCTGGCGCGCGCACCCGAGCCTCGACGTCGAGCCGGCGGCGTCCATGATACGCGCGACCAAGTCCGACGGCGCCACGCGCCGGTTCGACCTGCAGCACTGGGTGACGGGCGAGCTGCGCAGTTACGGCATTCGGGTGGCGCGCGGCAGCGACGGATGCCTGATCCTCACGCTGTCCCCGTCGTTCCAGATGGTGAAAAGCGCGCGCGACCGGGCGCTGGAGGAGCGGAACGAGGAAAACGCGGCGTTGCGCGCGCTCGCCAAGCAGACGGCCGAGGTATCGGACACCACGGAGCTCCTGGCCATCCTGTGCAACGCGGCGAACGCGCAGTGCGGCGGCCACGGCGCCACCGTCGTGTCGGCCGGCGAGCACGAAGGCGAGCTGGTGAGCGCGGTGGGCCTTCTGGGCCCGGCGCAGGGTCGCCACTTCAGCCTCATCGGCTCGCTGGCGCGCGAGATTTTCGAGACGCGACAGGTGGCGATGGTGGAGGACTTCAGCACGTCGCGTCGTCCGCTGGCGAAGCGTCTCTCGGACATTCCCATCGGCCCGCTCATCGTGGCGCCACTCATCGCGCACGAGCGCGTGCTCGGAGTGCTGGTCGTCGTGCGCGATCGACGATCGATGCCGTTTACGACGAGGGAAGCGCAGCGTCTCGGCGTCGTGGCCGACCACGCCGCGCTGGCGCTGTGGAAATCGCAGCTCCTGGAACAGGCGCGCGAAGCCGACCGCGCCAAGGGCCGCTTCCTCGCCACGATGTCACACGAGCTGCGCACGCCGCTCACCGCCCTGGCAGGCTACGAAGAGCTGCTCGTGGACGAAGTGCTGGGCACGCTCTCGAATGCCCAGCGCGAGGTGCTCGAACGCATGCACTACGTCACGCAGCATCTCTCGGCGATGATCGAGGACGTCCTCGCATATACGAATCTCGAGACGGGCGGCGAGGTGGTGCGAGCCACCGACTTTCTCGCCGCGGATCTTCTGTCGGCCGCGGCCGCCGTGGTGCAGCCGCTGTCGGACCAGAAGAAGATCGCCATCGTCAGCGAGTCCGTCGCGATGCCCATCCGGATGACGACGGACGCCGACAAGGCCCGCCAGATTCTCGTGAATCTCGCCGGCAACGCCATCAAGTTCACGGAGCGCGGGGAAGTCCGGCTATCGCTCAGCACGGAGGACGACGAGGTGCGCTTCTCGGTGAGCGACACCGGCATCGGCATCGCCAACTCCGATCTCCAGCGCCTGTTTCGACCGTTCAGCCAGCTGGACAGCGGGTTGACGCGTCGGCACGGCGGCACGGGCCTCGGTCTGTACATCTCGCAGCGCTTCGCGCGGCTTCTGGGCGGGCGCATCGAGGTGGAGTCCGAAGTCGGTAAGGGATCGACGTTTACGCTGGTTTTGCCCAGGGAATGAGGGCCTACCGGGGTCCGCGCGCCTAACGAACCGATAAATCGCGGCCAGCAAGCCAGTTAAGTCGCTTCTTCCGCCAAGTGCCCGCAGCGCGTATTCTCGTGATCCTTCCTACCCGCAGGCAAGTCGCGCGGCCTGCATCACCCGACGATGGGGACTTCCATGAAAGGCGCACTTGTACGTACGCTCGGCCTTGCCGTGCTGGTTGGCTGTAGCGGATCGGGCACCGACCTGTCACCCGTTTCCGGTCGAATTGCCAACAGCATTTCCGAAGGTCGCTCCGGCGGTAATCCCGACTTCTTTTTCGCGGCTCCGCTGGCGACGACACCTCACGCCGGTGATCCCAACTTCGACGACGGCGCTTCCAACGGTGCGGTCGTTCCCTATGTAAGGATTTGCGAGACCAACGGCGCGGCGACCCCTGCGGGCTGCGTGGTGGACGTCACGCAGGCAGCGACAGGATCGGCGACGGGCCTGGCGATGACATACGGCTCCGGCGTTCAGCTGTACCAGGTGAACTGGCAGACCAAGTTTCTCGATCCGAACAAAGACTACCGAATCGAAGTCTGGGGAGTGGCAGTCTCGACCGCCGCACAGAAAGCCGCGCTCGATCCTCGCTGGCTGTTCGGATGGGAGGACATTCGGAACTCGCCCGACGTGTCGAGCTGCAACGGCACGCAGCCATACTGCATGATCAAGTATGGCCAGACGATTCCGGTCAAAGTGCGGATCGAGCAGTACGCGTTCTGTCCCACCACTCGCAACTGCGCGTTCCAGTTCGTGGCATCCGGCGCGGACGCTACGCTCGAAGCCACGCTGAACCCAACATCGGGAGCTCCTTCGGCGCAGCTTCACATCCCTGGGCAGGCAGGCACGGACTTCGCGCTCGCGCTCGAGCCCTGTACTACTGCGGAAGACGCAGCCGTGAGCGCAGCGATCGATATTCCGACATTCGGTCCCTGCCTGAAGACGGCAACGACATTCACGGGCTCACTGGAGGAACCAGCGATCGTGTCGCTGTGCTCCCACCTCGATGCCTCGAGCTTTGGCCTGCCTGTCTCGCAGAGCAACCAGCTCGCGCTGCATCACCTGTCGTCGGATCTCTCGCGGGTAACTGCACTGCCCGAGGCGTATAGTTGTGGATCGGCGACCTCCGGAGGAGGGGCGATCGCCAGCCGCGCGCCGAGCGGGTTCTTCCAGGTCGCGCAGTCGGTAGGTCGGAAGGTGGTGGAATGGGCCGTACCGAAGCCGCTCTACGCCGCGAGGATCGATCGCGGCGGCGGCGGCGAATCATTCGACATCGCAAGCTTCTTCAAGCTGGCGCTGCCGGCGAAGTTCGAGTACGTCGTGGCAAGCGACGCAACGCAGTCGACTGTCGCCGGCTCCTCCGTGACCCTCGAGGCAAAGGTCACTGACCTCCTGGGCGGCACTGTGAAGAACGCGCGGGTGCGGTGGAGCGTGTTCAGCTCACCGGTGCCAGGTGCGAGCGTGCAGAGCGCAACTCCGGTGCTCACCGACGCATCCGGAATCGCGCAAGCGACCGTGCAGCTGTCTACGTCGTCGGGATTCAACGTCTTCCATGCGTCCGGTCGCGGGATCGCGGCGAACGGCTCCACGGACTGCGCGGCGCCGTCGAGCTCGACCGGCTCGTGCAACGGACCACGGACGTCGTTCGACCCGTTCATGTCGTTTCACATGCCCGAATTCGACGCGATCGGCTCCGGTAGCGAGGGTCCCGTGAACATCGCCGAGGGAACGCGGCTACCGTTCACGATCTTCGGGTGCGTGCCGGGCTTCGGCACTGCCACGGTGGATGGATCCTTCTCCACCGGCGAATGGGCGTGCGCCAAGACGTATCCGTTCACGGCGAACGTCTCGGGGGGCTCGACGCCGGCGACCCTGTACGTCATGAACGACAATTCGAGGTTGTACCTGGCGGTCCGCCTGGGTCGCAGCGCGACCGACAAGGTGAACACGCTGCAGTTCAACTTCGACAACAACAACAGTGCCGCCGGCGGCCCCGGCCCCAGTGAAACTGGCGATGACGTCCTCGCGCTGGATGCGACGAGCGGCTTCACCGACGCGTTCATGACGCTGAAGTGCACCAACTCGAGTCAGTCGTCCTGCTGGGGGACCGACCCGAGCGCGGGTGGCACGAAGGACGGCGGCGGCGCGTTCACGAACGACGGCGTGTTCACGACCTACGAGATCTCGCATCCCTTGAACACGACCGACGACACCCACGACTTCTCGCTGTCGGCTGGCGCGAAGGTTGGCCTGTTCCTCACATTGCAAACCGGGTCGGGCGCTGCCGGGAACACGCAGTGGCCGGGCTTCCGCAAGTATCTTGAGATTCGGATCGAACAGTAGGCGTCTTCTCGAGGGCGAAATCGGCACTGCAGCGCCCGTGTAGGACACGGGCGCTGTCTTCGCTCCCCCACTTCAGAAGTAGCGTTGCATCATGGTGTACGATGAGATGGAGGAGTTACGGACGGCGCTAGCGGACCGCTACCGCATCATCGAAGAAGCGGGCCGTGGTGGCATGGCGACCGTCTATCGCGCTGAAGACATCAAGCATCAGCGCGAAGTCGCGATGAAGGTGTTGAGCGCCGACATGTCGCACACCATCGGCGCCGATCGCTTCCAGCGTGAAATCCACATCGCCGCGCGACTGCAGCATCCCCACATCCTCCCCGTGTTCGATTCAGGCGAGGCTGGGGGATTGCTGTTCTACGTCATGCCCTTCGTTACCGGCGAAGCATTGCGCGCCCGGATCGATCGTCAGTCGCAGCTCCCCATCGAAGACGCGGTCAACATCATCATCGAAGTGGCCGGCGCGCTGGGATACGCGCACAGCAAGGGCGTGATCCACCGCGACATCAAGCCCGAGAACATCCTGATCGAGCAGGGCCATGCCGTCGTGGCGGACTTCGGCATCGCGCACGCCGCGGCCGAATCTGGCGAGAAGTTGACCGCGACCGGCATGTCGGTGGGCACCGCCCATTACATGGCGCCGGAACAGTTTGGCGGCAGTGCGGCCGATGCGCGGAGCGACATCTATTCCCTTGGCTGCACGCTCTACGAGATGCTGGTGGGGCAGGTGCCCTTCACCGGCCCCAACATGATGGCAATCATGGCGCGGCATTCGATGGAGCAGGTGCCGCTGATCAGTGTCGTGCGTTCCAGCGTTCCGGCCGACATCGAGGACGCGATCTATCGGGCGCTCGAGAAAACGCCCGCCGATCGCTTTCAAACGATGGACGAGTTCAAGCAGGCGCTCCTCAGTGCGGGCTCGGCGACGCTGACTCGAACGCGCGCGTTCACGTCGCGCTATCAGGTTCCAGCCGGCGCACTGGCGAAGGCACGTCCGTGGTATCGCAAGCCGATTGCGCTGGCCGCGGCTGCCACGGTGCTGGCGGCCGGACTGGGAGCCGCCGCCAGGTTCGCCTTTTCGCGCGAGAAGTCGGTCACGCTGGACGCGAACAAGGTGGCCGTCCTGTATTTCGAGGATCGGTCAGAAACGGATACGCTGCGATTTCTGGCGGACGCCCTCACCGAGTCGCTGATCGATCAGCTCACGGATGCCGGCGGTCTGCAGGTGATCTCGCGCGCTGGTGTCGAGCCATTCCGTGGGCACGCGATCGACGACAGCGTCAACGCCATCGCGACGCGCCTGGGCGTCGGCAGCGTCGTTGTCGGCAGCGTGGAACCGCGGGGCAACGGTGTGCAGGTCCGGGTCTCGCTGCTGGATCAGAGCGGGTCGGAGATCGAATCCAGGACGTTCAGGCATGCGTCGGGCGCGCTGCTCGCTCTGCGGGACTCCGTCGCCCCCGCGGTGGGGGAGTTCTTGCGGGGGCGACTGGGTCAAACGATCAACGTGCAGGAACGTCGCGGCCGCACACGCAGTGTGGACGCGTGGGTGCTGGCCCAGCGCGCTGAACAGAAGCGCAAGGACGCTGATCGCCTGTTCGCCGCGGACAGCGCGTCGCGTGGTCTTCAGGCGCTGGCCGACGCCGATTCCATGCTGCGTAACGCGGAGCAGATCGACCGCAGGTGGGCTGACCCGCTTGCCCTCCGCGCCCGACTCGCGGGCAGACGCGCGAGAGCCCTGAGGTCCAGTCCCGACGAAGCCCGCGCCGCGATCGATTCGGGCATTGGGCTCGCCAATCGCGCCCTCGATCTGGACAACCGCTACGCGGACGCGCTCGAGATGCGGGGAACGCTGCGATTCCTGAGCGTGTCGATGCGGTTGCGTGATCCAAACAATGTGCGGGCGGTGCTCGATTCGGCCGAGCAGGACCTGCTCGCCGCGGTGCGTTGGCGTCCCACGCAGGCCACCGCGTGGGCGACACTCAGCTCGCTCTACTATCGCAAGCCCGATGTCGCCGAGGCCAAGAACGCCGCCGTGAACGCGTACAAAGCGGATGCGTATCTCACCGCCGCCGACCAGATCCTGACGCGCTTGTTCTGGACGAATTACGACCAGCAGTTGTTTGCCGAATCGAAGAACTGGTGCGACGAGGGACGCAGGCGGTTTCCCACGAACGCCTTTTTCTTCGAGTGTCAGCTCTGGCTGCAGACCGCACCGAAGGGAATTCCCATCGACCCGGATCGAGCCTGGGCGCTCCGCGATTCGATGACGAAGTACACGGCGCCGAATACGCGAGCCATCGACGCGATACGAGCCGAGATTCTCGTGGCCGGATCGCTCGCGCGCGCGGGCGCGGCTGACAGCGCTCGCCGAGTCCTGCTGAAGGCCCGCGAAAACGCGCGTCAGCTCGATCCGGATCGCGAGCTGGCTGGAAACGAAGCGGTCATCCGCGTCATCCTCGGCGATCGCGCCGAGGCCGTGAAACTGATCAAGGAGTACCTCACCGTGCATCCCGACCACCGCAGCGGGTTCGCGAGCGGCACGGGATGGTGGTGGCTGGATCTGCAGAGTGATCCGGAGTTTCGGCGGCTGGTGCAAGCCTCAGGCTAGGGCAGGCGGCACTGCTGGCGTAACCGTTCTCGGCAGCGCGGCCGCGCGCAACTGCGCGGGGACAGCAACTGGGCGAAACCACATCTCGATCGCGGTGTACTTGCCGCTATCGCCCCCGGCAGCAATCATCCAATCATGCGACCGACCGACGTCAGCAATCCACGGTACTACCATAAGGTTGTCGACTGTCAGTGGGCGTGCCCCGCGCACACGAACGTCCCGGAGTACATCCGGCTCATCGCGCAGGGACGATACACGGAGTCGTACCTGGTCAACCGGCAGTCGAACGTCTTCCCGGGCATTCTGGGCCGGACGTGCGATCGCCCTTGCGAGCCCGCGTGCCGGCGCGGACGGGTGGACGGAAAGCCCGTCGCGATCTGCCGCCTCAAGCGCGTGGCCGCGGACCTGCGCGACGACGTCACGGCGTTCCTGCCCCAGGCGCCCCAGACGAAGAATGGAAAGCGCGTCGCGCTGATCGGCGCGGGGCCGTCGTCGCTCACGGTCGCAAATGATCTCATGCCGCTTGGCTACGAGGTCGTGGTTTACGAAAAGCTCAACCGTGCGGGCGGATTGATGCGGGTGAACATCCCGTCCTTCCGTCTCCCGGCCGAAGTACTGGACGAAGAGCTCAACTACATCCTGGACATGGGCGTCGAGGTGAAGTGGAACTCTCCCGTGACCAGCATGCGCGCGCTGCTGGACGAGGGCTACGACGCCGTGTACGTCGGGAGCGGCGCGCCGAAGGGCAAGAATCTCGAAATCCCCGGCCGCAATGACACCGACCGGATTCACATCGGCATCGAGTGGCTGGCGAGCGTCCACTTTGGCCACATCGAGAAGATCGGTGAGCGCGTGCTCATCATCGGTGTCGGGAACACCGCCATGGACTGCTGCCGCACCTCGCGGCGCCTGGGCGGCAAGGACATCAAGGTCATCGCGCGCAGGTCGCGGAAGTACTTCAAGGCGTCGCCGTGGGAGCTGGAGGACGCCGAAGAAGAGCTCGTCGAGATCGTGGAGAACCATGCGCCCCGGCGCTTCGTCGTCGAGAACGGAAAGCTCGTGGGCATGGAGCTCGAGCAGCTGCGCTGGTTCGAGGAGAACGGCAAGCAGAAGAGCGAGGTGATCGGCGTCGTCACCGTGCCGTGCGACGATGTCATTCTGGCGATCGGTCAGGACAACGCGTTTCCATGGATCGAGCGGGACACGGGGATCGAGTTCGACAAGAACGACATGCCCGTGGTCGACCGCACCACGATGCAGTCCACGCGCGCCGGCGTGTTCTTCGGCGGCGACGCCGCGTGGGGCCCGGAGAACATCATCTGGGCAGTGGAGCACGGACACCAGGCGGCGATCTCGATCCACAATCACTGCCAGGGCACGCCGCTCACCGATCGGCCGCCGCACGGGATGAATCTCGTGAGCGCCAAGGTGGGGATGCACTCGTGGAGCTACAGCAACGACTACAACCCGGCCGCGCGCAGCAAGATGCAGCATGCGGAGCTGGCCGAGCGATTCGCGCGTCTCTCGACCGAAGTCGAGCTCGGATTCAACCCCGAACAGACCGCGACGGAGGTGGAGCGCTGCCTCAACTGCGACATCCAGACGCACTTCACCGCGAACCTCTGTATCGAGTGCGACGCGTGCGTCGACGTGTGTCCGGTGAACTGCCTCACGATCACGAACGACGGGACTGACGAAGCCGACTTGCGTCGCCGGCTCATGGCGCCCGCCGAGAATCTCGAGCAGGACATCTACGCGTCCGCGCCGTTGCCGCAGACCAAACGCATCATGGTGAAGGACGAGGACGTCTGCCTGCACTGCGGCTTGTGCGCCGAGCGCTGTCCGACGGCGGCGTGGGACATGCGTCAGTTCGATCTCCTGATTCCCTATGCCGGGAAGCCCGGAACGGGAAGCGCGGTTTCGCTCCGGCCAGCGGGAGTCCCCTGAGATGACCACTCGCGTCAACGACTTCGCGTTCAAGATCGCGACCGTCAACGGCACCGGCTCCGCCAGCGCCAACAGCCTGCTGATGCAGGCCATCTTCCGCATGGGGATCCCGGTGTCGGGGAAGAACGTCTTCCCGTCGAACATCCAGGGACTTCCCACGTGGTACGAGATCCGGGTCAGCAAGGACGGCTACACGGCGCGGCCCAGCGACGTGGACCTGGTGGTCGCGCTGAACCCGGAGACCTACGCCAAGGATGTCGCCGCCGTGCGTCCGGGCGGATACCTGCTCTACGACTCGTCCTGGCCGCTCGACGACTCGCTGCGCCGTGACGGGATCACGATTCTCGGCGTCCCGTTCGGCAAGATGTGCGTCGAGGCGTTCGAGGGCGATCGCGCGCGCTCACTGATGCGCAACATCGCCTATGCCGGAGCACTGGCAGCGCTCCTCAAGCTCGACATGGACGTCGTGGGCGAGATGCTGCGCGAGAAATTCGCGAAGAAGAAGGCGCTGCTCGACTCGAACTTCACGGCCATCAAGCTCGGGTACGACTACGCGATGGCGCACTTCAACTGCCCGCTGCCGTTCCATCTCGAACGCATGGATGCCACCAGGGACTGGATCCTGCTGGACGGCAACAGCGCGTGTGGCCTTGGGGCGGTCTTCGCCGGCGCGACCGTGGGTGCGTGGTATCCCATCACGCCGTCAACGTCGCTGATGGAAGCGTTCAAGGAGTACGCCGAGCGTTTTCGTGTGGACAAGGCGAGCGGCAAGCGGAAGTACTGCCTGATCCAGGCCGAGGACGAGCTTGCGGCCGCCGGCATGGTGCTGGGTGCGGCGTGGGCGGGCGCACGTTCATTCACTTCCACAGCCGGCCCCGGGATATCGCTCATGAGCGAGTTCATCGGACTTGGCTACTACGCCGAAGTGCCCGGCGTCTTCGTGGATGTGCAGCGCACAGGTCCGTCCACCGGCATGCCGACGCGTACGCAGCAGGGAGACCTGCTGTCCATCGCGTATCTCTCGCATGGCGACACCAAGCACATCGCGCTCTTTCCAGCCAATCCGGAAGAGTGCTTCCACATGATGGTGAATGCATTCGATCTCACCGAGCGGTTCCAGACGCCAGTGTTCGTTCTGACGGACCTGGACATCGGGATGAACGACTGGATGTGTCGCCGCCTCACTTGGGACGACAGCTACCGGCCGGACCGCGGCAAGGTACTCAGCGCGGCGGAGCTGGCCGAGGTGAAGAAGTTCGCCCGGTACGCTGACACGGGCGGTGGGATTCCCGCGCGTACGCTCCCGGGCGTGCATCCCAAGGGCGCGTACTTCACGCGCGGATCCGGGCACACGTCGGCCGCGACGTACACCGAGGACGCAGCCGAGTATCGTGAAGTGGTGGATCGCCTGGCGCGCAAGCTTGCCACCGCGGCGGACGCCGTCCCGGAGCCGGAGATCGACGCGCAGGACGGCGCCACGCTGGGGATCATCTCGATCGGTGGTTGTCACGCGGCCGTGCGCGAGGCGCTGCAGCAACTCCGCCGCGACGGAGTCGCCATGGACTACATGCGCGTCCGCGGCTTCCCATTCGGGTCGAAGGTGCGGTCGTTCCTCACCCGGCATCGCCGCTGCTTCGTGGTCGAGCAGAATCGTGACGCGCAGTTGCGCTCACTGCTCGCGCTCGAAACCGCAACGCCGCTGGAAAAAATGATCCCGGTGCTCGACTACGGCGGGCTTCCGCTCACGGCCGGTTTTGTCGTCGGTGAGATCGCGAGGCAACTGCGCGTGCTCCAGCACACGCCGCTGCCCGGCGAGGTCGCGGCGGTTCAGGTAGGCGGCGCGATGCGAGGTGTGGAATGACGTCGATCCAGAAACCGCCGGTCCGACACCCGTCGCTGCAACAGAACGCGCTCGGCCTCACCAAGCGCGATTACGAAGGGGCGATGTCGACGTTGTGCGCCGGCTGCGGCCACGATTCGGTGACGGCCGCGCTGGTGCAGGCCTTCTGGGAGCTGGACGTGCCGCCGCACCGCGCGGCCAAGCTGAGCGGCATCGGATGCTCGTCCAAGACGACCGCGTACTTCATGAAGCAGTCGCACGGCTTCAACGCCGTGCACGGTCGCATGCCGGCCATCGCCACGGGCGCCAACGCCGCGAACCAGAATCTCATCTACATCGGGATCTCGGGTGACGGTGACTCGCTGTCGATCGGGCTCGGCCAGTTCTGCCACGCGATTCGACGCAACGTGAATCTGCTGTACGTCCTCGAGAACAACGGCGTCTACGGCCTCACGAAGGGGCAGTTCTCGGCGTCGGCGGACGTCGGTTCGAAGTCGAAGGGCGGTGAGGCCAACGTCCAGCCGCCGATCGACCCGGTGTTGCTCGCGCTGACGCTCGGCGCGACGTTCGTGGCGCGGAGCTTCTCGGGGGACAAGGCGCAGCTCGTGCCGATCCTGAAGGCGGGTCTCAGGCACAAGGGCTTCGGCCTGATCGACATCATCTCACCGTGCGTCACGTTCAACGACCACGAGGCGTCGACGAAGAGTTACCGCTTCACGCGACAGCACCAGACCGAGATGACCGCGGTGGACTTCGTGCCGCTGCGCCGCGAGATCACGAGCGAGTCCGACGGTAATCGGAACGGCGCCGCGTCAGTGACGATGCACGACGGCAGCATCGTGCGCTTCCGGAAAGTCGCCGAGGAATACGATCCTACCAACCGGGATGCAGCGTACGCGCACGTGCGCGCGTTGCAGCAGAAGGGCGAGGTCGCGACGGGCCTCCTGTACATCGACGCAGGAGGCAGTGACATGCATGCCGTGAACCGAACGGTGGATCAGCCGCTCGTGGAGCTTCCTTTCGAGGAGCTGTGTCCTGGCGGTGCCGCGCTGTCGGCGTTGATGGAGGAATTCCGGTAACAGCGAGCGATTCGCTATTCGGAGGGCTGGAGCGCAACCGTCTGCGCCGACGCCCGCCCTGGTACCGGAACATCACCCGGAAGTGCGACGGGACGGGATTCGTATGGGAAGAAGCGCTTCAGGCTCAGGAAGGGCTTCTCCAGCACGTGCCAACTTGCAAGCGCGAGTCCCACTGACACGCTCGCGGAAACGGCCAGCCAGACGATATAGCCGGGCATCTGGGATCCGAACAACGTCGGAATCAGAACAACGATCGGCGGCTTGAACCACAGAATCGGGAAATGGAAGACGTACAGCGCATAGCTGTAGCGCCCGAAAAACCGGAGGACGGGCGACGAAAGCGTCGATGTCGCTCCGCCGAGGCCTGAGGTCAACGCAAAGACGAGCAACGCTCCAAAGAACAGCGCGAGCAGGCTGTGCGCCACGGTAGATAGACCGACGTTGAACAGGAACAGCGCGGCCAGTGGCACTGCCACGACAGCCATGACCGGTCGCGCCCAGCGGGCCATGGTGCGAAGTCCAGTCGCGCTGCGTGCCTGGACCGCGATCAACGCTCCGATGGCCAGCGCGTCCATTCTCGCCGGCGTCCAGACATCCGGGAGCGTCGTATAGCCGGTCATCGCGAGGGCAATCCTGATCGCGAGCGCCACCACAGCCATCACCACACAGGTCACCAGCAACTGCCGCCGACCGAGCCACAAGACAACGAAAGGCCAGATGAGATAGAACTGCTCTTCGACCGCGAGTGACCAGAAATGCGCCAGCGCGTTGGATGGCGCGAATCCCACGGCCGCCACCTTCACATTGGACAAGTACGACCAGTACCAGGCTGCGTCCGTTTTCAGGTCGCGCAGCACCCAGTGTCCCGGAAACAGCGCCGGCAGGACGACCAGAAACAGTGCGAGCGTCGCGTAGTACAGCGGAAAGATCCGCAGCACGCGCCGCGCGTAGAATTGACGGAGGTAGTGCGCCGACCCCTTGGTGTCGTAAAGGATCCCGGTGATGAGAAACCCGGAGAGCACGAAAAAGAGATCCACGCCCATCCAGCCGGTTCGCGCAGCACGAACAAATATTCTGTCGACCAGGAGCGTGGGGGACTCCGTCCATGGAGTCGATGGAACCAGGTGAAGAAGCAAGACCATCAGAATGGCGATGCCGCGCAGGCCATCGAGGGCTGGAACGTGGGCGCCTGTGACGGTGGACAGCTTCCCCCCGTCCTGGTCCGCGGTGGGTTTCACGTCTTGCGCACGCGTTGAGACAACGCGAACCGCGGGTGGGAGCCGAGGACGTGCACCTGCCAAATTTACGTCGCGGCGCAGCGCATCGGGGATGCCGTCGCGGCTGTCAACGCCCGCGTGCGTTCCTGAAGGATAGGTTCACCTGCCAATGCCTTTCCACGACCGCGCGTACGCCATTGTCACTCGCGAGAGGATCCTCCTCGGATTGCTCGTCATGGCATTCGCGATCGAGGCGTATGCGCTCTTCTTTCCAGCCAAGACGTTCCTGGCCGGCTACCTCCTGGGTATTCCGGACCCGTTCTCCCCGCGACCGGCGCTCAAGCCCGTCTACCTGTTGACTCTGTTCGCAGCAACGGCAGGAATCCTCGCGGCGGGTATTCACAGACTTCCAGCAGTGATGAAGCGCACGTACGCGGCAGCAGCCGCGGTGTTTCTTCTCGGCGTGGTCCTTCACGTCGCGTTGATCGGCAGCCTGCGCGACGGGTTCGGCGCGTTCTACAAACGCGCGCTCGATGCCGGGCACGGCGAATTTCTGGTCGAAGCCGCTTCAATCGACGACGTGATCGCGACGGTCCGAAACTACGAAGCGTATGTTCGCGACAACCCCGATCGCATCTTCATGGCGAACAAGGGACCCGGCGTCATCGTCTTCTTTTGCGGGTTGAAGCGGGTAGCCAATTCCGTGCGGCCGGCGCTGCGGCCCATCGCGCCGGACACGGAACTCCTGAGGTCATCACTCGCCAAACGCAGGGCCACGCTCACCGGCGAGCAGGTCGACGACCTGCGCTACATGTTGGCGATGATGTTCGTGGTGTTCCCCGTTCTTACCTACCTGCCTGTCTTCCTGATCTTCTGGCTCGGCAAGACGTACGGCGACGCCCGGCTCGGTGTGCTCGCCGCGGCGCTGTATCTCTTCGTGCCGGCAACCGCGCTGCAGGTTGCCCATCTGGATTTCGCCCTGTTTCCGTTGCTCGTCGTCGCCATCCTGGCGGCGTTTGCCTACGGCGTCGCACGATCACGCCAGGGCTACATCGTCGTCGCCGCGCTGGTCTTCGCGCTCTACTTCGTGATGACGCTTGCCGCAGTCTCGGTCGCGGCGGCGCTCGTGGCGTTTCTCGCCATTGCCGCGGCGGAACGGCTGCGGCGCGGTGACTCTCTCCGGACCGTGAGCCTGGACACCGGCCGGACAGGCGCCGTCTTCGCATTCGTCGTCCTCGTGTCGCTGGTGGCGTCCTATCTGTTGTTCCGCTTCGACCCCATCGAGCGGTATACCCACGCCAGGGCGATCCAGCGTACCTGGAGTGGCGACGAGTACAACATGTTCTGGGTCAACTCGAATCTCCTCAGCTACGCATTGTCGTTCGGGATCATCTATGCCGTGTGCATCGCGATCCAGCAGTGGCGTTCAATGCGACGCGTGTTCGACGGCAGCTCGGACGTCATAGACCATCTGACGCTGTCGTGGCTGTGCCTTCTCATCGGGCTGGTCGCGTTTGGGCGGCAGCATTCGGAGACCAATCGCCTTTGGGCATTCCTGAACCCCATCGGCTGCCTGATTGGTGCGCGCCTGTTGTACGACCGGGTGGACGCAAAGCGGCTGTGGGCGCCCGTGTTTCTCGTGCTGGCTTCGCTCCTGCTGGCGCGGTACCGGCTGAACTATTTCTAGCTGACGTCCGGCGCCAGCCGCTGCAGCAGATTTCTCGCGGGGAAAGCGATTCGCGCAGCGCCGAGATACAGCCGCATCGATTTCCGTCCGGCACGCAGGCTGTCCAGCGACCGCCCGGACGAATACGCCGCGCTGCGCGCCCGCTCGAAGAAGCCCTTGCTCACGGCCAGACGGAACATCACCAGCCAGAAGGCCCAGCGCGCCAGGCTATGCGTCAAGCCAGCCAGCGCGAGCAGCGCGTTGCGCCTGGGCACCCGCTCGACCTCCTGCCACGCGCGCAGGTTCTCCTGCCAGAACTCGTTGCGCCCGCGCGCAAAGGCGTTGGATGTCACGCGCCGCGGAGTCACGGAGTGGCGAGCGACGCGATGCTGCACCACGGCCGCCGGACAGAACCACACGCTGCCCTCCGCCTCGCGAACCCGGTCTTGCATGGCGGTATCCTCGAAGGAGTCGCTGTCCTCGCGCGTCACACGTTGTTCGCCCTGCAGCCCCGCCGTCTCGTCCCACAGACCGACTCGGTCGAAGAGCGTTCGCGGAGCGGCCATGTTGCCTCCCCACACGTATTCGAACCTGTCCAACCGCCGCTCGCCCACGTAGTTCAGCATGAACGCATCGACCAGAGCGCTCTCGTCGAGCCACCGCGGCCACGCACCGAGATCGTGTGGCATCGGTACGATCGGACCACCCGCGATCGTGAGGGCGTGGCTCTGCTGCTCGAAGAGGCGACGATACGAATCGATCCAGTGGCGATCGACGCGCACGTCGTCATCGGTGAAGAGCAGCAACGAGCCACGGGCCAGTCGGATGCCCGCGTTCTTTCCGCGACTGAGACCGGCGCGCGGCTCGCACGCCGTGCGGAACCGCGGGTCCTTGCGACACCATTCGTCCAGCAAGGCAGGCGTGCCATCCGACGACCCGTTGTCGATCACGACGACTTCGAACGACGCGCTGGTCGCCTGGGCGGCAAGGGTCCCGAGAACCTCGGGCAGGTAGTGCGCCCGGTTGCGCGTCGAGACGATCACGCTGACGTCAGGGCCGGTCATCGGTGTGATCCAACCCCGCGGTCAGCGGAACGTTGGTGGTCGAACCACCCGCTCACGTCGGCTTGTGATACCAGCCTCCGATCGTCACGCGGCGCTTCGTGGAGTCGCCCAGTGATCGAACAGGTTCGACGACGTGCGCCGAGTGCGTGAGCACGTTGAACGCGATCATGCTGTTGTATTCGGCTTCGACGACGGTTGTCTTCCCATCGAGGTGAACGACCCGAAGCTGGCCGCCGTTC
Organism: Gemmatimonadaceae bacterium; assembly: GCA_035758925.1. Classification (GTDB taxonomy): domain Bacteria; phylum Gemmatimonadota; class Gemmatimonadetes; order Gemmatimonadales; family Gemmatimonadaceae; genus DASPMP01. The sequence goes on from DASTVV010000002.1 coordinate 20,324, forward strand.
TCCGGCTTCCAACCCTGGGACAAATAGATCACGATGGCGATCTGACGGTCACGGTTGTCGTCGGAGTGGGGTCGCAGGAAATCGCCTTCCGTCATGGACTGCGCGCCGAAATCGTCGCTGGTGGCGAGCGGAATTCCGGAAACTGCCTCGAAAAACGCCTTGAACTCGGGTCGCTGAAAGGTGACACGAAACTGCAGATAGGTGAGCGCGTTCGGACTCGTCTGAAACTGCGGCGGCGTTCCGACGAGTCGACGAAGCTTGAACAACCGGTCCTCGTCCTTCGCGCGCGTGAACTCCTCTTCAGAAACCGCCACCTCGGTCGAGTACAGTCCGTAGGTGACCTTGAACTCGGCTTCGTTCGACAGAAAGCGGCTCAGCCGCTCCGCCATCTGTGGCTGGAGGAAGTCCTTGATGACCACCAGGTGCGCGGGATGGCCGGCAAAGGCGCTCCGGTAGCCCTCCAGCGCTGACTCTTCCAGATGCTTCGGCTGGATCCACGTTCCCAGTTTCTGACGATCGACCATGAGACCGTTGTTCCTCTTTCGACTGCGAAATGTGTCGTCTACGCTAGACCGTGGCCTGCAGTTCCGGATCTCGCGACGCCGAATCGACCTGCGTCCTCCACGATTTCGCGTACGAGCCATCCCGCGCGACCAGCTCCTGATGGCTGCCGGATTCGATGATCCTGCCGTGTTCCATCACGTGGATCACGTCGGCGCGCATGGCGATCGACAGGCGATGCGTGACGATGATGGCGGTCCGGCTCCGGGCGAGACCCCTGAACTTCTCGAACCACTCCGCCTCGGCCCACGAATCCATGAAACTGGTGGGCTCATCGAGGATGATGATCTCGGATTTACGCAAATAGGCGCGGGCCATGGCCACGCGCTGCCATTCGCCCGCGCTCAGCTCCGTACCGTCGGCGAACCACTTTCCCAGCGGCGTGTCGTAACCGCGAGGCAGGGCCGCGATCAACTCGTGGGCTCCGGCATTCCTGGCGGCGCCTTCGATCTTCTCGGCGTTCTGTGCATCGGCGTTGCCCATGCCGATGTTCTGCCGCGCCGTGTCCTGATAGCTCACGGGCAACTGGAACATGATCGTGATCATGCGGCGCAACTCCGCTTGCGCGACGCTGCGAAGGTCGATGCCGTCGATCTCGACGGCTCCCGCCTCGGGATCGTAGAAGCGGCACAGCAGCTTGACGAGCGTCGTCTTGCCCGCGCCATTGGCTCCAACGATCGCGACGGTGCGTCCGGCCGGAATCGTCAGGTTGAAATCCTTCAGCGCGATGCGGTCACCGCCCGGATACCTGAATGTCACGTCCCGGAACCGGATGCCCTCTTGCAGCCGCGTGGGCGTGGGTCGCGGGCTCGGCGGATCCACGATTCGCGGTTCCAGATCCAGGAACTCGAACAGGTTGTTGAGGAACAACCCGTTGTTGTAGATCTGACCGATGTTGGTCAGCAGGGATCGCATCAGACCCTGTCCACGCTGAAATGCCTGATAGAAGAGCGCGATGTCTCCCAGCGTCGCGAGGCCGATGAACGCGCGCCATGCGGTCCACGCGACCGTCCCGGCCGTCACGAGCAGCGCGACCACCTCTGCGCCCAGGCGGGCGAGGCTCTGATCGCGCAGCAGCTGGAAGCGCTCGGCGCGCAGCGCGCGGCGCAGTTGCAGATACGCCTTGCGGAAATGCTCCGCCAAACCAAAGAAGCGAATCTCCGCGGCGTAGAACGCGTCGGTGAGCACCACACCGAAGTATTGGGTCCGGCGCCGGTTGGTGGTGCTGCTCGTCCACCAGTCGTGATAGCGCCGGCTGGCTCGCAGCACGACGAAGAATGCCGGCAGTGTGCTGAGGATCAGCAAGGGGGGCAGCCAGGCGCCGTATGGGATCAGGACCGCCGCCATCGCCACGACCGTAACGCTGTTCTGGACCAGGCCGCCGGTACTCTCGAGCAGCGAAAGTGGCCGATTGCTGGCGTCCGCACGCGCGCGATACATGCGGTCGTAGTAGTCGGGCGTCTCGTAGAACGCGAAGTCCACCGACGTGGCCTTGGCATGAAGCAAGTCGCTGAGGTGGTCCTGGACCAACTCGGATTGGGCGGTGCCAATCCATTCCAGTGCGACCTTGATCAACTCCGAGATGATCAGCACGGCGCCAATCGCCGCGACAACCACGAGCACCGGACGCACCGCTTCCCAGGAAGTACCGCGTCCCAACGCCGCCTGCATGCGGTCCACTAGCGGCTTTGTCAGAAAGACCAGGATTACCGGCAGGATGCCCTGGACGACGAGCAGGAGCGCCCACGCGACTGTCCACTTCCCGGCAGCGGCCCAGATCAGACCGAAGACGCGGGTCAAATAGGAAAGCCTGAGGGAGGTCTTGCGCATCGGGTGGAGCGAGGAACGGAGCCGGTGGCGTTTACAGGGGAATCCAGTGGCTGATTCACCCGGACCGCACAAACAACATGCGGGACCACGAGGCATCAAGCTTGACCGTGCAACGCGTTGCCGGGGCAACAGAAAACCCCGACACCGATAGGCGCCGGGGTTTCGCTTTTACGGACTCCCTGTTCTAGCTGCCGCCCGTCGTCGAGAGGGCAGACTGTTCACCGAAACTGTCGATGTGGCAGTCCGTCTTGCAGCCCTTCACTCGGCCGTTGGGCGTCGCGAAAGTACAGTCGCTGATGCGACCATATTCAACCAGCCTTGGTGCCGAATACGATTTCTTCATTTTGCTGATGACCTCCTGACGGCGCTGGAGAGGGAGCTTTGGATGGGCACGCTGCAAGCAAATCGGGCGCCAGCTGTAATCTGTCGTACATCATTTGACAAGTCGTTGAGCGGCATTCGTTTATAACAGACGTGCAACCGGCGACCGCACGCCGAGGCACCCAAAACTGTTGCATGGCTACCACAACTTGGGGCAGGTTTGCAGCGTCAGTCCGAGCCCAGACGGCCGGCGATCAGCTCGACGGTGGCATCGAGACTTCCAAGTTGGACGGGCCGATAGACGTTCCAGCAGGGGACTCTGTTCGCGAGTCGCGCCAGCTGGTGGAACGCCCGGGCCCGATCCTGCCGGGTGGCCAGTCGAAAGTTCAGGTGCCATAGATCCGGTAACGCCACGGGCGCCGGCACCGACTCGAGTCGCAACTCGTCCGACTCCCGGAGAAACACGATGCCCCTTATCGGCACCGGAGCGCTGCCGCCCTTGCGATCGTCGTCGAGCGCCAGGAAGACGCGATCCGGCCGCGCGACCACGAGGTGCATCCCCTGGGGAGCCGCGCCCTCGTAGACGTCTGGTCTCACGCGAACCAACGCCGGCCCTGGCAGCACCTCGCACGACTCACCCGCGCGACAGCAGACGAGGTCCTCGCTGAGCAGGCGATATCCGTGTCGGTGAAAGGCGAGGGCGAGCGTCGTCTTGCCGTAGCGCGATGGTGCCGCGAACAGGACTGCGCCCGATCCCAGATCCACCGCGGCCGCGTGCAACGAGAAGTCCTCGCGGTGCATGTAGGAAAGAATCAGCGGGATTCCCCACAAGCGCTGCTCGCGGGCGATCTCGTCGTCGGTGTCCGGGACTTCGATGCGCCCGTTGGCGAGGTCCACATGGAACGCGCCTACATCCGTGGTCCAGAACTCGTAGCCGCCGTCCACGCGATACAGGGTCGCGCGGGCCTGGTGATTGGTTCCGGGGAGCGTCCAATCCGCGAACGGTTCCACGTCCGGCCGCTGTCTCGGCTCACGCGCGGTGACGATCTCCAGCGTGCTGGTCCCGCCACCCGAACGCAGGAACCTGAACGTCTCCTGCGTGTGCACGCGGAAGCCGTACATCGAGGGCTCCGATCGCGCAGGCGTGCTGCCGCGGCTCGGCGCGCTGCTGGTCACCATGCGTTCAGGAAGGCATGAATCCCGGCGAGATCCTTCGCCCAGAACCAGTCGAAGCGATTGAAGTTCTGCTCCCGGATCTGGGTCGCGAGCCGCCCGTAGTCCACCCAGGGAACACGGTGACGGGGCTCCACGAGCAGACGCGTGAGTGTGGGATAATCCACCTGCTTCATCACGTGGTCGTCGAACAGCGTCTTGCGCTTGCGGTCGAGGATCTCGTCGGGGACGACGCCGCGCAGCATCGTGCGCAGCAGTGTCTTGAAGCGAAGGTCCGGAATCTTCGTCTCGGCGGGAAGTGAGAGGAAGAATTCCCACAGGTCGATGTCGGCGAAGGGTCGGCGGATCGTGACCCCGGACAACGCGGCGGTGGTCTCGTCCGCCTCGATGCTGATCGTGCCTCCGGTGGTTCCGTCGAGCTGGAGGTTGCGCCACCGCTGCCAGCTCGGCGGCGTCAAGTCGCCGCGAAACGGCTCCTCGTTCACCTTGCGCGCGTCCAGCCAGACGGGAATCCGCTCGGGCGAGTCCAGACGACGCCAGCGCAGGTACGCATTGGCAACGCTCCCCGGCACGAACGCCGCCCCGACCAATGCCGCGATGTGCCGGTCGGACGCGCCGCGCCGGCTCTCTGTTCGCAGCAGCGTCAGCATGGCGCGCCAACGCCCCCGGGTGAAGAGATGCTGCACCGCGTGAATCGGGCTGCCGACCACGAACTCGGCGAACTCTCCCGAGAGCACGTTCTCGTAGCCGAGCTGGCGGACGCGTGAATAGGCATCTGCCACCTCGGGAATCGAGAGGATGGGCACCGGGCTCGCGAAGAGACGGCACCACTGATCCACATTGTCGAGCGCGCGCGCCTGCGGCCGGTACGTGTGCAGCTCGATTCCGAACCGTTGCGCGACGAGCTCGATATAGTGCCGCTCGTCCACGGCCGGCAAATCCGGAAACACCGCGGACAGGGCGCCAAGCGGCCGACCCGTGCGCCGGCGACATTCGGGAGCGGCGAATGCCGCGACGGCCGGCGAGTCGACGCCACCGCTCAGAAGAATGGCGTCCTTTCCGGTGAGGCTGCGCACTGTCGCCTGCTCGAAGACCTGGAGGAAGCGATCGCGGATGTCGCCCGGCTGCAGGCGCGCCGATTCGAGCAGCTCGACGGGTCGCCAGTATTCGTGTCTGGCAATCGTCGTGTCGGCGCGCACGGTGAGTGTCGTGGCCTGCGCCAGGCGCGCGACGCCCTTCAGGCTGGCCGGAGCGTCCGCCGGCATCCGGCCGAAGAACATCTGCTCCAGCACATCGAGGTCCGGTTCTTCGGAGATCCGTGTTCCGGCGATCACCTGACGCGGTTCGATGGCAGCGACGAAGAGGCGTGGTTCGTCGCGATAGAACAGTGGCCGGAAACCCACGTGGTCGCGGAAACACCACAGCGTCCTTCCATCGGACACGATGCCGGCAAACGCCCCGCGCAGGCGATTCGGCGCATCGACGCCATACACGCGGAATGCCGCGACCACGACATCCCCATCCGACGATGACGCGGGAGGCGCTGCCGAATCCATCAGCGCGCGATGGAGGTCTGCGCCATTGTCCAGGCGGCCCAGAAGCACGGCCATCACCGGGCCATCGGACGAGATCGTCGCGTCCGCACGACCGGGTTGATTCGCGATGCCGAGCACACAGTTCCCGATCGTCCGGACCGTGTGGCTGGAGCCGCGGTGTGGTGCAGCGGCGAGCATGGTGTGAGCGAGTGCCGCGTCGGGCGGCCCTTTCTTGCCAAGAATCGCGATCATCGCCTGGACGGAGACTTCGAGTCACCGCCGATGAGAGTCGTAATGGGAAGCGGCGGGAGCGTGACAGCATAAGGCCGGGACCACCCAACGCGATGCCCGACGGAGGCGGTGACGGCATCACGCGCCATGAAATATGGCGGGCTGCACGCATTTGCGCGGATCGCCCCGCGGCGTGAGTGTAGTGGCCGTCAAAATGCCTCTCATGACCATGGCTCCACACGCGTGATCGTCCCCGATCGCATCAGCCAGCGCCACGACGTTCTGGCACTTCTGCTCGTGACGCTCATCGCGGCGGTCATTCGTGCGCGCTACCTGAGCAGTCCCCCCGACCTCGTTTTCGACGAGTTCTACGCGTCGGACGCGTGTCTCTATTTCGGCGGTCCGGCATCCACATGCCACACCGCTCAGGAGATCACCATCGTCCATCCGCCACTGGCCAAGTGGCTCATCGGCATCGGTGTCTGGGCGCTTGGTTTCCGCGAGGTGGGATGGAGGATCGCTTCTGCGGTCGCCGGCACACTGACCGTTGCGGCGCTGTACCTGTTGGCGCGCACGCTCCTGCGCTCGACGCTCGCGGCGACCGTCGCATCCGGCCTGCTCGCGATCGACTTCCTGCACATCGTGTTCTCGCGGACCGCGATGCTGGACGTGTTCGTGACGTTCTTCGTCGTCATCGCATTTCTGTTTCTCGCGATGCATCGCGACGTGCTCATCGAATCACGAGACGGCGGCGTGGCCGCCTCCCGCTGGCGGTGGCTGGCACTCGCCGGAATTGCTGCGGGAGCCGCGGGTGCATCGAAGTGGTCGGCGTGGCCGTGTCTCGTCGCGATGTTGTTCCTGGCGCTCGCCTGGGAAATCGAGCTGAGTCGTCGCGACGGCCCCCCGGCGATGAGCATCCTGCGCATCCTTGGCGATACGGCGGCGCCCATCGTCCTTTGTCTTGTGGTGATGCCGCTGCTGGTCTACGCGCTGTCGTTTGCCGGCCGGCTCGATGGACGGCTTCTGGCCTGGCCGTGGGCGGAAGATGCCTGGATCCGGGCGTTCGTGGAGCGACAGGCCTTCATGGCCAGGTTCCATCGCACGTTGAGCGGGTCGCACCCGTTCACGTCGCCGGCATGGTCATGGCTCCTCCTCAAGCGCCCGGTGCTGATGTACTACCGGGAGACGCGCGACGGGCTGTATCAGGTTGTTCTGGCATTCGGGAGCCCGCTGGTCTGGTGGTCCTCCATTGCCGCGCTCCTGTATCTCACGGTGGACTTTCTCAGGCGCCGGTCGTTCCTGAATCCCACCAGTGTGATCCTCGCGGGCTTCGCGGCGTGCTACGTACCGTGGCTGCTGCTCGGACACGGTCGTCAACAGGTATTCAACTACTACGTCCTTCCCGCGGTCCCGTTCATGTGTCTGGCGCTCGGTGCCGTCGCATCGAGATGCAGGCGCGGCCTCATGGGGGCGGTGACGATTGCCGCATTTCTTGTTTGCGCCAGCACACTTCTTCTGTTCTATCGACCGATCCTGGTCGGACGACCCCTCACGCCCGCGGAATGGCGGGCACGCATGCTCTTTCGCGACTGTGACACCCCGGCTGGCGCGCCGCTGCGTCCGCAAACCATTCCCGGCCCGCCGCCACGTGGCTGGTGTTGGCCCTGAGCATGACTGACGTCGCGGACGAGCCCACCGCAGACGAGACGCGATGGCGCGGTCGCGGATCGCGCGCGCTGGATCTCGCTTTGATGGCCACCGCGATCGTGATCCTGCTGTCGTGGCTTGCCCTGGCGCTGGCCCACGTCGGCGACCGCTACGGCATTGGTTGGGTGCAAGGCAGCTGGATGGCGTTGGCCAGGTACACGAACGCCGGAATCCTCTATCCACCGCTGTTCGATGGACACGCGCATGGCGGCACGCGGTTCATGCCGCTGCCGTTCATCCTGCACGCCGGCGCCGCCCGAGTGACAGGTGAATACCTGATGTCGGGAAAGGTGGTGGGCTACCTGTGCTTCGCGCTGCTCCTCGGTGTGACGCTCGTGGCGCTCAAGAAGCTCAAGTGCTCAACACCGCTGGCGCTGGCACTCGTCGCCTCGATCATCGTGACGAATGCCGGCTTGCTGTCAGCGACACGGATTCAAGGCGATGCGTTGCCGGTCGCGCTGCAATTGGCGGCGGTGACCGTCATCGTTTCGTTTCCCGACCGGCGGGCCGCCGTTGTCGCCGCGGCGCTCAGCGTTCTCGGGGTCCTGAGCAAGACGAGCGCCGTGTGGGCGCCAGTTGCCATCACGATCTGGATGCTGGCGCGGGATCGTCGCCGACTGCTTCCGTACCTCGCGAGTTTCGCGATCGTGCTCGGGGTCCTGGTGACTGTGCTCCATGTCATCAGCGGCGGACGGATGCTGGCGAGCCTGCTCGGATTGACGTTCGCCGGGGTGGGCGATGTCTCGTCGTTGCGGGACTCGCCGTACAACCTGCTGTGGCAATTCGCGACGTTTGCCGCCGCCGCGTGGGCGCTGGTGCCGCTCGCGCTTCTCGGCGCCGTCGCGAACGTTGGCCGACGCGAGGCGGAGATTTTCTATATCAGCCTGGCCTGCGAGATCGGCATCATGCTGGTGGTCGTGGCGGACCGGGGTGTGACCCAGAACCACCTGATCGATCTCGTCGTGCTCACCATGGTGGCAACGGCCGGCGTCTGGGTTCCGGCACAAGAGGTTGACCGAGGGCGACCACCGCTCGCGACAATGGCCATCGCGGTGATCGTGGTCTGGGTGGCGGCCACTTCCTATGCCCTCACGATCTATCCCGACGCGAGACACGCCGTGAAGCTGCTGGTCACGCGTCAGACGGATTCGACGCTCGCGGCCGACGCCTTTGCCCGGCGAATCGCGTCGCGCGCGTCCGTGCTTTCCGAGGATCCCTCCGTTCCGGTCTCACTGGGCCAGTTGCCGGTGGTCCTCGACGCCTGGATGCTGCGTGTGCTCTCCCGAGGCCACCCCGAGTGGACGGACAGCCTGGCGCAGCGCATCGAGCGGAAGGAGTTCAACGTGGTCGTGCTCGCGCGGGCGCTCGAAGGAAACGAGGCGTGGTATCGCGGCGTGCATTTCGGACGGCGTGTCTCCGAGGCGATCGCCAGGAACTATCGGTTCTCCGAGCATGTGGGGGACTACTACCTCTACGTGCCCGCGGCCGCGCCGTGATTCCGGGTCCACGGCGCCTCAGGCTGGCGCTCCTCCTGGTGTTCGTGGCCAGTCGGGCGATCACCGCCTGGTGGGCCGATCACCCCGAGCGCTATGGATCGCCGCGCTTTTCCGTCGTCACGGACGTGACGCTGTACGAGAGCTGGGCGCGCGCCATGGTTCTTCGCGGAATGGCACCGTACGCCGATTTCGCGATCGAGTATCCGCCCGGCGTCGTCCCGTTCGTGGTTGCGCCGCAGCTGGTGTCCTCGGACTCGTCGTCGTACCGCAGCCGCTTCATCCTGTTGATGCTGCTGGTGGACACCGCGGGCGCCATCGGCCTGGGGCTGATCGCTCGGCGCGGTGGATCGGTGGCGGGACTCTGGCTCTGGACCATCGCGCTGCCGCTGCTCGGGCCGCTCGTCTATGCACGTCTCGATCTCGTCGTGGCCACGGCAACGATCTGGGCGCTCGCCAGCGCGGCGCATGGACGCTGGATCGGCGCGGGTGCATGGCTTGGCTTCGGCGCGATGGTGAAGGTCTATCCAGCGTTGCTGATGCCGCTCGCGTTCGTGCAGTCGCCAGAACGCAGACGCCTGGTGATCGGTGCGTCGGTCGCAGTGGTCCTCTCGCTCGCCATCGTTGTCGGAGCGTTCGTCCCGTTATTCCGCCAGGTTGTCGTCTATCACACGGCGCGTGGAGTCTCCTTCGAGAGCACCTGGGGCGCGCTGCTGCTTCTGTCGTCGAAGTTCGGTCACGAAGTGCGATACCAATTCGACTACGGCGCGCTCCTCGTTCAGGGTGGGGGAGCCGCGCTGCTCAAGCGGATTGGCACACTTCTCATGCTGGCCGCGGTCGCCGCTGGAACGCTGCTGATGAGACGCACGGCGCGCGGTGACGCTCGGATCCTGGCAAGCGGTTCGTTCGGCACGCTGGCGACCGTGGTGGGCGTGGCCAGCGTGTTCTCGCCACAGTTCGTCATCTGGCTCATCGCGCTTGGCGCCGCGGCGCTGTGCTTTCGCGGTCAGGCCGCTCGCGACGTCGTGCTGCTCGTGATCCCGATCGCGGCGATCAGCCAGTTGTTGTACCCCTTTCTCTACGGTCAACTGATCGCGCGCGACTTCGCTGCCTTGTCGCTGCTCGTGCTCAGGAATTCGATGATCCTTGGTGCAGGGGTAGCCGCTCTCGTGCTGACGCGACGGCAGGCCATCGCGTCAGTGCCTGACGCCGGGTAGCGGAGGCAGGGGCGTGTAGGTGGACAATCCCTGCGTCAGATCACCCACCACGAGCGTGCCGCTGCTCTCCACCCACATGTGTGCCTCGAGTCGGCCGCGCGCGTCCTTTACGACGCCGATCCGCAACTCGACGGGATGACCGCCCCGGATGAGGAGTGATTCAGCCGCCAGTCCCTGGGGGAGGCAGTTGGCACGGGGGACGAAATCCTTCGCGACCGAGATCGCCCACCCGATTCGTTCGACGGATGTGTCGAGGCGCGAGGCCTTGCGGGCGGATCGAGCGAGCCATCGCCGAGCGACGTTGAAGGGCAGCAGCCAGAGCGCCAACCTTGCTTGAGCAACCAGCCGCAGCGAGCGAATCAGCAGGCGCCGCTCCGCCGGCGGTAGACGCAGGAGCTTAGCGAGCGGGCTCAGCGCCATCCGCAATTTGCACCAGGCCCTTCGCGATCATCTCCCGGAGAAACGCGAGCACGTCCGCCTCGCAGCGATCGACGTCGACGTCGTACTCGTCGGCGATGACGTCGCGAATGTCGGACACGCGCACGGGCTCCCTGACCAGCTCCCAGATACGCGACCCGACTTCATCGAGACCGTAGTACATGGCGTTCTCCATGCTGAGGAGAATGGTCTCGCCTCCGAGATCCGAGGATACCTGGTCCTTGGCCGCCACGACGATCGATCGTGTCGACAAGTCGCGGGTCTCGTTCTGAGCCGGGGAAGTCATGCTGCCATCCTACCGTGCTGGTATCGGAGCAACTTACACGTCAGCGTGACGATAAATCGGGAGCGCCGCTTTCGACACTCCGATGCTGCTCGTCACCATTCGCCGACCGACGCATCCGACTCAGGTAGCCCAGGACGGCACCGACGCGTCGGGTCCACGGGGCGCGCGTCACGCGCGGCTCCGCTGATCGTGAAGCCGATGCAGGTTGCTCCACGAGCCAACGCTCCGACACGTGCCACGGACGAGCGGACCGATGTCCGCTCCATCGCGGCGCGATGCCGGCCTCCCAGAGTCGATGCGTCAGCCAGACCGATGGTGACCCATGATCCGACGGGAAGAGGTTCGAGACGTAGTGTCGCTCGAGCGAGTCCAGCACGAACTGCGGACGTCGCGGACGTACGGCCGACAGGACGTGATCCGGAATTCGCGCGCCGGCGAGTCGCCGCGCCAGCCTCAACGTCCAGTAGCAGCAGGTTGCGGCACGCGACTCCTGGGCAAGACCGACGAATTCCCTCCACTCGATCTCGCCGGTCAGGACGAGTGCCGCCGCGTCGCGCAGCGTGCGCCAACTGCCCCAGGACATCGTGTGCGACCACGCAAAGTGGACGCACAAGTGCCACAGCTGATGCAGCGGATGCGGCACCGTGAACGACCGCGCGGCCACACGAGCCTGACGTGCGCGTGCCCAGACGTCGCTCATGGCAAGCCGGAAGGGACTCTCCTGTGGGACGAGGTGGCGATGAATCTCCAACCGATACGGCAGCGACGCGTCGAGCAGGGGCGGCATGTGGTGGTGGCCCGTGTAGGCCGCAACGCTCACTCGCTCGGTCGGGCAGCACCATCCATGTGCCTGCAGTGCCTCCCACGCGTCCTGTACCTGCTCCGGCCGCACGAGCACGTCGAGGTCCCCCATCGGCCGATCCGCAAAAGACCCGTACGCGGTATATGCCAACCCGGCTCCCTTGAGGAGCATCGCCTCGATGCCGCGCGCCGCGAGCGTGTCCAGTGCCCTGTGGAGGAGCCGCTCGAGATGCATCAGTTCGATCACCGACAGCATCGCGAGCTTGCGAAGCTCATCAAAGCCGGGGTCGCTGGGCTCCGGCCCCAAACGGCGAAGGGCACGCAGAACGATCGGAGCGGCGCGCTCGTGCCGTGCCAGCACACAGAGCTTCTGCCAGTCGATTCCCGTGTCCAACGCGCCGCGGAGACTGAGGTCGTCAAACGGCACGGACGCCGTCAACAACAGCAGCCGCGCCTCGAGTGACAGCGATTGAGACGGACTCGCCAACGGGAAGAAGTCGGAGGTGGCGGCTAAAGATAGTACTCGTTACGACCGGGGACAGCCGATTCACCGTGCTCGGCAGCCAGGACGAACGACGAAGGGCTTGTGTATTTTTCTGTCTATGAGTTTGCCCGTTACGAACGCCTTCAACGATGGCTACATCGCCGAGCTGTACGAGCAGTTTCGGCGCGATCCGAACTCCGTAGACGAAAGCTGGCGGCAGTATTTCCGTTTTGCGGAACAGCTGACCGGCGCAGCACCCGCGGCCGCGCCCGCTGACGCGCAGCTCCTTCGAAAAGTCGCCGGCGCCGCCGGCCTCGTGAGCGCGATCCAGCGTTACGGACACCTCTGTGTCCAGATCGACCCGCTGGGATCGCCGCCGCTCGGCGCCGCGGAAATGACGCCCGAGTTCCACGGCATCAGCGAAGAGGATCTGAAACAGATCCCCGCCGCCGCGCTCGGCGGCTCGAGCGGAACCGGCGCCGACGTCGTCGCGCGCATGCGCCAGCTCTGGTGCGGCAACATCGGATTCGAGTACGACCACCTGGACGAAGAGAAGGAGCGCGAGTGGTTCCGGCAGTCGATCGAGTCGGAGCGATTCACCGCGCCGCTGAGCGCTGACGAGAAGCGCACGCTGCTGCGCAGGCTGACGGACGTCGATGGGCTCGAGCGCTTCCTTGGCCTGGCGTTCGTGAACGTGAAGCGGTTCTCGATCGAAGGGGTTGATGCGCTCGTCCCGATGATGGACGAGGCCATCGCGCATGCCGCGCAACTGGGCACCCGTGACGTAGTGATTGGCATGGCGCACCGCGGACGGCTCAACGTCCTGGCGCACGTCATGGGCAAGCCGTACGAGCGGCTGTTCCAGGAATTCCTCGGCAAGCACCATCAGACCAACTCGGCCAGCGGCACCGGCGACGTGAAGTACCATCTGGGATATCGCGGCGAGCGCCAGGTGGGTGACGAGACCGTGGCGCTCGAGCTGGTTCCCAATCCGAGTCACCTGGAGTTCGTCAATCCGGTTCTCATGGGCGTTGCCCGCGCCAGGCAGCGCGGCCCGGACGGCCGCCGCGACGAAGCCAGCGTCCTCCCCGTCGTCGTACACGGCGACGCGTCGTTCCCGGGCGAGGGTGTCGTCTCGGAGACGATGAACCTCTCGCTGCTCCGCGGCTATCGCGTGGGCGGCACGCTGCACATCATCGCCAACAACCAGGTGGGCTTCACCACCGATCCCATCGATGCGCGGAGCACGCACTACGCGAGCGACGTCGCGAAGGGCTTCGAGGTCCCGGTGCTCCACGTGAACGGTGACGACGCCGAGGCCTGCGTCATCGCCGTGCGGGTCGCGGTCGAGTACCGGATGCAGTTCCGCAAGGACGTCCTGATCGATCTCGTCGGATACCGCCGGCACGGGCACAACGAGGCGGATCAGCCGGCGTTCACACAGCCCAAACTGTACGACGTCATCAAGAGCCATCCGTCATCGCGAGAAGTATTCGCCGGCCGCCTCGTCCGCGAAGGCGTCCTGACCGAGGACGAGGTGAAGGCGATGGACAAGGAGTTCGCCGAGGGCCTCACCAGGATCTTCACGCAGGTGAAGGAGGCGGATCGCCAGGCACACCCGACGGGCGAATTCGAAGCGATCAAGTCGCAGCAGGCGGAGACGGGCGTTCGAGCCGAGAGCCTCGTGGCGCTCAACGAGCAGCTGCTGCAGTGGCCCAAGTCGTTCAAGCTGCATCCCACGATCCAGCGTACGCTGCCGCGCCGGCGCGAGGCGCTCCAGAACGGCGGGATCGACTGGGGCCATGCGGAAGCACTGGCGTTCGCGTCGCTCCTCGTGGAGGGCGTCGGAATTCGGCTCACTGGTCAGGACGTCGAGCGCGGGACGTTCTCGCACCGGCAGTCGGTGTTGCACGACATCGCGACCGGTGAGGTGTATGCGCCGCTCGCGAACCTGCCGCAGGCCAAGGCGCGGTTCGAGATCTACAACAGCCCGCTGTCCGAGACGGCCGCGATGGGATTCGAGTATGGCTTCAGCACGGCCGCGCCGCGAGAGCTGGTGTTGTGGGAAGCACAGTTCGGCGACTTCGCCAACGTCGCGCAGCCGATCATCGATCAGTTCATCGCCGCGGATCGCGCCAAGTGGGGCCAGGATTCCGGGCTCGTGCTGCTGCTGCCGCACGGATACGAGGGCCAGGGTCCCGAGCACTCGAGCGCGCGCCTGGAGCGTTTTCTCCAGCTGTGCGCCGAGGGCAACCTGGTCGTGGCGTATCCGTCGACGCCGGGACAATACTTCCACGCGCTGCGCCGGCAGGGGCGCAATCCCAACCCGCGTCCCCTGATCCTCATGCAGCCGAAGTCGCTGCTGCGGCTCCCGGAGGCGGCGTCGCGGATCGAGGAATTGATCTCTGGCGCATTCCGTCCGGTGATCGACGACGCGATGGAGATCCGGGACAGCGTTCGCCGAGTGGTGTTCTGCTCGGGGAAGCTGTACTACGACCTCATCGCGGCGCGGGCAACGCAGGAGGACGCCAACGGCGTCGCGATCGCGCGCGTTGAAGAACTGTATCCGTGGCCGCACGAGGCCGTGGCTGCTGTCGTGGACCAGTACCCGAACCTGGAAGAGGTCGTGTGGGCGCAGGAAGAGCCGAAGAACATGGGCGCGTGGACCTTCGTGTCGCCGCGTCTCCGCGCGTCCACCGGCAACCAGCTGACGGTGCGCTACCTCGGCCGACCCGAGCGGGCGAGCCCCGCGGAGGGGTATTTCCAGGCGCACGCAGAGGAGCAGGCTCGGATCGTCAGGGACGTGCTCACGCTGCCACAGCCCACCAAGCGGAGAGCCAAGGTCTGACGAGGGCTCTGGGCTGTGGGCTAAGGGCTCTGTGCGCGGCGCTCCTCCTCGTGGGGACGCCGCGCTTTGCATTCCCGCAGGAGCGCGGGGCCAATGCCCTGGGTGAAGCCGTCGAGACACTCGGCGCCACCACGCGCGTACTGATGATCGGCGCGCATCCGGATGACGAGGACACGTTTCTCATTTCGTGGCTCTCGCGCGGACGACACGTCGAGATCGCGTACCTCTCGCTGACGCGTGGCGACGGCGGTCAAAACCTCATCGGCAACGAGCTGGGCGAGGCGCTGGGCGTCATTCGCACGGAGGAGCTGCTGGCGGCGCGTCGCGTGGACGGCGCCGGGCAGTACTTCACGCGGGCGTTCGACTTCGGGTTCTCGAAGGACACGATCGACACCTACAAGCACTGGGTGCGCGACTCGATCCTGGGCGATGTGGTCCGCGTGGTGCGCGCGTTCAGGCCTCAGGTCATCATCGCGGTGTTCAGCGGCACGCCGCGCGACGGGCACGGACACCACCAGGTGTCGGGTCTCCTGGCGCGCGAAGCGTATCGCGTCGCCGGCGATACGGTGCGGTTCCCGACGAAATCGTTCGGACCACCGTGGACGCCACTCAAGCTCTATGGGAACGCGCGGTACGATCCGACCGGCGGCGAGACCATGCGGATCGATGTGGGCGAGTATTCGCCGCTGCTGGGACGGTCGTACGCCGAGATTGCGGGAGAAAGCCGCTCGCAGCACAAGTCGCAGGGGTTCGGCACTCCACAGCGTAAAGGGCCGTTTCTCGACGCGCTGCGGCGGGAGTTCACGCGCGTGAACGAGAGCACCCCCGCGCGCGATGAGAAGTCCATCTTCGACGGTATCGACACGACGTGGAATCGTTTCCGCGCTGGAGCTTCGCGGCAACAGCTTGGCGGCCTGGACTCGCTGCCGGCGGCGATTGCCGTCGCGAAGGCCAGCTTCGATCCGATGCACCCGCGCCGCTTGTTGGCGCCGCTGGCTCACCTACGGCAGGTTGCCGTCGTAGCGGTTACCGGCTCGCAAAACCTCGACCTGGTAGACGCCGTGCAGCGTCTCTTCGCGGACGTCAAGCGCGCGCTGCAGCTGGCGACGGGCGTCGAGATGGAGGCGATTGCGCCACGCGAGGTGTACGCGCTCAACAGCACTGCTCCAATCGTCGTCTCTACCTACAATCGCGGCACCGACACCCTGTTCGTGGGACGACCCGAGATTTGCTGCGGCATCGATCCGCCGCGAGAGCCAAGCAGGCCGCTTGCGCCAGCGAGTGTCATCATCGACACGATCGGGATTATCGTCACTCAGGTGACTCAGCCCTCCTGGCTGATACGGCCGCGCGTCGGGGCCATGTTCGCACCGGTGTTCGGCGGGAACGAGGCGATGCGTCCGGGCAACGTTGCAGTGCTTCGTGTGGCACTGAAGCGACCATCCGCGGAATTGTCTCTCTCGACTCCGGTGGTGTGGCGCGGTGTCGATCCGGTGAAGGGTGAAATCCGACGCGAGATCGCCGGCGCACCGGCGATCTCGGTCACGCTCGACACCCGCATTCAGTACGCGCCGGCAAACACCGAATTCCAGCGCGATCTCGCTGTTCATCTGCGCTCGGTCGACGACGCGCCGCGCGATGTCCGCGTGCGTCTCACGCTCCCGGCAGGCCTCACCGCGGACAGCGTCGAGCGATCGGCACGGCTCGATCGGTACGACGCGACGCAGACGCTGACGTTCCGGCTGCGCGGCCGGCTGCCGGCGGGCGAACACCGAATCGCAGTCACCGCGCAAAGTCAGGGCGAGACGTTCACCGACGGCTATCAGCTCGTCGACTACGACCACATCCGCCGTCAGCGCATCTACCGGCCAGCGACGACGACGCTGTCGGTCGTTGACATGAAAGTCCCCGCCACACTGCGCGTCGCCTACATCACAGGCGTTGGCGACAACGTCGCGCCGATGCTTGCGCAGCTCGGTATCCCGGTGACGGTGATTCCGGCCAGCGAAGTGGCGCGCACCGATCTCACCCCTTACACCACAGTCGTCGTGGGTCCGCGCGCGTACGAGGCGCATCCTCAGCTCGTGGCCGCGAACGCACAGCTGTTCGATTTCGCGCGCAATGGCGGCACCGTTGTCGTGCAGTACGGCCAGAACGAGATGACCCAGGCGGGCGCGATGCCATATCCGATCACGCTGGTCCGCCCCGCGGACCGCGTGACGGACGAGAACGCCCCCGTGCGAATCGAGACGCCCAACGACAAGGTGCTCACGACACCGAATCGCATCGGCCCGCAGGACTTCACCGGCTGGGTGCAGGAACGCGCGCTCTACATGCCGCGCACGTTCGACCCGCACTATCGCTCGCTGCTGTCCATGAACGACCCCGGTGAGCCGCCGAACGGGGGCGCGATCCTCGTGGCGCCGCTGGGGCAGGGACAGTACATCTACACGACGCTGTCGCTCTTCCGTCAGCTGCCGGCCGGCGTGCCCGGAGGGGCGCGTCTCTTCCTCAACATCCTGAGCGCCGGTCTCGTAACGTCGGCAGCGACCCCATGACCGAGCCCTCCCTCGAGACCGACTCCACGCGATTTCGTCGCACGCTGGTGAAGGTGATGACGATGCAGGTCGCCGCGCTGCTGCTGCTCTGGTGGCTGCAGGCGACCTTCACCAGCTGATGCATCCGCTCAACTGGCTGATCGTCGTCGGTTGGATCGGGTACGTCGTCATCGACGGCGTGCGCCGCGCGAAGGGCACGAACGCCATCGAAGGCTACTTTCTCGCCAACCGGTCACTGCCGTGGTGGGCGGTGGGTCTTTCCGTCATGGCGACGCAGCTCTCCGCCGTCACGATGATCGGCACCACGGGGCAGGGTGCCACGGACGGCCTCCGTTTCATTCAGTTCTACTTCGGGCTGCCGCTCGCGATGGTCATCCTTGGCGTCACGCTCGTACCGTTCCTGCACGGCGCGCGAGTGTACACGGCTTATGAGTACCTCGAGCGCCGATTCGACGCCAAAACCCGCTCGCTCACCGCGTTCCTGTTCCTGCTGTCACGCGGCATGTCCTGCGGCACGATCATCGCGGCACCGGCGGTGGTGTTCTCCGCGATCTTCGGCTGGAACATGTGGTGGTGCGTAGCGCTCATCGGCGTACCGACGGTGTTGTACACGATGATCGGCGGAGTGCAGGCGGTGACGTGGGTGGACGTAAAGCAGATGTTCCTCATCGTCGGCGCGCTCCTCGCGATCGTGGTGACGCTGCTGGTCCAGATCCCCGTCTCGCCGACTGGCGCGCTCACGGTTGCCGGCGCCGTGGGGCGGCTGCGCGCCTACGACTTCTCGTTCACGCTCACCAACACCTACACGTTCTGGTCGGGCATGATCGGCGGAACGTTCCTGATGCTGTCGTATTTCGGTACGGATCAGAGCCAGGTGCAGCGATATCTGGCCGCCAGGTCGGTGGACGAGGCCCGGAGCTCGCTCCTCATGAGCGCGTACTGGAAGATTCCGCTCCAGGCCCTCGTGCTCCTGATCGGTGTCCTGGTGTTCACGTTCTACGTCTTTCACCGTCCGCCACTGCTGTTCAATCCCGCGCACGAGCGCGCGGTGCGCGAGGCGCAGCCAGCGGCGTACGGCGCTCTCGAGTCGCGGTATCAGGCGGAGATCTCTGCTCGCGACCTGGCAGGTCGTGATCTGGCAGCGGCAACCAGTGAGGCCGATTCGCGGCGCGCGGCCGACCGGTTCCGACAGCGCGACGCGCAGACGCAGGCGGTGCGCACCGAGGCGCTCGCGCTGGCGAACCAGGTGACGGGCCAGCTATCGCGCGACGTGAATTACGTCATCCCCCGATTCGTGCTCGATCACCTGCCCATCGGGCTCGCCGGCCTGTTCATCGCGGCCATTCTTGCCGCTGCCATGAACGCCATCGCCGCGGAGCTCAACTCTTTGGCCACGGCGAGTGTGGTGGACTTCTACCGTCGATGGATCAGGAAGGAGGGTAGCGACGCACATTTCCTGGCCGTGTCACGTGCGGCGACGGGACTCTGGGGGCTGTTCGCGTGCGTCGTTGCGACGTTCGCGGCAAACCTCGGATCGCTGATCGAGGTCGTCAATCGCTTCGGCTCGTTCTTCTACGGCTCCATTCTCGGCGTCTTCCTGCTGGCGATGATTCCGCGGGCGCGCGGCACCGGCGCGTTCGTGGGATTGCTGGCAGGCATGAGCGCCGTGGCGGCGGTGAACTTCGGCGCTCCGAGCGTCTCATTCCTCTGGCACAACGTGATCGGTGCGGTCGTGGTGGTGATTGTTGGTTTGGGGCTCAGCCTGTTTTTCAAAGGCGGAATGGGAAATGGGAATGGGAATGGTCGCCGAGCCGTGCTCTCTCCCGCTCAGACCACTGAACCGCGAGTGGCACTATAACCGGGCCCATTCCCATTCCCACTTCCCATTCCGCCGTTCAGCGACCTCGAGTCGTCATCATCGGCGGCGGATTCGGCGGACTGTATGCCGCGCGCAAGCTCAAGCACGCGCCGGTGGACATCACGCTCATCGACCGAACCAACTACCACCTGTTCCAGCCGCTGCTGTACCAGGTGGCCACGGCGACGCTCGCTCCCACGGACATCACCGCGCCCATTCGCTGGCTGCTGCGGAAGCAACAGAACACGCGCGTCCTGCTCGCCGAGGTCAGCTCGATCGATCTGCGGCAACGGACGGTGGTGTGCCGCGACCTCGCGCCGATTCCCTATGACTACCTGATCATCGCCGCGGGATCGCGCCACTCGTACTTCGGGCACCCCGAGTGGGAGAAGATCGCACCGGGCCTCAAGAGCATCGACGACGCGATCGTCATCCGCCAGCGTTTCCTGCTCGCCTTCGAGCGCGCGGAACGCGCGACGACGGACGACGAGAAGCGCCGACTGCTGACGTTCGTGGTGGTGGGCGGGGGTCCCACTGGCGTCGAGCTCGCGGGGATGCTGCCGCTGATCGCGAAGCGCACCCTGCCGGACGAGTTTCGCAACGTGGATACGCGGACGGCGCGCGTGATCCTGATCGAAGGCGGGCCGCGGGTGCTGCCAACCTACTCCGAGAGTCTCTCCGGTCACGCGAGAAAAGAGCTCGAGGAGTTGGGCGTCGAGGTACGGACCGGAGCCATCGTCACCAACGTCGAGCGCGGCGCCGTCACCGTGGGACAGGAGCGGATCGAGGCCGAGAACATCTTCTGGGCTGCGGGAAACGAGTCGTCGCCGCTGGGAAAGTTTCTCGGTGTACCACTGGACCGCGCCGGCCGGGTGAAGGTGGAGCCCGATCTCTCCCTGCCGGAGCATCCCGAAGTCTTCGTCGTCGGTGACCTGGCCGAGATGATGACTGGCGGCAAGCGTGTTCCGGGCGTCGCTCCGGCGGCGATGCAAAGCGGGCCACGCGCCGCGGACAACATCCTGCGCCGCATCGAGGGCCGGGACACCAAACCGTTCCGCTACCGGAACAAGGGCGATCTTGCCACCATCGGCCGCCATCGCGCGATCGCCCAGTTTCCCTGGCTGGAAATCTGGGGCAAGCCGGCGTGGTTCTTCTGGCTCTTCGTCCACATCATGTACCTGGCGGGGTTCAGGAACCGGCTGAGCGTGCTGATCGAGTGGGGGTACTCGTACCTCACGTATCAGTTCGGGACGCGGCTGATTACTGGACGGCAGTGAAATGCGGACATGGGACATCGGACATGGGACATGGGCGGCAACCGCTACTCTCCGCGCAGGCGGCGCTTGAGCCCTGTGATGAGCTTGTTCGCTCTCGTTGAGAGGCCTAACAGCGACTCGGCCTGTCCCGCGTCCATATAGCCTAGCCGCTGGGATAGCAGGATCTGCGTTTCCGTCTCTTTCAATGAGCCGCGCGCGATCAAGACGAAACGAGCGTATTCGCGGCGGTTGATGCGGCCGTGGCCCTCAGCAACGTTCGATGCGACCGACACCGCAGCCCGCCTCAGCTGAAGGCGAAGCCCGAACCTCTCATCACTCGGGAATCCTCTCGTTGCCTTGTACACGGCCTCGGCAAGGTCCATGGCGACTTGCCACGCTACCAGTTCCTTGAGGTCTCCAACCGGCGGCAGCGGCTCTCTACGTGGTTTGTTCATGTCATACATAGGGGGGCCCGGTCGTCATTAGGGCGTCATCGCCGGTCCTGCCGTCTGGTTCCCATATCCCATGTCCGATATCCCATGTCCGCCTTTGGGAATCGTGTGCTAAGTCATTGACATAGCCCCACCTAAGCCACATCCTGCCTATCGTGCCCCCCCACGGCGTCACCGACCACCCCGCCCCGTCCGACGTCACTCGAGGTGAAGGCGCGCAGATCGCCCGTCTGCATGCGCTCTTCGAGGCAATCTCGCTCGCGATTGCGATCTTCGATCACGAGCAGCGGCTGGTCAGCGCCAATGCGAAATTCCGCGAGCTCACGGGGATGGACGACCGGCAGGCGATTGGCCGGTCCATCTACGACGCCTTTCCGAACGCCCTCGCCGACCTCACCGAGCAGATCGACGCCGCGCTCGAGGGACGGCCCGTCACGGCGTATCCGGTTGCATTCCAGCATCGCGGTGGAGTGCGCGTCGTCGAAGCCACGTTCGCCCCGCTCGCCGAGCGCGGCGGGACGGGGGCCGGCGGCATCGTCTTCGCCGGCAATGACATCACCGAGCGTGAAGAGCTGCGCGAAAGCCTGGCCCGCAGCGTCTCGCAGCTCGAGACGATCTTCGACGTCATCCCGGACTCCGTGCGCGTCGTGGACGTCGACGGCCGGACGATTCGCTCCAACACGCAGGCGCAGCAGGACCACGCGCCGCATACGCCGTCCACGCTGCGTGACCTGTGGCAGCTGGACCGGCCCAAGACGCTCGACGGCACGAGCCTCTTCATGCACGAGCACCCCACGGCGCGCGCGCTGCGTGGCGAGCGCGTCCGTGGCGAGACGCTCCAGGTTCGGCGCGGCCCCGAGAATCACGTCATCATCGAGGTCAACGCAAACCCGCTGTACGACGAGCGTGGCCGCATCCGCGGCGCGGTAACCGTCGAACGCGACGTCACGTTCCGCGTCCAGCTCACGAAAAAGCTCGAAGAAGAGGCACGTCGTACCGCGGAGCTGTACGAGCGGGTATCCACCGAAGCCGAACGTCTCGAGCGCATGGTGCAGGAACGGACGCAGGAGGTGCTGGCGCTCCAGGACGCGCGTTCGCGCGAGCGTCGTCTCGCCGCGGTTGGTCAGCTGGCCGCTGGCGTCATGCACGACGTGAACAACGCGCTCAACCCGATCATGGCAGCCGCCTACCTGCTGGAGGCGAACGCCGAGAACCCGGCGGCAGTCCGCGACT
>DASTVV010000009.1:0-2266 GCA_035758925.1 Gemmatimonadaceae bacterium
GACGACATCTGCCGCACCACGACGTCTTCGTAGAGCGGCATGATCACGACGATGAATTCTCCGCCCCAGCCGAGCGTCGTCTCCCGGGCCATGCGCACGGCGCGTTGGAACAACGACAGATCGACCGGCGTGACCGGCCGCCGCAGCGGCGCATCGAGCCGCAGACGTTCGCGCAGTCGCGGCAGGAACAGAATGTCGTCGAAGCGGTCCTCCTCCGCCTCCTTGATGACGGCGAGACTGCGTCTGTCGAATTCGTACTGAACGCCCACCGCGATATCGCGCCAGGCGCGATCCACTTCAGCCTGCCGGTCCATCAATCCCTGCCTGAATCCACTCTCGAGATACCTGGCGAGCACCGGATCCTCCAACTCGTGCCAGGAATCGACGGTATTGGGGTTGATGACCCATAGCACCAATGGCGGCCGCACCGGCTCGACATACTCACGAAAAGTGCCGAGCATGCTGAGCGTGCTGGTGCCGGCGATACCGAGGTTGACGGTGCGCGGGTACGTTTGACGGATCACTGCGGCCAGGTTGCGATCGGGCGGCACACAGTGGCCGACCGCGAACGACTCGCCGACGAGCGCGACATCGACGCGGCGGGATGCCAGGATCCCTCGCGGATTGTTGAAGCCGAATTCGTCGCTGTCGTAGAACACATACGCGCCGCCCTCGTTGCACTCGACGATGCGCGACATGCTGGCGTTGCTGAGAGGAAACAGCCCGTCCGGTAGCTGCTGGCGAACAGAGGCGAGGCGCACCCAATCGCGCGCCATCCCCGGCAGTACCGATTGTCCTTGCGCCTGCAGGTCGCTGATGACCTGCGACTTCGTTCGCCCGTCGAACGGCAGCCCCATGCGTTGCGCCGCGCGCATGCGCTCGACTTGCCGGCTGGGATTGGGAGGCGCAACGACGGCGATCATGAATTCGACGACCAGCAGGCCGATCACCAGCATCGCGAGCTCGCGCACGATGCGAAATCTGGTCGGAGTGCGAAAGCGGATGGCCGCGTACGCCAGCACGAGCGTCGCCGCCAGCAAGGTGCCAATCGCAATTGCCGCGCCTACAGGTGTATAGGGACTCGAGCGAGCGGCGATGAAAGCAGTCAGCGCCGCGCAGCACACGCTGCCGCCGAGCAACGCGAGGCGGAGGATGGGACCCAACGTCGTCACGATGTTTTTTCTGCCTCCCTAAGGCGCAGCAGATTAACAGCGTGGCGCCACGTGGTAAATTCCAGATCTGGCCACGTGACGACAGAAAAAAGTCTGTGACGACGGTCACGATCCGTCGCTGGCCGATTGTCGCATCATCTGCCAATAATTCCGACAGGTTTCATCGATCCATGCATTTCGACGGCCGTGCTGTACAGCGTGACGCCGAGCTCACGGCCGATCTTTGCATAATCGGCGCGGGCGCGGCCGGCATCGCGATGGCGCTCGAGCTGGCCGGCAGCCCCATGTCGGTGCTGATCCTCGAAAGCGGCGGCTTCGATCCAGATCCGCAGACCCAGGCTCTGGCCCGCGGCGAAGTCGTCGGTCTGCCGACCTTCCCGCTCGAAGTCAGCCGGCTGCGCTTCTTCGGCGGTACGACGGGTCACTGGGGCGGATTCTGCCGCGCTTTCGATCCGATCGACTTCGAGGCACGACCCTGGGTGCCGCACAGCGGCTGGCCGATCACGCACGCCGAAGTCGCGCAGTACTACGAGCGCGCTCACGAGCTCTGTCAGGTCGGGCCGCCCGACTACGAGCCGGATCAGTGGGACCTGGCGGAGACGCCGCCTCTGCCGCTCGGCAAGGACGTGCGCACCCGCCTGATTCAATTCAGTCCGCCAACCCGCTTCGGCGTGCGTTACCGGGACGCGGTCGTGAAGGCGCCGAACATCAGCCTGTACCTCAACTCCAACGTCACGAGCATTCGCCCGGACGCGAACGGCAAGACGATTGCGCGCCTGGACGTCGCCACGCTCAGCGGCAACCGTTTCACAGTCAAGGCGCGCACGTACGTCGTCGCGGTCGGCGGCATCGAAAACGCGCGCCTGCTGCTCGCGTCGAACCAGGTCATGCAGCGCGGCGTCGGCAACGATCACGACATCGTGGGTCGCTACTTCGGGGATCACATCAACCTCGACACGGCCGCGATCGTCCCGTTGTCGAAGGACACCAGTTTCAGCCTGTACGCGCGTGAGAGCCGCACGGTCGCGCGCCGGCCGCTGCGCAAAGGCGGGCACCTCGCCTCCGTGATGGGCCTGCTAGACCTAGATCCTGCG
>DASTVV010000056.1:0-4410 GCA_035758925.1 Gemmatimonadaceae bacterium
GACTCCGGATTCACGGGTCCGCATCCTGGTGATTGGCGCGCAGGAGGACTGGGCCATCGCACAGGAATGCTGGAAGCTCGTCCGCCCTGAGTCGCGCAGCCTCACGGCGTGATCGCGACCCAATACGAGTTTGAGACGCGACAAAGCCGTGACTCGTGAGCGCTAGAGCAGATGCCAGTCTTGCTCCAGGATTGTCCGGTAGACCTGACCGTCATCATTTCCTGGCGCGTAAATCGGACGTTCCGGTAGGAGCCGCGGTCTGTTTGCTGGGCCGCCTCCGCGAGACCGGTGGTGAGCGCGGCCACGCGAACAGAGTGCCCCGCCAGGGAATGCGCGAGATGCAGCTCCCTGCCAGTGTAGGGGACGTGCCGATCGGCGTCCAGTGCGCTCGTGATTCTCGCGGCGGGGTCCGATTTCCGGTTGAGCAGGACGAGCATCCCGATCAGCTGGTCGAGATGGTCGATCATGGGGACGACCAGCATCGATCGCAGGCGATAGTCGAACTGGCGGTCGACGTCCGGGTTGAACCCCACATCGGGAGGCAACGCGTGGGCATCATCGATGATGACGGGCTGTCCGATTGCGGCCGCGCGGCCGATGACGCTGGTGTCGTCGACCGGAATGGTTCTCGCCGTCAGCGCGCGTACCTGGGGCACAGAATCGGCCACGCACAAGGCCAGGCGCATCTGTCGAACGCCGCGCTCATCAGTTTCCAGGAGGAGCAGGCATCCGGCATCGCTCTCCGTGAAACGCTTGCCCTGGTCGAGTATTTGTCGTAGCAGCACGTGCTCATCACGCTCGAGCATCAGCGCCATGCCGATCCGGTTCAGCTCGTTCAGTTCACGTCGCGCGCGCACAAGCTCGCGGCGGTGATGTCTGGCAGTCAGTCGCGTCTCCGACAGCCGACGCGCGGCGCGCAGCAGCTGCCTCCGGCCACCTGTTCCTGCCACTCCAACCAGGGAAACGTGTGCGCGCCGGCCGAGCGCCACTCGTGATGCCTTGTCGCCCGCGACAATGATGACGTGGCCGGGCAGGTCGCGCAGCTCGGCGAGGCGTTCGAGCATTGTGGCGTCCACGATCAGCACGGTCGGCTCGTTGCCGGCACCACGCCGCGCCAGTAGCTCCACATAGGGTCGCCAGGTCGCGTGTGAAGTCGGAAATGCGTCCGGACCGAAACCCGGGCCATGATAAACGGTGAAATCGGTCGCGGGGCGACGCCCATCACGTGCGGCGAGCATGGCTCGTCGCAGCGCACCCAATGTGCCGACCCGGTGTGCCCAGGCGGCCAGCTCCTTGCTCGGCTAAGCGGCATGCATGACGGAACCCGTGAGGCGCTGATACCACTGGCCCTGCTCGCCGCAGCATCCGGGGCGCGAACCTGGAGCGGCGTCGCGGCGATCGCGCCCCGAACGAGGGGGTTCGCGCTGGGCGAGCTGGTCTACGACAAGGTGCCCAGCGTGCCCGATCGGACCTCTCCCGCATCGCTGCTCGGTCGCATCATGGCCGGAGCGCTGGTGGGCGCCATGGTCGCAGGGCGAACGCGCAGGAAACGAGGAGAGTCAGCCGTCGTCGGCGGCTTCGTCGCGTTCGCGAGCGCGCACGCGACCTACAGGCTGCGGCGCGCGCTGAGTGCGCGGCTGCCGGCGGTGGCTGCCGCACTCCTCGAGGACGCAATCGTCGTTGGCGCGGCCGCGACAGGCGCTGCACTGCTGCGCCGAAGAAACCGAACTACCGTAGCGACTTGAACGCCGAGCGCAGCTCCATGGCAAACAGCTCCGGCTGTTCGAACGCCGCGAAGTGGCCGCCCTTATCGGCCTTGTGGTAGTAGATGAGCTTCGGGTACGCGCGCTCAGCCCAGGTTCGTGGCGCCTGATACAGCTCGCCGGGAAAGACGGTGACGGCCACAGGGATTGTGACGCCCTTCACGTCGAAGAACCCTTCCTTGTTTTCCCAGTACAGTCGCCCCGAAGACACCCCCGTGTTCGTCAACCAGTACAGCGTGATGTTGTCGAGGACGTCGTCGCGCGAGAGCTCGTTCGGGTTGTTGGCATCGCGTGGCCGGCGCATGGCCGCCAGGATCGTCGCGGCCGGCTGGGCATCGCCGTCGCCGTGGTCGATGAGCCAGGCCGCGAGTCCCACCGGGGAATCGGCGATGCCGGTCAACGTCTGGTTTCTCGTCGCCATCTCGAAGGCGTAGTACGCGTTTTTGGCAAAGAAGCCTTTCAGCTTCTCGAACTGCGCCATCTCCTCGCTGGAAAGACCGGATGGCGGTGGACTGCCGGATGCAAGCGCCTTCGAGACTTCCGCTGGAACGGCGGCAGGCATGCTGTTGTGAATGGCGAGCAGCCCCGACGGCGCCAGCACGCCCATCTTGTCCACGATCATTGAACCCCAATCGCCGCCTTGTGCCACGTACTTCGTGTATCCCAGGCGCTTCATCAGCTCCACCCACGCGCGCGCGATGTGTTCTGGATTCCACCCGGTGGTGGTCGGCTTGCCGGAGAACCCGTAGCCCGGCATCGACGGAATCACGACGTCGAACGCGTCGGCCGCCGTTCCGCCATGCGCCGTGGGATTCACCAGCGGGTCGATGATCTTCATCTGCTCGATGACCGACCCGGGCCACCCGTGCGTGATGATCACTGGCAGCGCATTGGGATGCTTCGACTTCACGTGAAAAAACTGAATGTCCAGCCCGTCGATGGTCGTGACGAAGTTCGGGATGGCATTGATGCGTGCCTCGACCGTGCGCCAGTTGTAATCAGTCCCCCAGTAGCGCGCGAGCTCCTGCAGCGGCACCATCGGCACGCCTTGCGACAGATCGTTGACCGTCTCCTTGTCGGGCCAGCGCGTCGCGTTGACGCGGCGCTTCAGCTCGGCGAGATCCGCATCCGTGAAGCTCACGCGGTACGGACGGATGTCGTTGCGGCTCTCCATCGATATGCGAGCCGCCGGCGCCTTGCGGCGGGTGCGGGCATCAGCGCTCTGGTCTGTCATGTTCTTGCCCTCGGTGCGAGTTGCGCGCGTGGAACCGGCGGAGCTCGTGGTCTGTGCGTACGCGAGTGTCGCAGGTGACGCGCATACGGCGAGGCCGAGGGCACACATGCAGAAAAGGGACGTGCTGGTACGCATTTGCTTCACCGGATGCGATTCGCTGACCGAGGCAGTCTCCCCTTCGCTCCCGAGCCACGGTATTGGACGATGGTATGCCGCCGCTAGCGTACCGACCTGAACGCGTTGCGTAGCTCCGCAGCGAAGAGCAATGGCTCCTCCCATGCAGGGAAGTGCGCGCCTTTGGCGACCGTGTTGTAGTAGATCAGCTTCGGATACGCGCGCTCCACCCAGGAGCGCGGCGCCTGATACAACTCACCGGGAAACACGGTGACGGCAACCGGGATCGTGACGCCCTTCACGTCGAAGAAGCCCTTCTTGTTCTCCCAATAGATTCGGCCGGATGACACTCCCGTGTTCGTCAGCCAGTACAAGGTGATGTTGTCGAGCACGTCGTCGCGTGAGAGCGCATATGGGTTGTCTGCATCACGCGGCCGGTGCATCGCGGCAAAAATCGTTGGGGCAGGTTTGCCATTGCCGTCACCCAGGTCGATGAGCCAGGCCGCCAGTCCGACGGGGGAGTCCGCGATGCCGGTCAACGTCTGGTTACGCGTCGCCATCTCGCCGGCGTAGAAGACGTTCTTCCCGAACAGGTTCTTCAGCTTCTCGAACTGGCGCATCTCCTCGTCGGAGAGACCGGGTGGCGGTGGACCTCCGGATGCCAGCGCCTTCGAAACGTCGGCTGGAACAGCACCAGGCATGCTGGTGTGAATGGCGAGCAATCCATCGGGCGCCAGCAGCGCCAGCTCATCCATCACGATGCCACCCCAGTCGTAGCCCTGCGCCACGTACTTCGTGTATCCCAGACGCTGCATGAGCTCCACCCACGCGCTGGCAATCCGTGGCGGACCCCACCCGGTTGTCGTCGGCTTGCCCGAAAACCCGAACCCCGGCAGCGACGGGATCACGACGTCGAACGCGTCCGCCGCGCTGGCACCATGCGCCGTGGGATTCACGAGCGGATCGACGGTCTTCATCCTCTCGATCACCGAAGCGGGCCATCCGTGCGTCATGACGAGCGGCAGCGCATCGGGATGCTTCGACTTCACGTGGACGAAATGAATGTCCAACCCGTCGATGGTCATGACAAAGTTCGGGAGGGCGCTCAGCCGCGCCTCCACCCTGCGCCAGTCGTAATCAGCGCCCCAGTAGCGCGCGAGCTCCTGAAGTGGCACCAGCGGCACGCCTTGCGACAGGTCGTCCACCGTCTCCTTGTCGGGCCAGCGCGTCGCGTTGACGCGGTTCCGCAGCTCGGTGAGATCGGCCTCGGAAAAGCCGACGCGGTACGGACGGATGTCG
>DASTVV010000088.1:0-57855 GCA_035758925.1 Gemmatimonadaceae bacterium
GCCCATCAGCATCCGACTCCAGACGGGCGTGATGATGAATGCATGCGCGGTGGCGAAGGCCAGTCCCGCCGCCAGGCCAGCGAGAGCGCCTGCGAGCAACCCCGATCGTGGTGTCACAGCGGCGGCTTCTTCCTCAGAGACAGGGAATCCGGCGCCTGGTCCTCGCGGTCGCATAGAGCGGCAATCATTCCCTGAAAGCGCCGCATGCTTTGCTCGTCCGGCTGGATGATCCAGGTTGCATTCTTGCGAACCAGTGTCAGGACGCTCGGTCGGGCACCCGCCACGTCGTCGAGCTCAGCATCGCCAAGGATGTGCGGATGGCGGAACACGACATACGACGTGTCACCTGCGGTGATGGTGCCGAGCACCTGCGCACCTGGCTCGCGAGTGGTGGCGCGCCGGAGCGAATCGAACGCCTGTGCCAACGGCACCGTCGACGCACACTCGGGTGAATGTTCCATCGCACTACGCATCAGGTAGCGCTCGTCCCGCGCGCCGGTTTCCAGCGGCGACATCTGCGCCAGCGTGACCGTGTCGTGCACATTGGCGAACTCGAAGCTCAAATAGTCCGGCTGGCGGTCCTGCGCGAGCTGAGCCTGTGCCAGCTCGTATTCCGCGACGGCACGCGGTTTCTCGGGATTGGACCGCATGAAATCTTCGAGGGTCGGCCGCGGGTACCGAACCGGATGTCGGAGGTTGTCGAGCATGGCGCGCCGGCTTCGCTCCAGCGGGTCGACATCGATCAGCCTCGCCGCTTCGACGAACCGTTCGTGCACCAACGCGTCGAAGAAGATCCGCACGACCTGCGCCGGCGGGGATGGGGCCTGTCTGGGCACGGGTCGCTGCGCGCCTGCCACGCCGGGAACCAACGCGGCGGCGACGACCAAGGCTCTTCGCAACACGTCCATCGCGATTCCGATCCTATCGATCCTCGACGTATCAGTTGATAGCTGTCAGCCGAGAGCAGTCAGCCGATAGCTATAGTGAGAAACGGCCTGTCGCGATATAGCTCTCGGCTGACAACTGTGAGCTATCAGCTGACAGTTCATTACCTCCCCTTGACTGCCGCCCTCGCCGCCAGATATCCCGCCCCGCCCAGCACCCCCGGCCCCGGGTGTGCTCCAGCGCCGCCGAGGAAGAGGCCGTCGACCGGCATGGCGTAACGGCCCCAGCTCGCGACCGGCCGCATGAACAGGATCTGATCGAGCGTCATCTCGCCCTGCGTCAGCGCGCCTTCGGACGCGCCGAAACGCTCCTCGATGTCGCGCGGCGTGAACACCGCCTGATGCTCGATGGAGTCCTTGAACCCGGGGATCGCGCGCGCGATGGCCGTCGTCACCTGCTCACTGAGCGCGCAGGCGCGGTCGTGATTCCATTCGCCGGCCTTCAGCTGGTACGGCGCGTACTGCACGCGCGCGACCACGATGTGCTTGCCGGCCGGCGCAAGATGTCCCCACCGCATGGTGGGAACGAAGAACTCGATGTGCGGGTCCTTGGACACTTCGCCGTACTTGGCGGCGTCGGCGGCTTTCTCGAGGGCCACAGTCGTGGGGGTGAGACTCACCGTGGACGCAAACGTCCGCGACGTGTCCTGGATCTCGCCGTCCATGGCGTAGAAGACGTACGCGGTGCAGCCGCGCAGCTTCACGTTCTTCACGGCCAGCGTGAACTCGGGATCGAGCCACACCGGATCCACCATGCCGAGCAGTGTGCGCTTCGGGTCCAGCGTCGAGACCACGAGCGGTGCGGCGACTTCCTCGCCGCCGCTCAACACCACGCCCGTCACCGCGTGATTCTTTACCGTGATGCGTTCCACGCGAGCGTTCGTGCGAATCTCGGCCTTCCGCTTCTTCGCCACGCCAGCCGCGGCGGCCGCGAACGCATCCGGCCCGTCGAGGAAGCGCTTCCGTGCGCGCACCGATCCCAGTGGCGCGCCGACGAGATAGTGCAGCAGGTTGAACGTCGTCCCGCCGGACCGCGGTCCCTGCCGGATGTCGCGGATGGCGCACGACGCGATCGCGGCCTTGAGCAGCTCGCTCTCGAATGTGTCGTCCAGCAGATCCTGGATCGACATCGGCATCACGCGGAGGAACTCGGTCATGTCTTCCGCGCCGAGCGTCCGCAGCCGGCGGCCGACGCCGACGAGCGGCAGCAGGGCCTTGAGCGACGTGTCGTCGATGTCGGGCGGCGCGATGCGGTACAGCGCTCCCAGCACCGACGCAAAGTTGTGGAGCTGGGTGACGAACGGGACCCAGAGCTTTGCGTCCCGCTCCGAATGGGCGCGGATGCTGGCGCCGGCGGCGCCAGCTTCGAGCCTGGCGGGCAGTGAGAGCACCTGGCCGTCGGCGCCCACGACGCTCACCGACACGCTGCCGCCGACGATCTTCTGCGACTTGAGGCCAACCAGTCGCCGCACCGCGGGGGGCACCCAGCCGGCGTCGTCGTTGAGCGGTGCGCGATACCCGGGCGCGAACTCGATGGTGCGCGCGTGTCCGCCGATCTCGTCGGCGCTTTCGAGCACCAGCACCTTGCGCCGGCGTCTTGCCAGATAGGCGGCCGCGGTGAGCCCGTTAGGCCCCGCGCCGATCACAATCGCGTCGTATTTCACGCTGACAGGATCTCCTGCGCGGCGAGGCGTCCGCTTGCGCCCATGATGCCGCCGCCCGGATGCGTTCCAGCGCCGCACTGCCAGTAGCCGTTGAGCGGCGTCCGGTACTTCGCCCATTCGGGCACCGGCCGCAGGAAGAACAGCTGGTGCAGCGCCAGCTCGCCCTGGAAGATGTTGCCCTCGCTCAGGCCCGTGATGCGTTCGATGTCGAGCGGCGTCAGCACCTGCTTGTGCAGGATGAGCGATTCGATGTTCGGAGCGTAGCGCGCCAGCGTCTTGACTACGGCGTTGCCGAACGCGTCGCGCTTCTGGTCGTCCCAACCGCCCGTGATGCTGTACGGCGCGTACTGCACGAAGATGCTCATCACGTGCTGGCCCGGCGGCGCCATGCCCGGGTCGATCATCGAGCCGATGACGATGTCCATGTACGGATTGCGGGAGAACCAGCCGTACTTCGCATCGTCGTAGGCGCGCTCGAGATACTCGGTACTGGGCGAAATGGAGAACGCGCCGCGCAGGGCGCGAGCCGTGAGCTCCTGATCCTTCCCCAGGCAGGTGAAGTTGGGAAGACCGCTGAGCGCCAGGTTTACCTTGCCCGAAGAGCCACGGAACTTGTAGCGCTGTATGCCGGCCACCAGATCGTCGGGCAGTTGCTTGGGATCCACCAGCTGCATGAACGTGCGGCGCGGGTCGAGGCCCGAGACCACGATCGGTGCGCGATACTCGTCGCCGTTCGACAGCACGACACCAACCGCCGTCTCGCCCTTCGTGAGCACCTTGTCCACCGCGGCATCCGTACGGATCTCGGCGCCGAACGCGCGCGCCGCGCTGGCGATGGCGTTGCTGATCGCGCCGGTGCCTCCCTTCTGGAAGCCCCATGCGCGGAAGGCACCGTCGATCTCGCCCATGTAGTGGTGCAGCAGGACGTACGCAGATCCGGGCGAGCGCGGTCCGAGAAACGTGCCGATGATGCCGCTGGCGGACTTCGTCGCCTTGAGCGGATCGAAGTCGAACCACTCGTCGAGATAGTCCGCGCTGCTCATGGTCATGAGCTTGTAGAGCGCGTGGAACTTGTCCGCGCCCAGCGACCGGAAGTGCTTGCCGAGCTTGAGCAGACCCTTGAGCTCACTGGGCGACAGCGACGTGGGATCCGGAGGCACCATGCCGAGGATCGGCTTCACGGCCATCGCCATGTGGTGCATCAGGTGGCCCAGCTGCTGTGCCGCTTCCGCGTCATGCGGCGAGTGGCGCGCGATCTCGCGACGCGTCTCGTCCGGATCGCCCCAGCCAGCGAGATAGTCGCCGTTCTGCAACGGCGTCACCGTGCTCTCGAGCGGCAAGATCTGAAGTCCATGCGCGGGTAGATCAAGCTCGCGAATAATCTCGGGACGCAGGAGACTCACCACGTACGAGAAGACGGAGAACTTGAAGCCGGGATAGATCTCTTCCGTGACGGCGGCGCCGCCGAGCAGCGGCCGCCGCTCGAGCACGAGCGTCTTCTTTCCCGCTTTCGCGAGATACGCCGCCGCGACCAGGCCGTTATGGCCGCCGCCGATGACGATCGCGTCGCAGCGATTCGGTTTGGTCATCTAGGCTCGTTTCCTCGGGGGGTCGAAGAACGGGAGCTTGCGAGCGACTGCTTCGGCGCGTTGACGGCGATGCTCCACCGTGACCTCCATCTGGAGGTTGGTGCCCGGCCCGCCGTACTGCGCCTCGACGTGCGCGAGGGCGATGTAGCGCTTGAGCAAGGGTGACCACGTGCCACTGGTGGCGTATCCCACCTGCTTGCCGTCACGGTAGATCGGCGCGCTCGCGCGCCACGCGACGCTCGGCACGCGAGGCGCCAGGCCGCGCTCGAGGTGGAGCTTCTCGAACGAGGGCCACTCGACTTCGATGCCGATGAAGTTCCAGGCGATGCCGCGCTTCTTTTCCTGACGCAGAGCGCGCTGGCCGTTGAACGGCCCCTTGGTCTCGCTCACCGTCCAGCCAAGTCCCAGCTCATGGGGCGACGACAGCTGGTCCGGAATCAGCGCGTGATGCGCGGAGAAGTAGTCCACGTCGAGCATCACCAGGCCGGCTTCGATGCGCGCGATGTCCAGCGCCCAGATGCCGGCGGGCACCAGGCCGTAGTTCGCGCCGACCTTCATGAGCGCATCCCAGACGTCGACCGCGCGCGGCGCGTCCACCCAGATCTCGTAACCGAGGTCTCCGGTGTAGCCGGTACGCGAGATCGTCACCGGCACTTTGCCGATCTTCGTGTGCGCGAGACGGAAATACTTGAGCGCGGCGATGTCCGCGGGTGACAACTGCTGGAGGATCGTGGCCGACAGTGGTCCCTGGAGCGCCAGCGCGCCGATGCGGTCGGATACGTCCTCGATCTTCACCTGCATTCCTTCGGCGTTCATTTCGAGCCAGCGAACGTTGGGCTCCGCCGCCGTCAGTCGAAACGTTCCGTCGTCCAGACGACTGATCGTTCCATCATCTACCATCTTGCCGTGCGCGTCGCACCACGGCGTGTAGACCACCTGGTTCACGGCGATCTTGGTGACGTCGCGCGTGACCATCCGGTCGAGCAGCCGCGCTGCGTCGCGTCCGGTGATCAGGTACTTCTTGAGCGGAGAGACGTCGAAGAGCGCCGCCGCGCTGCGAATCGCGGCGTATTCGCGATCGGGATGCGGGTCGTAGGCCGAGGCCACCTGGTGGCCGGCCCACCGCCGCCAGGTCTGGGCACGGACGAGGGGGGCGGTGCGGCTGTGGAAGGGGGTGGTCAGCAGCATCGGGGACAATGTAGTCCGGGGGAGTTGCGACAGGCCATTGTCTCAGTCAGAAAGGGGACGGGGGGACAGGGGACAAGGGACGTGGGCAACTACAACAGCGGGAACAGAGAAGGGGAACGGATCGGGGGAACGGTGACGAAGGTCACCGGTCCCCTGTCCCCATTCCCTCCTCGGTAGAGCGATGGGCCTGACCGCATCCCCCGAGCACGTCGATTCGGCGAAGGCCGCGGGGCTACGCTATGTCTCGGACTCGATGCCGGGCATCAAGCGACTGCGCAAGGGACGCGGCTTCTCGTACGTCGGCCCAGACGGAGCCGTCATCCTCGAGAAGGATTCCATCAAGCGATTCAAGAAGCTCGTCATTCCGCCTGCATGGAAGGACGTGTGGATCTGTCCCCTGGTGGACGGACACATCCAGGTCACCGCACGCGACGCGCGTGGTCGCAAGCAGTACCGCTACCACCCGGATTTCCGGCAGCAGCGCGACAGCACGAAGTTCGAGCGTCTCTTCGAGTTCGGCGAAGTGCTCTGGAAGATCCGTGAACGCGTCGAGCACGACGTGGCCCTGCCGGGGTTGCCGCTCGACAAGGTCCTCGGCACGCTCGTGTGGCTGCTGGAGCGGACGCTCATTCGTGTGGGCACGGAGGAACTGGCTCGCGAGAACAAGGCGTACGGGCTCACGACGCTCAAGCGCAAGCACGTGGCGGTGTCCGGCGCCGAGGTGCGGTTCTCGTTCCGCGGCAAGAGCGGCATCGAGCACGCGGTGTCCGTCACGGACGAGCGCATCGCGAAGATCGTGCAGCGGTGCCACGACCTGCGCGGCGAGGATCTCTTCAACTATCTCGACGACGACGGCAAGCGGCAGGACGTCGAGGCGGAACACGTGAACGAATACCTGAAGAGCGCCGCGGGCATCGACGTCACCGCGAAGGACTTTCGCACCTGGGCCGGGACCATGATCGCCGCCCAGATCCTTCGCGACTTCGGCAAGGCAGAATCGAAGAAGGAGGCCGAGCGCAATATCGTCGAGGCGGTTGACCACACGGCGTCCCGGCTGGGAAACACGCGCGCGGTCTGTCGGAAATACTACATCCACCCCGCGCTCCTCTCCGCGTATCTGGACGGCGTCGTGCTGCCCCCCTCACCCCGGCGACACGTGGAACCTCGCAAGCCGGGCGGAAAGCTCCGAAAGCACGAGATCGAGGTGCTCGAGTTCCTTCGCTCGCGTCTCGAGATCGACCGAGCGAAGAAGCAGGACGGGTCGAGTGAGGCTTAGGGCGCAAGAGCGCGTCCCTTGAGCATCTCAAGCTGTGCCGCCTTGATGATGGTCTGCTCGAGCGAGCCGGTCGTTCCGCACATCAGCGTTTCAGTGCTGACGCCCGCCACGTCCCGGCCATTCGAGACCACCGCTATTCCCACGCGCGAATGGCCGTCGGGCAGCGAGTCGACCATGACCGCGTACGCGATCGTGATCAGGTACGAGTCGGCGTAGTCGCCGGCCACGCCCATGCCGCAGTGGATCAGGCGGCTCATCTGCTTGCCCGCGAGATTCCTCCGCGCCGTGAACCCCGGGTTGTGGATCAGCCCGCGCGCGGAGTCCGCCACCGCGATGGGAATCTCGAGCGAGTCCACCACGCGCCGCACCGCGGTGAACGCCTGACCCGGCGCCTGCAGCACGTCGTTCCACGTCGCGACGGTCTCGAGTCGGATGGGGCTGTCGAAGCCACGCAGCTGGACGATGACCGGGCTGCGTTGCTGCGCGATGCCGTTGGATGCGACTGCGAGGAGCAGAAAGAGAGCGATAAAAAGTCGGCGCATTGTGCCGGCCCTCGACGTAGGCAGATCACAGCTTACAGCCCACAGCTGTCAACCCATAGCTATATCGCGATGAACTTTTTCGCTACATAGCTCTCGGCGGAGAGCTGTCAGCTGTTCGCTATCAGCCTGTAACTATCGAATCGCCCCAGCGGGAGATTTCAGCCGCGTCGGCGCCTGCACCCATTCCGGCAGCGGGTTCGCCCCCGGGTGGATCACGTAGGCGAGCAGCTCGAGGCTGTCCACGAGCCGCGGCCCCGGCCTGCTGAAATACGACGCGCCGTCCGTCACGTACACACGGCCGTCGCGCACGGCGGGGATCTCGTCCCAGCCGGGCACGGTTTGCAGGATGCCGATCTCCTGCATCGTCCGCTCGGCGGTGAAGCCGCAGCACGCGATCAGCACCACCTCCGGCTGGTACGACGTCACCTGATCCCACGTCAACGTGACGGATCGCTGGCCTTCCTTGCCGAACCCGTCGACGCCGCCCGCGAGACGAACCAGCTCGGGATTCCAGTGCCCGGTCGAGAACGGCGGGTCCAACCACTCGAGCAGCGCCACACGCGGCCGGTTTTTCAGCCCTTTGACATTCGACACGACGCCGTCGATCCGAGCGCGGAGCCTGCTCACCACGTCCGCGGCGCGCTGCTCCACTCCGGTCGCTGCGCCCACGACACGAATGCAGTCCAGCACGTCGTCCAGCGTCTCGGGCTCGAGGTTCACGACACGCGGACCCGACGGCAGGGCGCACGCCGCGTTCTTCACGTCCTCTTCCGCGACGGCGCACACGTCGCACAGCGCCTGCGTGACGATCAGGTCCGGCGCCAGACGCTCGAGCGTCTCCATGTCGAGCGTGTACAGCGCCGACTGCTCGCCAAGCCGGTCGCGCACCAGCCTGTCGATCTCACCGCTGGTCGCATCCGTCGGGATGAGCGTCCTGGTGACTTTGGGCAGCCGAACAACCGACGGTGGATAGTCGCACTCGTGCGTGACGCCGACGAGCTGGTCTTCGAGACCGAGCGCGCAGATGATCTCCGTCGCGCTGGGAAGCAGTGAAACGATCTTCATCAGGTGGGTTCCTTCCGTGAGCCTTGAGCACGAACCTGGCCTTCGACAACGAGGCGGTCGCTACGGCTTAGGTAGTATATCGCGGGGACCACGGTCGACGGCAGCAGGACAGCCGAGCCCGCATCGTCGTGCGCGAAACCTGCACTGTCGACCAGTGGACTTCAGCAGCGAAGTACGTATGAAGGATTACACGAACTCGATCCCGGCTCAGCGCCCAGACTATGATCGCGAGCCTCCCCCGAACCGTCCGAAGAATCCGGAAGAGCCGTGGAAGGATCCCAACCGGCCGGGAGAAAAAGTGAACCTGCCGCCGGATCGGCCGGCGCCGGAGCAGCCGCCGTCCAAGCGCGAGCCGTCGATCATCACCTAACTACGGGTTGACGGGTTGACGGGTTGACGGGTTGACGGGTTGACGGGTTGACGGGTTGACGGGTTGACGGGTTGGCAATGAACCCGACAACCGGAGAACCCGATAAACCCGATGACCTGAAAACCGCTCTACGCTTTGCGACGAACGCTCACCGAGCGTTCCGCGGCCTCGGGCTCGAGGAAGGCGAGCAGCTGCTCGCCTTCGGCCTCGATGGCCGCGGCGGTGGGCTTTGGTGTCGCGCCGAACATCTCGACGTTGAGCGCCGCCGATTTCTTCTTGCGCTCCACTCGCCATGTGCCGGCGACGAAGCCGTCCACGAGCACCGTGCCGAGCACCTGGAGGTTCTTCAGGAACACGCGCGGGCGGTGGGCCGTGTCGATGATCCGCGTGCGGTCATCGTGCGCGAGGAGCGCGTTGTCGAACTCGGGCAGGAAGCGCACCGGCGCGGGCTCGTCCTCGTCGGGACGCGGCGCGTCCGGCAGGTCGAAGAGCTCGCGATTTCGCTCGTCGCGGAACACCGCGAGCTTGGGACGCAGCTTCTCGAACGTGGGACGAAGCCCCTGGATCGCCGACCAGGTCTGGGCATCCGCGGGCGTCGCGGGCCCGAACGCGGCGAGATAGCGGAGCACCAGCGCCTCGAGCTTTGTCGACATCTCGGGAATCGGCTTTCCGAGCCACTTGTCGGCGAGCGTAAAACCGGCGCTGGCCGGGAATCCCCATGTCCCGCCGGAAGGCACCATGACCAGCGGGACGTGCATGCGCACGGTGTACGCCATCGCCCGCACGTCCCAGTCGGGATGCGCGGTCTCCAGGTGCTCGCGGAATTCCTCGAACGTCGAGGGCTGCTTCCCGAAGAACGCGCGGCCGGTCGCACAAATGACCTGGAGGTCGGCGTCCTCCATCCGCTTGCCCAGGATGCCCGCGGCGCCACGCCTGAGCATCTCGGCGAGCACCGGCCGGAAGGCGATGAAGTCCTTTGTGCTCAGGAGGTGAATGGTCCCGCGCATGGCCGTTGCGCGCACGATTTTCTTGTCGTTCAGCGCCTTGAGCAGCTGGTCAGCCGTGAAATTCTCGAGTCGCGTCCATAAGCCCATGAATGGCGGCCGCGGGACCTGCGCCTGCATGCCAGCGATGCGTTCGACGGCCGCGACGCTCGACATGCGCTCGCGCTCGAGCAGCATCTGCCGCGCGAGCAGGGCGCGATTCAGCTGGCGCGTCGTGAGCGTCTCGGACGTCTTTGAGGTCTTGGGGCTTTTGGCTTTGGGGGTCACGCGTTGGTCCTCGCGCGACGCGGGACCGCCATATAGTGCTTGCGGAGCGCGGGCGACAAGCGTTCGAGTGAATAGCGCAACATCGTCCTCGGCATTGCTCCGGCGTGTCGCTCCAGGAAGCCGACCAGGGTGTCCTCGTCGCGCTTGCCAACTTCGCGCAGCATCCAGCCCACGGCTTTGTGGATCAGGTCTTCCTTGTCGTCGAGCAAGACCTCGGCCATGCGCAGGGTGTCGGCGAAGTGTCCGTGGGCGATGAAGTAGTGCGACGAAACGATCGCGATGCGTCGCTCCCACAGGCTCTTCGACTTTGCCAGGCGGTGCAGCGGCGCACGCGATCGTTCCATCAGGTGCGCGCCAACAACGGCAGGCGCAGAGACGTCGACCAGGTCCCAGTTGTTGATGCGGTCGGTGTTCCGGAGATACAGGCGATAGATGGCGTCCCGAGCGCGTTCGTCGGCGCGCGGGTACTGATAGGCCAGAAGGACGAGTGCCAACAGCCGCACCTCGTGCCAGGGTGACTTGAGCAATGCCTCGATCTGGGCAGTCGGGAGGGTTCGGTAGTCCCTGGTGATCTCGCGAATCTGCGGCAGGCTGAGGCCGAGAAATCGGTCGCCCTCGCCGTACTCACCAGGTCCGTTCTTGAAGTAGCGCGCGAC
The DNA here is from genome assembly GCA_035758925.1 of Gemmatimonadaceae bacterium. GTDB lineage: Bacteria > Gemmatimonadota > Gemmatimonadetes > Gemmatimonadales > Gemmatimonadaceae > DASPMP01. The sequence continues at coordinate 10,566 of DASTVV010000088.1, forward strand.
GAAGGCCGCTCGCGCCGGATTCGCCAGCGCGCGCAGGCGCCGTTCGACCGCCGTGGCGCTCGGGGCTTTGCCCGGGGTTGGGGATGCTTGAGCGCTTGTGGGGGAAGCCATGTCTAATCACGCAATGAAGCGCCTCGCCGGCCGAACGCAACGCGGTGTTCGATACCGGGACGGCCTTTCCCAACTTCGAGCAGCATCGCATCCATCGACAAGAGCGAACTGCTTCGTGCCTCGACACTTAGCCGCGGCATTCCCGTTGCTTTACCCGGCTCGCCGTCGCTCATCGTCCCGTCACCTCCGGGTGAATCATGTCGATGCTCGCCAAGGAAATCGGTTTCGCCGCGCGCAGCCTGCGAAAGAACCCCGGCTTTGCGTTCACCGCCATCGTCACCCTCGCGCTGGGCATCGGCGCGAGCACCGCGATCTTCAGCGTCGTGAACGCGGTGCTGCTGCGTCCACTCCCGTACAAGGACCCCGAGCGGCTGGCGATCGTCTGGGACGACTTGCGCAACCGCAACGTGACCAACTTTCCATTCTCGGGCGGCGACTTCCGGGATCTGCGCCAGCAAGTCACGCTGTTCCAGGCGTTCGCGGGCGTGGCGACCGGTCGGCAGGCCATCACCGACGAGGCGTCGAAGCCGGAGATGGTGAAGGTCGCATTCGCGACCACCAACATCTTCTCGGTTCTTGGCGTGAACCCCGCGTTGGGCCGCGGCTTCATCGAGAGCGACGGGGAACCGCAGCCGGTAGCACAGGCGCAGAGCGCAGCGCAACCGGGCAACGCGCAGGCACCCGCGGGCGGCGGTGCCGGTCAGGGCGGACAGCCGCAAGCTGCTCCTCCACGCGTGCCGATCATCGTGGTGCTGAGCCACGGATTCTGGCAGCGACGCTATGGGGGTGACAGCACGATCGTCGGCAAGACGATCACCATGGGTCGGAATGTGGGGCAGATCGTCGGCGTGCTGGAGCCAAACGTCGAGCTGCATTTTCCGCCGAAGGCCAACGTCGAGCGCATGCCCGATGTCTGGAGCGCGATGCGCATCAACTTCGACAGCGCCTCGCGCATCGATCACGGCATCCGCGTGATCGGCAGGCTCAAGGACGGCGCGACCTTCGCCGCCGCACAGGCGCAGGTCGATCGCCTCGCGGCCGACCTGCGCGAGCGGTTCCCGATCAAGAACACCGCTGGGCTCTACATGCGCGTCGAGCCGATGAAGCTCGACGTCGTCCGCACGGTGCAGCGTCCGCTGACGCTGCTCCTGGGATCGGTGGGGTTCGTGCTCCTCATTGCGTGCGCGAACGTGGCGAACCTGCTGCTGGTGCGCGCGTCCGCGCGCGAGCGCGAGCTGGCCGTGCGGTCGGCGCTTGGCGGCAGCCGGATGATCCTCGTCCGCCAGATGCTCACCGAGAGCCTGGTCCTCGCGTCCATCAGTACTGCCGTGGGATTGATTCTCGCGCAGTTCGGTATCGACCTGCTCGCCGCGGTTGCCCCCGCGACCCTGCCACGGCTCGATGGCGTCAGCCTGGACCCAACGGTCTTCGCCTTCGCGATCGGCTTGACGTTGCTCTCCATCATCATCTTCGGCCTGGTGCCGGCGCTGCGCGCATCGCGACCAAACGTCGCGGACATCCTGCGCGGCGGCCGCGCGGCGAGCCAGTTCGGCGGCGCAGCCCTGCGCGCCAGCGTCGTGGTTGCCGAGGTCGCGCTATCGATCGTGCTACTCGTGGGCTCTGGCCTGATGATGCGAAGCTTCGTCGCGGTCGCTCGTACCGACCCCGGCTTCGACGCCAGGGGCATGCTCTCGTTCACAGTCCAGAACACCCGCATCCGCGGCGCAGAGGAGCGGGATGCGTTCGTGCGTCAGTTCCGCGAGCGCCTCTCGGCAATTCCAGGCGTCACCGGCGTGACCGCGGCTGGTAATCTTCCGCTCGACGGCAATGACCCCAACGGCCGCTACGTGCCCGAAGAGCAGGCCGGCGACGAGAAGGCGTTCCGGCAGGCGCAAATCTTCTTCGTGCAACCGGGCTACTTCGAGGTGATGAAGACGCGCATCGTGGCGGGTCGCGCGCTTCAGGAACAGGACGTTCCGTCGCCGCCGCAACTGCCGCCCAATGCGACGCCGCAGCAGATCCAGGCTGTGCAAGCGGCGCTACAGCAACTCGTGATACCGGTGGTGGTGGACGAGTTCCTCGTCAGGAAGGTCTACCCCAATGCGCCGGCCGTGGGGAAACGCATTCTCGCTCGCCTTGGCGGCACGCAGATGACGCCGTTCGAGATCGTCGGCGTGGCGCGTCACCAGCGCCATACGTCGCTCACGGCGGACGAGCGCGAAGCCATCTACTTCCCGTCGAGCATCGCGAACGGGAGATGGGCCGTGCGGTCGTCGGATGACAGGTCGGCGACGCTGCTGCCGCAGGTGCGCGCGGCGCTCGCGAGTGTCGATCCGATGGTGCCGATCGCCGAAGTGACTCCGATCGCGGACTTCGTCGACAAGGCCATCGCGCCGACGCGCTTCGCGCTCATCATGCTCGGCATTTTCGCTGTCATTGCCGCGATCCTGGCGTCGGTGGGACTCTACGGCGTACTGGCGAGCGCGGTGCGGCAGCGGACCGCGGAGATCGGCGTGCGCATGGCGTTCGGCGCGTCGAGTCGCAGCATCCTCGTGCTGGTGGTGGGGCAGGGCATGCGCCTCAGCGCCGCTGGCGTCGTCCTCGGACTCGTCGGAGCCCTCGCGCTCACCGGAGTGCTGAGGACGATGCTCGTCGGCGTGACCGCGACGGACCCGCTCACCTTCGTGCTGATCGCGATGCTGTTCGCGCTGGTCGCAGTGCTGGCGTGCTGGGTGCCGGCACGCAGGGCGGCAGGACTGGATCCAAACGTTGCTTTGAGAGACGAGTAGAGCTGGCTTGACGGCGGCTTGTGAGGCGGCGGTAACACCGCCGTTAACTACGTTGTCGCAGCCGTAGTCACAGCCGTAGTTAAAGCCGTGGTTATGACTGCAGTTATGCCGCAGCTAGATGTTCAGCGTTCGGTGCCGGTCTATGTACGCAGCAACGGGAACGAGTAGCCACAGTGCCAAGGCACTCACCGACACGGCGATTGTGGTCGGCGGCGGCGGAATGATGGTGTTCGTCACGTACGTCAGCACGAGAAACGCCACCAGGATCCAGAGGCCCAGTCTCCCGATGCGGTCACGGGCCACCGTGATGCGACTGTAGTACCACGCGCCGGCAGCGAAGAGCAGCGACTCGAGGGCGATGGTGGCTGGAACGTTGTTCCAGAGCCCGAGTCCCACTCGATGGTCATTGTTGGGCAGGATCGGCATGTCGGGACGATGCGTGATCCAGTCGAGCACCCAGTGGCTGACCACGAGCAGGCCGATCACGATGGAGCCGCGCTGGTCGCCGCGACGCATGAGGTAGACCAACCCGAGCACCACGCCCCAGACGCAGTCCATCAGGAGGCTGTGCGACCACGGGAAATAGTCGAAGGCCAGCGGCGTGAATGCCGTGTCACCCTTCACGATGCGAAAATGCTCCATCCCGATGAGCGTCAGGATGGGCCAGAGCAGATCAGGCCACTGCGCCGCGGCGAAAAGCCAGCCGAGGCTGACCTTTGGCGCGACGCGCTTGGACGCGAACGCCGCGGCGTAGTGACCGAGCAGCATGCAGTGCGGGTGAGGCTATGGCGACTGCTGTGACGACGGCGGCACCATCCCCTTGAGCCTGAGGTACGTCACCATGTTGCCGTAGTGCTCGTAGTCGTGCGACGCGTTGAGGATCAGCACGCCCAGCTTGGTCATCTTCATGCCGAACAATTCCACCTGCGCGGCCGACGTCGCATCGCTCATCGCATACGCGCGCTGGCAGTACGTGCCGGCATCCTTCACCGCCTGCACGAGCGCAGCCTTGGACTTGGTCGACTGCTCATGGTTGACGGTCATCGGAGACTTCTCGCCGAGTGCGGCAGCGCAAAACGCATACTGCGCGTCGGCAACGTGGCCCACCAGCTGGCCAAACGTGCGGATGTCCTTCGTCGGCTGGAACGTGTAGAGCGATTCGGGCATCTGCTCCGCGGCGCGCGACGCGAATCCGAGGGCGATCTGCCACACGCCCTTCGCGGCGGTCACGGATGCATTCGCGGAGGAACTGCCTTGCGGTTGCTGCGCGAGAAGCGGGGCAGCGGCCAACACCATGAGTAATGCGCGACGCATAAGAGCCTCTGAAACGGGGGAAGTCAGGAATCTATCCCGGAGTCGCGCCGATGCTGTGACGACTGTTCAACGTCTCACGGCGGTGGCGTCCAGCAGCTGCGCCCGAACCGCCGCCGCCTTGCCGGCGCGCTCGAGTGCCGCCCATAGATGCTCGACGGTCTCCGCGTCCACCAAACCCGACGGAGATCCGACCCCGGGTCCGCCAAGTTTCTCCACCATTCGGAATCCGTCGACGGCCACCATCACGTCCGGTCCGTAGATGTTGGCTCCCGGCGCACGGGGGTCGAGCTTCTCGTCCGGCCGGTAGTGTCCGAGTGCGTTGAGCATCACTTTCAGCTGATAAACATCGCCGCCGCTGAACTGCTGCAGGGTTCGGTATCCCAGCGTCTGCGAAATGGCGTTGTAGATGCGTCGCATCTCAGCCACGGGATCGGGATTCTCGCAGACGGAGATGTTGGCGGTCACGCCGTCAGTTCTGCGCGATCTGCCAGGTCGGGGGTCGGCGACGATCACGGCTGCGGATTGCCGCAGCCCGTGTCGCTTGTCGCCGCCGAGTGCGTGGCCCGCGGCGATGGCATCGATCAGACGGTCGGCGAGATGGCGCGGCTGTCCCTCGCTCGACTCGAACGACTTCGCCACGGCCTCGAGCACCTCGGGACCGACGAGGATGTTGCCCTGCGTCGCGTACGTGGCACCGGCGCGATGCCCGGCCCAGGCCGCGGCGCCAGTACCGGTGTGCTGCGCGGTGCGTCCCTTGAGGTCGATCACGCCAATCTGTCTACTGGCCGCTCCGCTGTCTGCGGCAAGGAGTCGCTTGAGCGCAGCGTCCGGCGATTCTCCCTTGGCGAGCGCGTCGAGCAGCTCGCTGCCGTATTCCGTGCGCGTGTTCGATTGCGTGGCCACCGCACCGACGCCGACGCGGACCCACGGGACACCATTGCCGACGCACGGGACGCGCGTGGTGACGGCGACTCCAACCTCGCCGGTGCGCGGATCTATAGCCGCGATGGAGAACGTGTGAAAGACAAGCGAGTCGCGCCATTCGGCGGGGATCTGCCCCACCAGTCTGCCGCTGAAGGCGACCATCGCGACCATCGCGATGCGGAGTTGAACGCGCATGGATATTGGGATGCGAGAATCGACGAAGAGTAGTGCTGTTCGAGAACAAAAAAAGGGTGTGGAGTATTGCTCCACACCCTCATTCGTGGCACTCTCGGTTCGACTATCGCGCGTAAAACTCGACGATGCTCTGACCGTTGACGGGGAACGGCGTGTCGTTGCGCATCGGCGTGCCGATCACGCGGCCGGCAAACTTGTCGGACGGATCCATCGCGACGTAGGACGGCAGCTTGAGCTGCGGGCCGCGCTCCAATGTCTCGAGGATGGACACGCGCTCGCGCGTCTTGCCCGTGGCCAGCGAGATCTCGTCGCCGGATTCCGTGAGGTAGCTGGGACGGTCATTGCGCTTGCCGTTCACGCGGACGTTGCCGTGCGAGACCAGCTGACGGGCCGCGGGGATCGTCGGCGCGAAGCCCATCCGGAACACGACGTTGTCCAACCGCCGCTCCAGCACCGCGAGCAGGTTGTCGCCCGTCTTGCCCGGCATCTTGCGCGCGATGCCCATGTACCGCCGCAGCTGTCCTTCGCTGACACCGTAGTTGAAGCGCACCTTCTGCTTCTCCTCGAGCAGCTTGCGGAACTCGCTCGTCTTTCTGCGCTTCGCCGTCGACTGGCCGTGCTGTCCAGGCGGATAAGGCTTCTTTTCCGCGGACTTGCGGGTCAGGCCGGGAAGCTGAATACCAAAGCGACGAACGATCTTGAGACGCGGGCGAGTCTTGGGCATGTAACGATAAGTGAGAAAACGATATGGCTGATCCGGTCGAGCTTCAAAAGATAGAGGGCAGACGGCTTTTACGGGAGTCTGACCACCACGGAGGCCCAACTGGCCCCGGGGTACCGGGCGTCCCCCACCAGCACCTCCGTCTGGCCCCCATCCCGGGTCACCAGGTAAGTGGGGAAGCGGGCCCATCTAAGGAAGTGCGCCACTCTGGGAACCTGCCGCGCGGCATGCACGGCCGGGTCCCGATCGCCCTTTGGCAGCAGGTCCGGCCGAACTGACAGCGGGCCAAACAGGCTCCAGTTGCCGAACCGGTAGCCGTCCTCGACCTCGAGGATCACGTCCCGTCGCCACGGCACGACTGCGTTCGGCCCGACCAGGAAGCGCCGGCCGGGGTATTCCGCCGCGACCCGTGCCCGGCCAGCGCTCGTCACAGCCAGCATCAGGACGACATAGGCAGCGAGCCCGACCAGCGCGACGCGCGCCGGCCGGAGACTGCGCCGCGACAGGTACACGGCGACAACCAGTCCGACGAAAATCCAGAGGTCGACGATGAAGAGACCGTCGGCGTAGAACCACTGATCGCGGAACGGCATGAGCCAGCGCATGCCGTAGATGTTCATGAAGTCGAGCGTCGGGTGGGTCGCGATCGCGATGGCAGAGAGCAGAAGGAGCTGGCGGGGGTCGGCGGGGACGGCGTCAGGTGTGCGTCGCAGGCGAACGCGTCGATCCCACAGCAGCATGATGCCCGCGAGCACGAACGGAAGCACCGCCAGTGCCAGGAACCCGTGCGTCGTGCCGCGCCGCCACTCGATTCCCATGCCCAGCGGTACGGCGACGACGTCGATGTCGGGAAAGTTGGCGCCGATCATGAGGGTCGCGGCGCCGAGGGCGGTGCGTCGCTTCAGTCCCGCTTCGGCAAGCGCGGCGCCGACGAGGGTATGGGTGATGTTATCCATGAGTCATCAGCTGAGAGTTGAGGGCTGACAGCTTACAGCTGACACCTGTATTGCGAGCGACGTTTTCGCACCGTAGTCCTCGGCTGACAGCTGCGACCCGGCAGCTGACAGCCAACAACATAGGGAAGGTGTTCAGGTCTCGAAAAAAGAGCGTGACAGCCGACGCCCAATTCTGAAAGAACGTTATGGCTTGCCGACGCGCGATATCATGAGGATAATTGAAGCCGCTGTGGTCGATCAGACGGTCGCGATATGGCTCGATGCGGGCCGCGAATCGAGCTGTGGCTTCGTATCGGGGGCGCCGACAAGTACCGACGAAACGGTCGCGCAGCGCGAAGCATCAGAACGGCCGGAGTGGTAAACCGGAATGGGAATTGGGCTCATGGACAGACTCTCCACGCGCCCATTCCCATTTCCCATTCCCGTTATTCGAACACAATCTCCTGCGCCCCCTCGTACAGCACTTTCCTGCCCATCGCCGGCAGCTGCTCCTGACCCTCGACCACGGTGAGGAAGTGGTTGCCGGCGAGCTGTCCCAGCTTGCTCGAGAACAGCACGTCGCCGTAGGCGAAGATCAGCTCCGTCTCGCTGTAGCCGCCGGGATACCAGAGAATCTCACCGGGCGCCGGATGGCTCGTGTGGTTCTCGAATCCGACGTCGAGCTTGAACTCGCCGAGCGGGATCCAGCAACCCTCACCGCTCCAGCGGCAGTGGACCAGCTTCTGCCGATAGGGTAGGAGCCTGCGAAACGCAGCTACGGTCCCGGGCGCGGTCTGCTCTTCGAACCTGGCGACGAACCTGAATTGATTGCCGACGGTGATTGAGAGATTCTTGGCCATTGCGATTTCAGAGTCGGTGAACAGCGCAGTAACGACAGCAGTGATCGACCCGCTAACGCGTCAACCCGTCAACGCGTCAACCCGTCAACCCGTCAACCCGTCAACCCGCTAGACTGATCCGTCGATCTGCCGCTGGCGCCTGAGCGCCTCGTTCCAGTCGATCTCCGGCGCCACGTCCTGATCGTCCAGCATCAGCGACTGCTGCGCGCGCTCCACGACGGGCGCGCCAATGTCGGCGGGGAGGGACTCGCCGAACTCGAGCTCCGCGCGCCGGCAGATCCGCTCCTCGTGCGCGCGATCCCGCACACTGTTCTCCGCGCACATCGAATGGACACGCGCGTGCATTCCCTCGTGCACGAGCGTCGAGGACACGGTGGCCGGTCCGATGTCGCGCCTGGCGAGGAACGTCAGCTCCACCATGCACGCGCGGTGCGCGGGGAAATACGCGCCGCGACATGGATAGCGCATCACGCGAATCTGCCTCAGGTCGCGCCGCAGGTGCGCGACGCGCCACGGCTGGTGCCGCTCGACCAGCTCGATCGCCTCGTCCAGCCGCGTGAGCACGTCGGCTGTCGCGATGTCGTTGCGCGTGTTGTCCACGACGACGGTGAAGCCGCGCACGAAATGAATGCCGAGCCGGCTTCCCAACCAGCCGCGGACCCGATCGCCCAGGGATCCCATGACTATGTATAGTAGCGCCACTCTAGTGGCGTCTGCGCCTCGCTCGTATCGTTGCGCATGCGTTTGCCTGCCGTCCTGGTCCTGCTGCCCGCAACGCTTGCCGCGCAGGGCGCCATCACCGGAACTGTCCGCGAGGCCGGCAAGCCGGTCGAGGCGGCGTCGATCCACGCCGAGCGCACGGACAAGTCGGTTGCGCGCGAGGCCGTCACGGACTCGCTGGGCCGCTTCCGCATCGGGCCGCTCGCCTCCGGTCTGTACTCGGTGACCGTGCGGCGAGTCGGCTACCGGTCCGCTGAAGTCCCGGCAGTGCGCGTCGCGGACGGACAGTCCGTCGATCTCGACGTCGTGCTGACCCAGGCGGCCCGCCAGCTGTCGACGATCCACGTGGTGACGTCGCCCGTGGACATCGACGCCTCGACCACCGAGCTCTCCATTCGCCTGGATCGGGCGACGACCGAGCTCCTGCCGAGCGGACGCGAAGCGTCGAGCCTCGTGGCGCTCGTGCCTGGCGCGCGCAAGGACCAGCTGTGGGGCGGCGCACCCGGCGTCACGAACGACTACCAACTCGACGGAATCTCGATGAACCACCCCGGCCTGGGCGGCGACTTCTTGTCTCTCAGCGCGGACTGGATCGAGTCGGTGGACATCCGCGGGCTGGGTGCCGGCGCGGAGCACGGGAACTTTCAGGGCGGCATCGTCAACGCCATCACGAAGACCGGCACCAACGAGCGTCGGTTCGCGATGCGAACGACCTACGAAGCCGCCGGCCTGGCCGGGACGAATCTCAATGCCAATGAGTTGGGGCGGGAGCAGGCGGGACGACGCGAATTGAGCGGCGAGGCACTCGGACCGGTCGCGCGAGACCGGCTGTTCTACTTCGTGGCCGGTCAGTACGTGAGCCGCGACATTCGCTCGCCCGATCTCGTTTCGGAGGAGTCGCGCGACTTCCAGGCCGTGCGCGAGTCGCACCTCGATGCTCGCGGCCTCGCCAAGCTCACGTGGCTGCCGGCGCTGGGACACCGGGTCGACGCGCTTGCCGGGTTCTCGTCGGGGAACGTCGACCACGCGGGGATCAACGGGATCGACGACGCATCCGCCACTTTGCGCGTGCGGCAGCCGACGACGTTCTTCGAGCTGTCGTTGACCAATTCCACCAGTCCGCGCAGCGTGTTCGACGTCCGCCTCGCCGGGTTCTCGTCGCAAACGTCCAACCTGGGATACGAGGGTTCGTCGGTGCCCGGCGTCCAGGCACTGCGACTGGGCACCATGCCCACGGCGCAGAACGCCGCGTTCGATGAACGCGTCAAACCGTCGAGCGTGAGCGGCAGCGTCGAATGGCGCGCGAGACACAACGTGCTCCGCACCGACCATCAGCTGGTACTCGGCACCGAAGTGTCGCGAGGACGCTGGCGCGACGTGCGTACCCGCAACGGCGGCATGACGTGGCGTCCGTACACCTTCGGCGTGACGGGAATCGACCTGACGGACGCCACCACGTGGGCGACGACGGGCAGTGACTGGGGCGGCGAGATCAAGCTCGACAGCGACGTCGCCAGCGAGGCACTGTTCGCGCAGGATTACATCGGCCTTGGCAGCCGCGTCACGCTGACGCCGGGGATTCGCTATGGACACTGGACGGGGTACCTGCGTCCGTTCTGCGAACCGGCGGGCGCCGGTTCCGTCAATCAGTTCTGCAGTCGTTTCGACGCAGCACACGCGGAGGGCTTCGACCCGCGCATCGGCGTCGCCTGGGACGTGACCGGGCGCAACACGTTCGTCGCCAAGGCGCACTGGGGACGCTACCACCAGGGCATGTTCTCGCTGTTCTTCGACCGGGCGTTGGGTGCCAACGTCTACTCGAACAGCCGGTTCTACTACCAGGCGCCGCCGCTGACGGACAGTCGCACCACGTACACGACGGCGCAGCGTGACACCGCGGGCTCCGGCTTCTCGACGTTCTTCGACGAGAACATCCTCGACGAATCGGGACGCGTGGAGCGCTACCGACAGCCGTACGTCGACCAGGCCGTTCTCGGGCTCGAGAAGTCGTTCGGCTCGTCGTGGAAGGTGGAGGCGGCGTATACGCAGCGACGCAATGGTGACATCGTCGGTCTCGTGGATCGCAATGCATGGAGGAACTACACGCCGATCTACGACACCCACGTCGATCACCGTCTGGCGTCAGGCCTGGTCCTGGACGCCAACAACCAGCCGCTGGTCCTGCCGGTGATGTACGTTGGCAACAACGATCTCTACGCAGTGCTGCATTCGTGCGGCGACACGCGCACGGCGCCCTGTCCGAACCCGATCGCCGGACACTCTTCTGCCGAGGAGCTGCCGTGGGATCCGGACCTGGTGCTCACGACCGTTCCCGACGCGCGTCGCACGTATCATCAGTTCACACTTCTGGTTCGGTCGGAGCATGCGCGTTGGCGCGGTGAGGGATCGCTCAGCACCTCGAGGCTTCGTGGCAACGTTGCCGGCGTCACCGGGTACGGCACGACGGGCACGCGGTTCAATGCCGGTCCGTTCGTGCGGCGCAACGAGGCGCTCAATTTCTACGGGACACTCCCGGACGCGCAGATGCTGGAGGCGAAGGTGTGGACCACGGCGCGTGTCACGCGCGTGCTCCAGGGCGGCATTCTCTACACCCACATCCTTGGCGAGCGGTTCACGCCCAGTTTCGAGATCAACAACCGCTACAGGTTCACCGACCGCCGCGGCACCGAGCTGCCGTCGGATCTGTTCAGGCAAGTGCAGGGGCAGTCGGTTTTGGTGGAACGGCGGGGCTCACGCCACTACGCCAGCCGCGACGTCGTGGACCTGCGCCTCGAGTGGCTCGCGCTGCCGCGCGTCGGCGTGAGCATGGACCTGTTCAACGTGCTCGGGAGCGATGCGTTGACGCTGATCAACACGAACATCGGGGACCAGACGCCGGAGGATCCCACGAGCGTGTACGGCGCGGCGCGATTGCGCGTGACACCTCGCACGCTGCGCATCGGTTTCCGGGTTGAGTAAGGGCCTCTCGGCCCTCACGGTAGTGCCGACGGTTGCCCCGTGCGAACGGCCACTCAGACGAATGAGAAGCACGCCGATCAACGCCGATTTAGCGGATTCACGCCGATAAGACTCAATGTTGGTGACAATAACCAATCATCGGCGTGGATCGGCACAATCGGCGCTCATCGGCGTCTCACCCTTCGGCGGACAAACTCTGAAGCGCGGCCGAGTCGTTCCGCCACATTGGCGTTTTCGAAGAGTGTGCTTGCCCGGAGTAGCTTCTGTTCAGAATCGAATCCCAAGCGTGAGCGATGGCTGGGGCCCGGAGTGCCAGGACGTGGACCACGTCGGGAGCGCGGCTTCGCCAAAGAGGCTGATGCCTCGGACACGGAACGAAAGCCCTGTTCCCCAGAGGACGCGAGGCGACACTCGGGCGTCGTCCACGTGGACCGGCTCTCCCAGTTGGATGCCGCTGTCGGCGATGACTACGGGCGACGCCCATCCCCGGGAAGAGGAGTAGTAGAGTCCCACACCACCAAACACGTAGGGCTGAACGCGACCCGAGCGAAACCGGCGGACCCCCGAGGCCTGAATACCGAACGTGCTGTAGTCCAGTGAGGAATAGCCGCGCTGAAGGCTGAAGCCGTCGCAGCCGCCGGTGATGCAACTTGCCGTGCGCCATTCCGCGTACTCGGCGGAGACCCGCCACGACGTTCTGGTGTTGGCTGGCCGCACCTCGAATCCCACGAGGAACGTCGGCCTGGCGCGTCCTGTTCCGGCTGACGCGCCGACAATCATCTGCGTGATGGTGCGCGGCTGGTCCTGCGCACCAAGGTGAATTGGCGCCGCGAGGAGCGCGATCCCAACGAGTCTCAGCCCTGGCATGCAGCACCCCTGAGTGGTTCGGGATGCCAGAGTGACGTCTGCCGGGCTACGTGTTGCACACGTCGACTGTCAGGTTCGACGAACCGCGCCTCTCCGAGCCGTCCGATTCCGGGCCTTGCCGGGTTTCGCCGACTCGAGCCTGGGCTCCATGCCGAGCGTCGCTTTCTGACTCGGCCGGAGTTTGGCCACAGTGAGCTCGTAGCCGTCCCCAAGTACCTCTGCCACCATCTTCCAGTTCACGCGGCCGTCAAGGCGAATCCCCACCCAGCCATACGGACCGGCGTACGGGGGAGAAAAGAATCGCTTGGGGTCCGCGCGCATCATGAACTCCTGATTGATCTGGGTCGAGTTCACCCACACGGAATTCTGGCCGGCGCCATGATGGTTGCTTGCGCTGGCAAACATTGCGAAGACCTTGTTGCACACGCGCCACGTGGGCTCGCCCCAGGCCTCCTTCTCGTGCGCGCCTTGCAGCGCGAGACAGATCCTGCGAACCCGTGTGAGTACAGACGGGGGCATACCTCCTCCATGCGCTGCGTTCCTGCAGCGCGATTCTTCCTAGCGAAATGTCGAACCGCCGGCGCGATCATCCGGCACGAAGCGATCACGCGATGGCATCCGCACCTGCGGCAGCGTCCGCGCGTTCATCACCTGGTTGCGGTCGATGATCTCGTTTTCCGCCAGTATGAATGCGATCACGCCGTACATCTCGTCGGGCGTCATGGAACCAGGCTTGTCGAACGGCATTGCCCGATTGATGTAGTCGTACAGTGTCGTGGCGTACGGCCAGTAGTTGCCGACCGTCTTCACGATCTTCGGGTCCTTCGCGAACGAGAAATCGCGCGGCTCGCGGCCGACCAGCTTGGGGTTGCCGGTGGTGCCTTCGCCGTGCGGCCCATGACACGACGCGCATTTCTGCGCGAACACCTGTGCGCCCTGCTGATAGCTGCCGCTGCCGCGCGGCAGACCGTCGCCCGACGGGTTCACGTCGATGTTCCAGGCCCGGACCTCGGCGGACGTCGCCCGGTGTCCGATCGTGCGGAATGGCGCGTGAAGCACCGTCGCCCGAGGCGAATCGCTGGGCGTGGCAGCGGCGATTGCCTGTCGCGCGCTGTCCCCGACGACGCCCGATCGGCTCTCTGATTGACTGCATGCTCCCAATGCAACCGACAACAGAATCAGCGCCTTCATACGGCAAACACCACCTTTCCGTCGCGTCCCACGTTCCACGCACGGATGTAGTTGTAGTGGTAGTCGGTGCCCTTGCCGCGCGTCGACTCGAACAATGCGCGCGTCGGCTGCACGTATCCAGTCTGGTCCGTGGCTCTGCTCATGATCGTCGCGGCACTGCCGTTCCACTGCCACATCTGCCGAAAGCGCGTGTACGCTTTCGACAGCACGGGCTCCTGCAGCTCGGCGTCGGTCCACGTGTGTCCGCCGTCGGTGCTCACTTCGACACGCGCGATCTTTCCGCGCCCGCTCCAGGCGACGCCCGAGATCTCGTGCCATCCGGGCTCGATGGTCTTCGGGAACGACGGTGTCGTGATGATCGACTTGGCGTCCATCACGAAGCTGAACTGGCGCGCGACGCCGGAGATCAGCGGATCGGTGTACTTGGACGTCTCGTCCTTCGACATGTTCGGCTGGTCGATGAGCTTGATGCGACGCAGCCACTTGATGCACGTGTTGCCCTCATAGCCGGGGAGGAGCAGGCGCGCCGGATACCCGACGGACGGCCGCAGCGCTTCGCCATTGAACGCGTAGGCGACGATCGCGTCGTCGAACGCCTTCTCGATCGGGATGCTGCGCGACAGTTTCGCCGCATCGCCGCCCTCGGCCAGCAACCACGTGGCCGAGCGCTTGACGCCGGCTTCGCGGAGGATGGTGCCGAGCGCGACGCCGGTCCACTCGCCATTGCTGCACATCCCGTCGATCGCCTGCGGCGTCATCTCCGGTTTGGGGTCGCGATAGGCGGCGCGTCCGTTGCCGGAGCACTCGAGGAAGTAGACGCGCGTGACGCTCGGAAAGCGTTTGAGGTCGTCGAGCGTGAAGGTCATGTTGTGGTCGACGAGCCCGTGCACGACGAGCTTGTACTTGCGCGGATCGATGGCGGGGACGCCGGAGTGATGTCGCTCGAACACCAGGTCGGCCGGCGTGAGCGTGCCGGTCAGGTCCTGGTGTGGTGTCAACGACGAGCCCGTGAGCACACCCGTCGGCGTACGCACGGGATTCTCGAACGGCGATCGCACACTCGTGGCGGACGTCGGCGTGCCCGGGACCGTGAATGGATCCACCGTGGAAGGCGGCGGCGCTGCCGGTGTTTGTGCGACCGCATTCGGTGCTGCCTGTGGCGCTTGTTCGTCCGCGCGCGCGGGCAACTTCTTCAGCAGGGCGGCGCTCGCCGTGATCGCGGCGCCGGCGATCACCGCGCGCCGCGAGATGTTTTCGCCGTCGCTCACTGGCCGCCCCGCCGCTTCACGCTGGCTGGCGCGTCGACGATTGCCGCGGCTGGATTGGCGCGCGGCAGCACGCGAGGTGGATTGAACGCCACATGGCCCCTGGTCGCGTACGGCGCATCCTTTGGCGCGCCGCCGTTCGGCCAGTCGCGCTCCTTGCCGGGCGAGTCGGGTCGCGGTTGGGACGTCACGTACGCGGCGACGTCGAACGCTTCCTGCGGGGTGAGCGTCTTGCCGAGGCCGAGGGGCATGTTGTTCCAGATGAAGGATGCGGCCTTGCTGCGGCGCGCCATGGACGCGCCGATGCTGAAAGACCTGGGACCCCAGAGCGCTGGAATCCCTGGAGGAACCGCGCGGTTGCCCTGTCCGTCGAGCTGATGACACGATGCGCATTTCGCGGCGTACACCTGACGTCCGCGGATCGTGTCGCCCTCGAGCTCCGGCGTCAGGACCGCCAGGCCATCGGCGCCTGCGAGCATTTTTCCTTCGGTGACCGGCACACCGCGCGAAAGCCAAGCGAGGTACGCCAGGATGTCCTGCATCTCGCGGCTGTCGGCCGGCAGTCGGCTGCCAGCCAGGCTGCGTGTGAAGCAGTAGTTGACGCGGTCCGCCAGCCCGACCACCGCGCCCGACCGCTCGAGATACTTGGGGAACCGGGCGTGCGAACCGGCCAGCGGTGCGGCGTCGAGATTGCGCCCGGCATTCAGGTGGCAGTTCGTACAGTTGATGTTCCCTGGGGCGTACGTTGGCAGACTGTCCGCCGTGTGCGTGATGAGCGCGAGACCGCGTCGCACCGACGCCCCCAGCGAGTCATTGGGGATGTCGGACTCCGCTGGTGCACGCCACGAGGCCGGGACGAAGGCTGCGCCACCGCCGCCTTGCTGCTGGGCGACCGGCGGCCGCGCGACCGACGGCCGCTCGCCTGCATCGCGGTCGGCGCAGCCGGCCACGGAACTGGCGAATCCGCCGAGACATCCAGCGACGAACACGGACGAGAGCGTCTGCCTGAGCGCGATCATGACATTGATAGTGTCCGGTGGGGGCTGGCTCGCGCAATTGGCACGGGCTGTCGGCATTTCACCGACAGAACCCAAGGAATGTCCGACTTCGCCGGGCGCCAACCACCTTCATCGTTCTGGCGTGAAACAGGCGCCGCAGTTCTTCATCCTGACGCCCACACAGTGCGCCGAGATCATGGCGCGCAATCGCATCGGCAGGATCGCGTTCAAGAACGGCCCATCCGTCGACATCGAGCCCACGGGCTACGTCGCGCGCGACAGCTGGTTGTTTCTGCGCAGCGCGTATGGCGCCAAGCTCGAGGCGCTGGCCCACAATCCATACGTCGCGTTCGAAGTCGACGAAGTGAAGGGCCCACTCGACTGGGCAAGCGTCGTTGCGCATGGAACGGTCTACATGCTGCCCGCCGACGGTGCTCCGATCGAACAGCAGGAGTATCAACGCGCCATGGAAGCACTACGCGAAGTTCTCCCCGAGTCGCTGACGACGCGCGATCCCGTGCCGGAGCGCATGATGGTGTATGGGCTGCACATCGATCGCGTCACGGGCCGGATGGCGCGGAGCACCGCCGCGAAGCGCCGCTCCAGTGGTGCCAGTGCCTCGGAAGCGGCGGCGGCGCCGGCGGGGTCGGTCGGGACGGCGCGCAAGCGCAAATCGGTCGCGCGACGCGGACGTTGAGTTCTCGAGTGGTGCTCTCGCCATGACGATTCCCCGACTGCTCAGCGCCTGGGCCGCGCTCGCGATCGCAATGGTCGGCAACGGCGCGTTCCGGGAAATCGTTCTGCGACCGGCGGTGCCGGGGCCGATGACCGACGTCCTGAGCGCGCTGCTCGGCGGTGCGATCATCGTCGGCGGCACACGATTCCTCCTCCGGCCGCTGCAGGGACGCTCGGCGAGGGAGCTCGGGCAAGCCAGCGTCTTCCTCGTCGTGCTCACGGTGGCGTTCGAATTCCTGTTCGGCCACTACGTGGACCAGAAGAGCTGGACGGAGCTGATCGCGAACTACGCTGTCTGGCGCGGCCGACTCTGGCCGATTCTGCTTCTGCTGCTGGGCCTAACCCCATTCATCTGGGGCCGGTGGCTCGCGCCCACTCCAACGCCGAGGGCCAGCGACCAGAACTGAGCCCTCCGACCTGCGGGCCCACCCTAGGTCGCCGCCATGGCTCTGGCGTCGCCGCTGATCGCGGTCAACAGGCGGGGAAGGACGCGCGTCCATGCGTACTCGCGCGCCGTCTTGCGCGCTTCGCGGCGCAGGCGCGACACACGCTCGGCCGAGCCGGAGAGCGCATCCCAGCGCTCGACGATCTCCGCGGGATCCATCGTCTCGAGCACGATCGCATTGCGCCCCGCAATCGCGTAGTCCTCACCAGTTCCGCCCGTGTAGGCAATTCCACCAGCCGCCATGGCCTCGAGACCAACGAGACCAAACGGCTCGGAGACGGAATTGGCCAGCACGCCATCCGCTGCCGCGTACAGCGATCGCGCAAGCATCCGCGTCACGCCGAACTCGAGGCTGATGACCTCCACGCCCGCTCGCACGAGAGACGAGAGTCGAATCCGGAGCTCGTCTTCCGAATGCAGCTGCGCCGCGAGCAGCCCGCACTGCTCGGCCTCGGCTGCGAGCCCGCCCGTGTTACCGGCGGGGCCGCCACCCCGACCGACGAGCACGAGACGTTGTCCCAGGTCGCGCGCATGCCGCACGGCTGCGAGCGCCTGCGTCCACCCCTTCTCGCGTTCCCATCGAGCCATCTTGAAGAAGAGGCCGGTCTTCGGCTCCGGAGAAATGGCGGCACGCACGGAGCGAACGTCGGACCGCCGCACGGGCGCCAGCAAGTCCGTGGAGATTCCATTCGGAACCACCATGGCATCGGCGCCGCTCGAGCGGATGATGCTGCGCATGTAGCGGCTGACCGTGGTGATGGTCGCCGATTTCGCGAGTCGCTGCCAATCGATGCGATGGAATCCGTAGACGTTGTTCGCGTTCCAGAACAACACGGCTCGGTCACGCAGGCCGCGATCGCGAAGCAGGTCGGCGATCACACACGCGGTCTCGGCGGTTTGCCACTCCTCGAGGAGCACGACCGGCGTGCGCCCGGCGTTGATGGCCGGGATGATGATCGTGTCGACGACATATCCCGGAAGCGATCTCGTGAGGTCGGCGACCTTCGCTTCCTCGCCATCGTACACGCCACCCGGACAGTAGGCGCTGATCCACTGGCACCACCGGTGGAGAATCAGTCGATGGTCCGATCGACTCTCTTCTCCTGGCAGCGCAGGATCACCGATGAAGAAGACGTGGGTCTCATAGCCTGTGTCCGCCAGGGTACCGGCGAGCCCGGTCATTCTCACGCCCAGTCCACCCGCCTGCGCATATGGGTCCGGCCCCTCGAAGGTCACCAGGACAAAGGCCGCGTTCGCGGGCGTGATCGTACGGATGTCAGTCAGCATCGTCTGCGGTTCAGCGGTGAAGCGTGTGGAGCGCCAGCGAACTTACAAACTCGAACTCGGATTGCGCCGTAGGGACTCTCGGCGGGCTCCGCGGGAAAACTCCCACCAGCAAGGCTGGGAATCTTGATGCCGCCTCAGGACAGGCGATCACCTCGAAGTGACCTCACAGTCTGTGCCAGATGGTCCCGTGGGCGGTGCGCTGATCGAGATGTCGAGTGAACCACCCCGCGGCGAGCTCGGCGAATTCGTCGAGCATGTGTTGCTCCGCGAACGGGCTGCACGCCTGCGGAACAATCGCCACTTCCTTGAGCTGCGATCCGATGTAGGGCACGTACGCGCGATAGACTTCACGCAGCGCGGTGTCGTGCTCTCCCGCCACCAGCAGCGTCGGCGCGTGAACTCGTCCCAGCGCCCACCACGCGAGATCGAGTCGCCCTCCGCGAACGACGACGGCGCGAACGATCTTCGCACGGTGCGCGGCGCATTGCAGCGCGACGGCCGCAGCGGTGCCGATGCCCACCAGGCCGACCGGCAGGTGTCGCAGCTCGGGCTGCGCTTCGCACCAGTCCAGGATCGCGCTGAGGCGCGTCGTGAGAAGGGGGACGTCGCGGCGGAACTCGCCCGTGAGCTCGCCGAGCATCTCCTCCTCGCTGGTCAGGAGATCGCACAGCAGCGTGGCAAAGCCCTGTTGATTGAACAGCCGCGCGACGTGCGTGTGAGGCGCTTCGTGGCGACCGAAGGCGGTTGGATACGCCATCACGACCAGGACGTGCGCGTCGTCCGGAATCACGAGGTCTGCGTGTATGTCTTCACCCGCGACCTCGAGGACCACTTCCCGAGCCGCGTCTGAACGAATCGTGGTGGACATAGTCGCCTCCGTCATTCGCGCTGGATCTGAAGCACGCAGGGCCAAGCCACGAAGATGAGGCGTGGCGTGACCGGCGTCTGTCGGGCTCTCGCCGTCCGTCCGAAAGCGTTCGCCCTACGACGCTGTGGCCGCAAGTCCGTGATTTTGCCGGTCGGAAACCAAGGAATTGCCGACATCGCGACCTCGCGGAAATCGCAACACTCGATGACGGGACGCGCAGCCCCGACACACCTGCCGCTTCATGGAGAACCCGTGCATCTCGTCGACCGCAAACATCGGCGTCTCGTCCTGCTGCTCTCGGGCGCCTCGGCCGCTCTGGCCGCGATCAGTTCCGCGCTATCGCTCTTCAACATCGACATCTATCGCGAGGCGCTTCCGCCGGATCTTCTTTTCGGGACGATCGGATTCGATGTGATGTCGCTTGCCACGTCGCTCGCGATGCTCGGCTGCGTACTCGCACTCCATCGCGGCCGCGACCGATTCTGGCTGACATGGATCGGCCTGCAGGGCTACCTGCTCTACACGTACGCCGTCTTTGCCTTCGGCTTCGTGCTGACGCCGCTCTATCTGGTCTACGTCGCCATCCTCGGGCTCAGTGTGTATGCCCTGGGCGTCTTCGTTCGCGCGGTCAACCCGGCGCTGCTGCGGCACTGGCGGCCGACGAAACTGCCTCGCCGAACGATGGCCGCGTTCCTGGTGGTGATGGCGACACTGTTCGGCGTCACGTGGACGAGCATGCTGCTGGACGCCATCGTCGGCCGGTCGGACGTATCCGGCTCGACTGTCATCGTCCTCGACCTCGCCTTCGCGCTGCCGCTGCTTGCGCTCGTCGGCGCGCTGCTCGTGATGAAGCGGCCGATGGGCGACCTGCTCGCGCCCGGAGTATTCGGGATGTCCGCGGCGATCACGCTCGCCGCATCCATCGGCGAGCTGATCCGGCCGTTGTTTGGAGAAACGATCAATGTTCTGCTGACGGCTCCATTCCTGCTTCCCGGCGCCGTCTGTCTTGTCTTTGCGGTCCTCGCATTCAGCCGCATCGCGCCGGCGGCATTTCCCGGTGACACACCCAGGCCAGGAGGATAGGGTCCTCAGTCCGTCCGCGGTGGCTCCAGCACCTGGAGCACATGCTTGCCGAAATACGTCACAGTCGACTACGGGCTCAGGCCCAGCTGCTTCATATAGGCCGCATTGTCCCAGAAAAGCCACTCGTGGTCCATGACACCCGAGTTGGTCCAATGGCCGATGGTCACCATGCTGAGATCGAGCTTGCGGCCAGTCGGAGGGATCGTCTTGCCGGCCATCGGCATCGGCTTGCTGAACGTGCCCGTCATCCGTCCAACCACGGCCGTCCAGCTCCCATTCGCGATCCTGATGGGGTGCTCCGTGACTGCGAGGTCGGGGATCGCGACGAACAAGGCTTTCAGGTCCGCGACGTGTCTGGTCAGTCCGTGCGTGTCATGACCATCGGGCCACGTCACGACGACGTCCTGCGAATGGCTTTCGCTGAGTCGACTCCATTGCTGGTGGCTGAAGACGACGAAGTCGAGCGTGTCGAACGTCGCGAGGTTCCGCGCGATGAATTCCGCGGAGTCGGCAAGCACGGCCCCGGACTGTACCGCTTGCGCGGAATCACCGGCTCGTGCGCACGCGCCGATCAGGATCACGGCGGTCATTTCGACTACGTGTTTCGGCAGGCTGCGCATTCACGCCCCCTTGGCGTTTCATGCAATCATGCCGGGGCCAAGGAGCGACGAAATCAGCGAAATCCTGACGGACCCGAGTCGGTCGGTCCGCGTCCATTCGGGATCGAGACTCATTGGCGCTCGCGCTAGCGCTCGCTGTCCATCTGAGAAAGCACCGCGGCGGGATAGCGGTCCCCGGCGGCGCGGCCGACGGGCACGGCCTGCTCGATGCGTTTCAGATCGTCGGCTGTCAGGTCCAGCTCGAGCGCGCCACGCGCCTCAGCCAGCGCGTCACGCCGCCGGGCACCGACGAGCGGAACGACATCGTTGCCGCGCGAAAGCACCCAGGCGATGGCCAGCTGCGCGATCGTCGCGCCACGACTGGTGCCGAGGACCCGTAGTGATTCGACGAGGGCAAGATTCCGTGCCAGGTTCTCGCCGCTGAACCGCGGCGCGTGACTGCGAAAGTCGCCCTTGGTGAGGCTGCGCTCTTTCGACCAATGGCCGCTCAGCAGTCCGCGCGACAGCACGCCGTACGCGGTGATACCGATGCCAAGCGCGCGACACGCGGGCAGGATCTTGTCCTCGATGCCGCGGGAGAGCAGCGAGTATTCGATCTGAAGGTCGGACACCGGGTGCGTCGCGTGCGCGCGCTTCAGGGTCTCCGCGCCGACTTCCGACAGACCGACGTGCCGCACGTAGCCGGCTTTGATCAAATCGGCGATCGCACCCACGGTCTCTTCGATCGGAACGCTGGGGTCCAGTCTCCCTGGGCGATAGATGTCGACGTGGTCGGTCCCGAGGCGTCGCAGCGTGTACGACAGGAAGTTCTTCACGGCGGCGGGACGGCCATCGAAGCCGAGCCACGCGCCGGCGGGATCCCGCAGAGCGCCGAACTTCACGCTGAGGATCACGCTGTCGCGCTCGCGCTGGCTGAGCGCTTCACGGATCAGCAGCTCGTTGTGCCCCATACCGTAGTAGTCGCCGGTATCCAGCAGGGTCACGCCGGCGTCGAGCGCTGCTCGAATGGTTGCCACGCTTTCCGCGTGGTCGGCGGGTCCGTACAAGTCGGACATCCCCATGCAGCCGAGGCCGATGGCGGAAACGACTGGACCAGCGGTTCCAAGCTTGCGCGTCCGCATGGTACTACCGGGCGATCTTGAAATTGAACATCGGCGTCCCCAACGCGCCCCAGAGCCGTACCCAGACCGGGAGCAGCATCTCCGTACCGCGCGCCGTGGTGATGTCGCCCAGGTCGATCACCGAGCGCCATCCGAACCAGCGCGTGAGCAATTCCGAGACGCGCGCCTTTGCCGACGCGTCATTGCCGCTCACGAAGAGATCGTGATCGCCCCCCGCCACCAGCGCTGGATTGACCATGACGCTCGCGGTCGTGGTGTTCAGGGTCTTGACGACCTTCGCCGCGGGAAAGGCGCGCTGGATCTGTTCGCCGAGGGAGTCGGTATTGCACACCGAAAGGGATGGTGGCATGCCGCGCGAGAAATCGAGCGGATTGGCGATGTCGATGAGAATCTTGCCGCTGAGGTTCTTCTCGCCGGCGAGCCGCAGCGCTTCCAGCGAAGCCATCCCCGACGTGGCGTTGATGACGATCTCTCCGTGCGCGGCTGTGTCGGCGAACGTCCCGATCCGGGCCCTGTTCTGGATCCTGGAGAGCCAGTCCGCCAGCGGCGCGCCCATCCCGCGCTTGTCGCTCAGCTGTCCCGGCGAGCGCGTGCCGAGCATGACGTCCTCACCGCGTTCCACGAGCTTTGCGCCGATCGTCTGGCCCACCACGCCTGACCCGATTATCCCGACCTTCATGGCGCAGCCCCCGGAGTGTCAGCCAATGATACCGATCTGTATCGGCTTGCGAGCATACAAGACAGATCGGTATCGTGTCAAGCCATGAACGCCGCGTCACGACCATCGCGCTCGACGCGAGATCGCCTCCTCGAGACCGCCAGCCGCTTGTTCTATGAACGCGGCTTTCAAGCCGTCGGCGTGGACGAGATTGCCGCCCAGTCCGGCGTCGCGAAGATGACGATGTACCGGCACTTTCCCTCAAAGGACGATCTTGTTGTCGCCTACCTGAAGCGCTCGGAGAACGCGTTCTGTGACTGGTTCGAACGCGCCCTGGGCACCGAACGCGATCCGCGCGACAAGATCGTCGCGGTGTTCACCGCGGTGGGAGCGCTCGCCCAAAGCGAGCAGTGCCTGGGGTGCACGTTCCAGGTTTCCGCGGCAGAGTATCCAGATCCTGTGCATCCGGCGAACCGCGTCGCGGTAAGACACAAGCGTGAGGTCCGGAAGCGCTTCGCGACTTTGGCCGCTGAGGCTGGGCTGCGCGACCCCGACGCGCTGGCCGACGAGCTGCTCATGCTGATGGATGGTGCCTGGGTGGCGGCGCGCATGTTCGGGCGCCCGAATCCCGCCAGGCACGTGGCGAGCGCCGCGGAATCCCTGCTCCGGGGGCATCGACGGGGCTAGTGGTCGCGGCGGCGGTCGGCTGGCGCCCCGAGTACCGGCGAGGTTCTTTCCGAGCGCGTCTGGGAGTTCCCTGACAGCTTCAAGTGGTCTGCTGCGGTAGTGTCTGAGCCAGGGAACATGGGGCCACCGAGGATTGGCATGTTCAAACGGATTGTGGTGCCGCTCGACGGTTCGAGATTGGCGGAAAGCGCCCTGACGGTCGCTGCCGATATCGCGCGCCGGGCGCGCGCGCGTGTGGATCTGCTACTGGTGCACGAGCCTGGCCCGTTCGCGGAATACGAGAATCGCGCGGGAATCGCGGTGACCCCGAGTATCGAGCAGCGCTATCTCCACGGCCTCGTCGAAGGGCTGGGCGACCTGGCCGCATCGGCCGGCATCTTCGTCGAGACCGGCCAGCCGGTGGCGAAGATCGGCGAACACGCCAGGCGTCATGGTTGTGATCTCATCGTGATGACGACGCACGGGCGCACTGGCTTCAGTCGCGCGTGGATCGGGAGCGTCGCGGATGGTGTGGTGCGCGAAAGCTCCGTGCCGGTATTGCTCCTGCGCGCGTCAGAGGCGGGGGCGCCTCGGCCGGCCATGCCCTTTCGCCGCATACTGGTAGCGCTCGACGGCTCGATGCTCGCGGAGGAAATCCTCGAGCCGGCGCGATCGGTCGCGGAGCTTGGCGACGCTGAGCTCATCCTGACGCAGGTGGCGCAGCAGGTACCAATCGTGGTTCCGGACGCGATGGTGCCGTACGCGATGCCGATCATGCAAGTCGACGACGAGGCCACGGACGCTCTCCGCCAGGGCGCAGCACGATATCTGGCGTCCGTCGCCGCGAAGCTGTCGTCCGACAGCGCAGGCGGGACGCTCCCCGCCGGCCGAGTGAAATGGAAGGTCGTCATCGATCCCAATCCGGCGAAGGCGCTCACCGAAATGATCGGCGAAGTGACCGCCGACGCGATCGCCATGACGACTCACGGGCGCGGTGCCTCGCGCTTGTTCATTGGAAGCATCGCCGACAAGGTGTTGCGGGCAACGCCCGTTCCGTTGCTCCTGTACCGGCCGAAGGCTCATCAGCCTCAGAGGTGACGCACAACTACCACGCGCTATCCGCCGCCGATGCGCTGCGCGGCCTGCAGACCGCTCCCGGTGGGCTGACCGATGCCGAAGCACGCGCGCGCCTGACGCGCTTTGGTCCCAACCAGCTGCGCGTCGCGAGGCCGCGCCCCGCCTGGAAGATCCTGCTGGACCAGCTTCGGAGCGTCGTCGTGCTCCTGCTCATCGTCGCGGTCGGCGTGTCACTCGTCTCACGGGACATGCTGGACGCAGCCGCAATCGGCGCCGTGCTGGTCCTCAACACGCTCCTCGGATTCTTCACCGAGCTGCGAGCCCGTCGCGCGATGTACGCGCTCCTCCGACTCGAGGCGCCGCGCGCTGTCGTCGTGCGCGCCAATGTCGTGCGAGAGATTGATGCGCGCGACCTGGTGCCCGGTGATGTCATCCGACTCGAGGCGGGCCAGGCCGTTCCGGCCGATGCTCGTCTGCTCGAGGCCTCGGATCTCCGGGTGGACGAAGCGGCGCTCACCGGCGAGTCACTGCCTGTGCAGAAGATCGCGCAGCCAGTCGCCGACGACACCCCGCTCCCCGAACGCAGCGACATGGTATATAAAGGTACCAACGTCATCGCGGGCGCCACGCTCGCGGTGGTGGTAGGGACCGGGATGGAGACCGAGCTCGGACGCATCGGAGGGCTGGTCGCCGAAATCAAGGAAGAGCGGACGCCGCTCGAGCATCGTCTTGACGTGCTCGGCCGCCGACTCGTGTGGCTCGCGCTTGCGGTCGGCGCGCTCGTCGTCGGGCTCGGGGCACTGCAGCACCTTCCACTCGAGCGCCTGATCCAGACAGGCATCGCGCTCGCGATTGCCGCGGTGCCCGAGGGCCTTCCCGTGGTGTCCACCATCGCGCTGGCGGTGGGCGTACACCGGATGGCTCGCCGCAACGCCCTTGTTCGCCGCCTGCCGTCGGTGGAAACGCTCGGTTCCGTGACGATCATCTGCACGGACAAGACGGGTACTCTGACGGCCGGCGAGATGACCGCCACCACGCTTTGGGTCGCTGGCCGCGAGATCCACGCGACCGGTACCGGATACGCGCCTGATGGCACGTTCACCGAAGACGGACAGGAGATCGCGCCGCTGGACGATCCGGCCATCGCGCTCGCGCTTCGCATCGCGGTGCTCGCCAATCGGGCGGATATCTCGCGCGGCGTCGAGGGAACATGGACGGTGCGCGGCGATCCCACGGAAGGCGCGCTTCTGGCCCTCGGGCTCAAAGCGGGCATCGATCGCGCACGGCTTCGCGTCGAGTGGCTGGAAGTGGGTGAGGTGCCATTCTCGAGTGAGCGCATGCTCATGGCCACCTTCCACCAACCGACAGCCCACGAGGTCGTGGCGTACGTGAAGGGCGCGCCCCGGCGCGTCCTGGAGTCGTGCACTCGCGTACTCTCCGTCGACGGGGAACGCCCGCTCGACGATGTCGGCCGTGGTGAGTTGCTCGAACGCAATCGCCAGCTCGCGTCGCGCGGATTACGCGTTCTCGCGCTGGCGTGCGCCGAGGTGTCCCGCGCGGATGCGACAACGCTGCGCAATCTGATGTTCGTCGGCTACGTTGGCATGCTGGATCCGGCTGCGCCTGGAGTCCGCGAGACCGTCCTGGCCTTTCGTGACGCGGGGATTCGCACGGTGATGCTTACCGGGGACCAGCAGCTCACCGCCCAGGCGATTGCTCGCGATCTCGGCATCCTGCGGCCGAACGAAGACGTCCTGGATGCTCGGGAGCTCGCGCGGCTCTCTGAGACCGATCTCGGACAGCGCGTGGAGCGGATCGGCGCGTTCAGTCGAGTGAGCCCGGAGCAGAAGCTCACCATCGTGTCCGGCTACCAGCATCATGGTGAGATCGTGGCGATGCTCGGCGACGGCGTGAATGACGCCGCGGCGCTCAAGAAGGCGGACGTCGGCGTGGCGATGGGCCGTCGCGGCACCGACGTGGCGAAAGACGCCGCCGAGGTCGTGCTCCAGGACGACCGCTTTCAGACCATCAGTGCCGCGGTCGAGGAGGGCAGGGTCATCTTCGACAACATCCGGAAGTTCGTCTTCTACCTCTTCAGTTGTAACCTTGCGGAAGTTCTGGTGTTGCTTGGCGCTGGCGCGGCCGGCTCTCCCCTGCCGTTGATACCGCTCCAGATTCTGTGGCTCAATCTGGTTACGGATACTTTTCCAGCCTTTGCGCTAGCCTTGGAGCCCGCGGAGCCGGATGTCATGCGCCGGCCGCCGCGGGATCCGAGAGAGGCCATCATGTCCGGCAGCTTTCTGGGAAGCGTGGTGTTCTACGCGATGCTCATCGCAGCGGTCACGCTCGCGGCATTCGCCTGGGCCTCCGCCGGACCGGGGGCCGACGGGGGGAATCGCCGTGCCGCTACGCTGAGCTTCATGACGTTGGCGCTTGCGCAGACCTTCCACCTGGGCAACGCTCGCCAA
This sequence comes from Gemmatimonadaceae bacterium, assembly GCA_035758925.1. GTDB lineage: Bacteria > Gemmatimonadota > Gemmatimonadetes > Gemmatimonadales > Gemmatimonadaceae > DASPMP01. The sequence goes on from DASTVV010000088.1 coordinate 37,463, forward strand.
CGCGGCCCGGTCGTCTCGGCCAGGCACGCCACCGCCAACTGGTTGGCCGTTGGCGCTGTGATGCTGGTCGTGTTGCTGCAAGTCGCAACGGTTTACGTCCCGGTGCTTGTACGAGTCCTCGATACATACCCGCTGGCACCTCGAGACTGGGCGGCCGCGGTTGCCCTCGGCCTCGTCCCGGCGGTAGTCGGACAGGCGCTCAAGCTCTTCCGCGAGCGACGATCGATCCTCGCGCGTTCGACGACCAGCTAAGGAGGCATGGCCGATGCCGGCGTCATGTTTGAACGCATGAACGCTTCACTTGTCGCGATCCTCCTGCTATGCCTCGCGCTGGCGTCAGCCCCGGGACGAGGTGCGGTGGACGATCCACCGAATGGAGAGCGCATCTACCGCACGGCATGTCTTCAGTGCCACGGCGTGGATGGCACCGGGGCGCCCTCCACGGTTCTTGGCTTCGATCTCGCGCTGCCTGACTTTTCCGACTGCGCCTTCGGAACCGCCGAAGCGCGCGCTGACTGGACGGCAATCATCACGAAGGGTGGACCAGCGCGCGGGTTCAGCCAGCGGATGCCGGCTTTCGGCGATGCGCTTTCGCCGCATGAGATTACTGCGGTGATCGCTTATCTCCGTACCTTGTGCAGCGAAAGCCGTGCGTGGCCGGTGGGCGACCTCAATTTCCCACGCCCCCTCGTGACGGAGAAGGCGTTCCCTGAAAACGAGGCGGTGCTTACCTCGGGTTCGGCGCTCGAGGGCGACGGTGCCGTCCTCAACGAGCTGGTGTTCGAACGCCGCTTCGGGCCGAGGAGTCAGTTCGAGGTGGTCGTCCCCTTCGGCTGGCAGGAGCGGACGCTGGACCGAGCCACGGGCAGCGTCACCAGCTGGATCGGCGGGATTGGCGACGTCGAAGCGGGCGTCAAACACGTTCTCTTCCACGACAATGACCGCAGGCTCATTCTCAGTGCTGCGGCCACTGCCATTCTTCCCACCGGGAGCGTGCGCGGCAACTTCGGGAGTGGCACGACCGTGTTCGAGAGCTTTCTCGCCGCGGGGGCAGCGCTCCCCCGACGCGGATTCCTGCAACTCCAAAGCGGCGTCGGTCTGCCGGTGCAGCTCGCGCGCGCGCCACGCGACGCGTTCTGGCGCGGCGTGCTCGGCATCACGATTCCCGAGCGCCAGTTCGGTCGCGCCTGGTCGCCGATGGTGGAAGTTCTCGGTGCCAGGGATCTGGTCGCGGGTGCGCCGACCGACTGGGACCTGATACCGCAGTTCCAGGTCACGTTGAGCGCGCGTCAGCATGTCAGGGCGAACGTCGGCGTTCGCGTTCCGGTAAACCGCAGTGGCGTTCGTCAGACCGAGCTCCTGGCCTACCTGCTCTGGGACTGGTTCGACGGCGGATTTCGACAGGGATGGTAGGACTGCTCATGCGGCTCAACGCTCAGACAGCACGGTGCTCCGTCGCGCTCCTCGTCACGCTGCCATACATGCTGGCGTCGCAAACGACGCCTGATCCATCACGGTGGTTTCGGACATCCGACGCCTGCCTGGCATGTCACAATTCGCTCACCACGGCCTCCGGCGCCGACGTGTCGATCGGTGCCGACTGGCGCGCCTCGATGATGGCGAACGCGGCGCGCGATCCGTACTGGCAGGCCGCCGTGCGGCGCGAGATCATCGACCATCCAACCGCACGCAAGGCAATCGAGGACACCTGCTCGACCTGTCACATGCCGATGACTCGATTCGCCTCGAGACAATCGGGCAGCCTGGGCGGGATCCTGGCGTACTTTCAATCCCGGTTCTCGGCGCCGAACGGCCGGTTCGCGGTGGACGGCGTGTCCTGCACGACCTGTCATCAGATCGAGGCTGACAAGCTCGGGACGCCGGCGAGCTTCACCGGAGGCTTCGTCATCGACACGACGCGCCGGTGGCCGCATCGCAGGATCTATGGTCCCTTCGACGTCGACACCGGTCGCATCACCATCATGCGCTCCGCCACGAGCTTCAGGCCCACCCAAGCGCCACAGATCAGCTCCTCCGCGCTCTGCGGGACCTGCCACACCCTCTTCACGGAAGCGCTGAATTCCAGGGGCGACGTGGTGGGACAGCTGCCGGAGCAGATGCCCTTCCGCGAGTGGGAGCACAGCTCCTATCGAAACGTACGGAGCTGCCAGTCGTGCCACATGCCCGTCGTCGGCGACAGCACGGCGATCACGAGCGTCATGGGGCAGCCGCGCGGCGGGTTCTCCAGACATGTCTTCCGCGGCGGCAACTTCTTCGTGATCCGGATGCTCAATCGGTATCGCGATGAGCTGAACGTCGAGGCTCTTCCGCAGGAGCTGGAGGCCGAGGCGAGTCGCACCATCGAGCATCTTCAGACGTTGACGGCGCGCGTGACGCTGGACACGCTGGCGCTCGTCGGCCGGAGGGTCGTCGCCGACGTGCTGGTGGAGAATCTCGCCGGCCACAAGCTGCCCACGGCGTATCCGTCGCGCCGCGCCTGGTTGGACGTTGAAGTGCACGATGCGACAGGACGCACGGTGTTTCAGTCAGGAGCGCTGCGACGCGACGGGTCGATCGAGGGCAACGACAACGACATCAGCCCAGCGCGCTTCGAGCCGCACTACGAGCTGATCGATCGCGCCGATCAGGTGCAGATCTACGAAGCCATCATGGTGGATCCGGCCGACGGCGTCACGACGGGTCTACTCTCGGCGGTCCGGTTCGAGAAAGACAACCGGCTTCTGCCCCAGGGCTTCGACAAGAACACCGCGCCGGCCGAAATTGCAGTACGCGGCGCGGCGCGCACCGACACCAGCTTCGTCGCTGCCCGTGACCGCGTCCGGTACTCGATGGACATTGGCGACGCGCCGCGGCCGCTGACGGTCGACGTCAGGCTGTGGTATCAGCCGATCGGGTTTCGGTGGGCACAGAACCTCGTCCCCTACGACGCCTTCGAGACGCGGCGCTTCGTCAGCTACTTCAACGCCATGGCGGAGTCGTCGGCGCTGGTGCTCGCGAGCGCGACGGCCACGTTGCGATGACGACGTGTGCGGCATGACGCCTGCCCTCCGGACAAACGGAGGACGATGACCGAATCTCCGTCTACGGCCGAATGCGACTCGCGGATCGCCTGCGCAGTGACGTGCTCTTCCAGAGCGCCATAGCGCGCTATGGCTTCAGCGTCGCCGCGGTGGCGGTAGCGCTAGCACTCAGGCTCGCGCTGATGCCGTTGACCGGGGCAGGCGCTCCGTTCGTTCTCTTTTTCGGCGCGACCCTGGTGACCAGTCTCCTTGCAGGCGTTGGCCCGGCGGTCTTGACCGTGGTCATCAGCCTTCCGATCGCCGCCACGCTGTTCGTCGTGCACGCGGGCTATACCGTCTCTCAGGCGGTCTTCCAATCGTCGTTGTACGGCGTCGACGGGCTCATCATCGCCTATATGACGATTCTCACGACCAGGCGGCGCCAAAACCTGCAGCAAGCCAACCGACAGCTGGTGAGCGCAAACGAGGAGCGCGCGCGATCGTTGGCGCGAGTCCGGGAGACCATCGAGCTCGCGCCGGAAGCGTACTTTCTTGCGGACCTCGACGCGCACCTGACTGACATGAACCAGGCCGCATGCCGGCTGCTCGGCTATGAGCGCGACGAGCTGCTCGGCAAGACGATCTTCGACATCATCCCAGCCGAGGAGCACGAGCGCCTGAACGCAGTCAAGGCCGAGCTGCTGGTGCCGGGAAAAGTGAGCAAGGCCGAGTGGACCCAGAAGCGGAAGGACGGGACCCTCGTTCCGGTCGAGGTGAGCTCCAACATCCTGCCGGACGGCCGGTGGCAGGCCTTCGTCCGCGACATCAGCAAGCGTAAGCGCATCGAAGACGTCCGCCAGGTATTCGTATCTCTCCTCGACAACTCCTCGGATTTCATCGGCATCGCCGATCCGACCGGGAAGCCCATCTACGTCAACGCGGCCGGCCGCCGGATGACCGGACTGACTCCCGATTTTCCAGTCGAGCAAACCCAGATTCAGGACTACTATCCACCGGAGCTCCGCTCCTTCGTTACGGATGTGATTCTCAAGTCGATGATCGAGAGCGGTCAATGGTCCGGCGAGACGCAATTTCGGAACTTCCGCACGGGCGAGCCGATCCCGGTCTCGGACACCCATTTCCTGATCCGCGACGCGAGCGGTGAACGAATCCTCGGCATGGGCACCGTCACGCGCGACATCTCCGAAGCACGGCGCATCGCTGAGGAGCGCGAGCAGCTTCTGACGCGTGAGCAGGTCGCTCGGCGCCAGGCGGAATCGGCCAACGCACAACTGCGGGAGTCCGAGGAGCGGTTTCGTCTCACCATCGAAGAAGCTCCCATCGGGATGGCGTTGGTCGCGCTCGACGGGCGTTTCGTTCGCGTGAATCGCGCCCTGTGCGAGATCACCGGCTACCGCGCGGACGAGCTGACACAGTTGACCTTCCAGCGTATCACACATCCCGACGATCTCGATAACGACGTCGACGCTGCCGTTCGGCTCGCCCGCGGCGAGATTCCACGCTACCAGCGCGACAAGCGCTACATCCGCAAGAACGGGTCGGTGGTCGACGTCATGCTCAGCGTTTCGGTGCTTCGCGGACCGGATGGCGCTGCCCGGTATTACATCTCTCAGATGGAAGACATCACGGCGCGCAAACGTGCCGATGAGGCGCTTCGCCTGTCCGAAGCCAAGTTTTCCGGGATCGTCTCGATCTCGGCCGATGGCATCATCTCGGTCGACGAGAATCAACGCATCACGGTCTTCAACGAGGGTGCGGAGAAGATCTACGGCTACTCCAAGCGCGAGGCGATTGGAATGAGACTCGGCAAACTCATTCCCGAGCGGTTTCGCGCCATCCATGACGAGCACTTCGCGCGCTTTGCCGCGGGCCGTGAGCTCGCTCGCCCGATGGGCGAACGACGGGAGATATTCGGGCTTCGCAAGAATGGCGAGGAGTTTCCAGCCGAGGCCTCGATCTCCAAGGTGGCCGTTGGGGGAGCGACCTTCTTCTCCGTGGTGGTTCGCGACATCACGCAACGGAAGAATGTGGAGGAGGCCCTGCGACGCGCCGTGACCGCACGCGACGACGTGCTCGGCATCGTCGCCCATGACCTGCGAAACCCGTTGAACACGATTCTCATGCAGTCGGAACTCCTGGAGCGCCCGGGACCTGAGCCCGAGCGTCGCGATCAGACACCACGGCTTGTCCTCACGCGTTCCGCCAAGCGGATGAATCACCTGATTCAGGACCTTCTCGACGTTGCCGCCATTGAGGCAGGGCAGTTGAAGGTCAGGCGAGAACGACTCTCGGCGCTCGACCTCACCCACGACGCGTTGGAAGCGCAGAGACCGCTCGCCGCCTCGTCAGGCCTGGAAATGCGGCTCGAGGTGGGGGAGGACGTAGGGGACGTGTGGGGCGATCGCGGCAGGCTGCTCCAGGTGTTCGAGAACCTCATCGGCAACGCGATCAAGTTCACGAAAGAAGGCGGCCGCATCACGCTGAGTGCGGAGCCCAAGGAAAACGAGGTCGTGTTCGCGGTTGCCGACACCGGCTGCGGCATCGCGCCTGAGAACGTGCCGCACGCCTTCGAGCGTTTCTGGCAGGCGGCGACGCGGGCCAGCCGTCTTGGTGCGGGACTGGGACTGCCCATCACCAGGGGAATCGTCGAAGCGCACGGCGGTCGCATCTGGGTGGAGAGCGCTGTGGGGCGCGGAAGCACCTTCTTCTTCACGATTCCCGCGGCCACTGCGAGGACGGCGCGACCAACCGACGTGACACACGCGGGTCAACAGGGCTGGAGAAACAACCCGCGGAAACGCAGGCAGCGCACGTAGCGCATCACCGACGCGCGCACCGGAGCGATGCCCGCGGTTCCCAGGAGGAGAATCGCGAGCAGGCCGAGTCGAATGACGCGAGCGTACGCCGTCGACATGCCGCAAGATGTCGCGCGCGACGGCAGCGCGCCGTCACTGAGTTACCCGATATTTGTCGTCCCATGTCGGGCGGAAACGCGCTCGAGTACCTCCTCGATCTTCTTCGGGTCCTTCGGTCCGACTTTCGTCGCCAGATCGGCCTGCGCGATCACCCCCGCGAGCCGGTTGTCGTCGGACACCACCGGGATGCGACGAACCTGATCGCGCTCCATCAAGCTGATCACTGCGTCGATGTCGTCGTCGGGGCGCACGGTATCGAGATGGGTGGAGGTCATGTGCTCGGCGACCGTGCACGAGGGCCCGTGCCTCTTCGCGACGCACCGGACCGCGATGTCACGATCGGTGATGACGCCGAGCAAGCGCATCGATGACGGATCATCGACGACCGGTACGATGCCGACGTCGAGGTCACGCATGATCTCGGCGGCGCGCGAAACGAGCTCGCGCTGCGTGATGACCCCAGGATCGGCGGTCATGATATCACGAGCTTTCATTGCAGTCTCTCCGTTGCGTTGGGCAATCAGTTCATCGTAGCATCGGCGACTGACGGCGTCAGTCGGGAGAATCTGCCAGGGCGTCGTCAGCGATCCCCGGGCTTGACCTTTGCGGCCTGCGGGCTGTTGGCCACGACATACGCGATGCATCCGTCCAGGGTCGAGACGTCCTTGTAGGCCGATTCGGGAATGTCGATGCCGAACGCTTCGTGCAGCTCCACCATGAAGTTCAGGAAGTCCATCGAGTCGAGGTCGACTTGATCACGGATCGGCACTTCGGTTCGCAAGCTTACCGGATCGATCTCCGGCGCAACCCGTCGCAGTGCCGCGAGCACCGCGGTCCTGATGTCGTCTGTCGTCATAAGGACTCCGGCGCCTGCAGCAGGCGATCGATTTCGGCGAGGAACTGGCTGCCGTAGTGACCATCCGTTGCTCGGTGATCGGCCGCGAGAGTGGCGGTGACGGCTGGGCGTACGCCGAGCATCCCGTTGTCCGCCCACGGCCGCTCGCGGATGTTTCCAAAACCGACGAGCGCGACCTGAGGCGGATAGATGACGCCGAACACCGAGGCTGCGCCCTCGTCGCCGAGGTTCGAGACCGTGATCGTCGCGTCGGTCATCTCGGAGCCTCGCAACCCGCCCGATCGCGCGCGCCGCACGAGATCCGAGAGGGCGCGCATCAGTTGGTCGATCGACAGACGATCCGCGTCGTGAATCGCTGGCGCGATCAATCCGCCGCCACGGAGCGAGATCGCTACCCCCACGTGGATCGCCTCGGCCGGATGATGCGCGCCGTCGGTCCAGAAGCCGTTCAGTCCCAGGAACTTCCGAAGAGCGAGCGCGACACTCTTGAGGAGGACGGCGGCGGGAAGAATCCGGTCGGTGACGGCGCGAGACTGATTCTGCGTTGTAAGCCACTGTAACGCCGGCCCGAGGTTGATATCCGCGCTGAGGTAGTAGTGCGGGATCTCGCGCTTCGAGCGGCTGACGGCGGCGGCAACCGCGTGGCGCATCGCTGCGATCGCTTCGGTGCCTGGTGGAGTGGTTGGCCGAGCGAGCGGCTCCGGCGCTGGTGGCCGAATACTCGGCTCAGGCGCTGGGGCTCTCGCGAGCGGCTCGGGCTGGAGAGCCGCGCGCTCGACGTCCGCCTTGGTGATCGCGCCATTGGGCCCGGTGCCTTTCATCTGCGTGAGATCTATCCCCTTCGCTTCGGCGATTTTGCGAGCCAGCGGCGATGCGCGTGCGACGCGACCGGACGGAGTCACCGGGGCCGGTATCGTCGGACGCTCGGCCGGGGCCGCCGGAGTCACCGAGGCCGGCTTCGTCGGAGGCTCTGCAGGGGTGGGCGCCGCGGGCGAGGGCGCAACGATGGCGGCAGGCGCCTTCGCGGCCGCGCCGACTTCGGCCGGCGGGGCCCCGTCGCTGCGCAACCTTGCCAGCACCGTTCCCACCGGCACCTTGGCGCCTTTTGCGACAATGAGCTCATCGACGATTCCGCCACTCGCGATCTCGACCTCGAACACTCCCTTCTCGGTTTCGATCTCGGCGACGACGTCGCCGTGCTTCACATGGTCGCCCGGCTTCACGAGCCAGGTGACGACGGTGCCAGCCTGCATGTCCGCGCCGAGCGACGGCATGCGAAACTCGGTGGCTCCGCTCGCGCCGGGATCATTCGCGGGCATCACGCCCTCGCCATGTCATCGGCCGACCGTTGCGCGGGCAGCGTCAACGATCGCCGCGGCCTGCGGCAGCGCCGCCTGTTCCAGATGGTGCGGATACGGCGTCGGCACTTCCGCCCCGCACACTCGCGCGACTGCCGCGTCGAGATCGTAGAAGGCGCCTTCCATGATGCGCGCGCTCAACTCGGCGGAGAAGCTGCCGGTCCGCCACGCTTCGTCCACGATGACCGCGCGGTGCGTGCGCCGCACCGACTCGAGGATCGTGTCGGTGTCGATCGGTCGCAGCGTGCGCAGGTCCAGGACTTCCGCGCTGATGCCGATCTCTCCAAGCTGTCCCGCTGCTTCGAGCGCCCGGCCGAGCGTGCCGCCGAAGGCAATCAGAGTAACGTCACTCCCGGTTTGCCGCACCGCCGCCCGGTCGATGGGCACCGCACCGGCGTCGGCCGGAAGCTCGCCTTCCATATTGTAGAGCGCCGCGTGCTCGAAAATGATCACGGGATCGGGATCTGCCAGCGCGGTGGGCAGCATGCCGCGGGCATCATCGATCGTTGCGGGCGCGAGCACCTTGAGGCCGGGGACGTGAGCGTACCACCCCTCGAGGCTGTGCGAGTGTTGTGCGGCGACCTGGCGTCCGGCGCCCGTCGCCATGCGAATGACAAGGGGAACGTTGAGCTGCCCACCCGACATGTGGAGGAGCGTCGCGGCGGTGTTCACGATCTGATCGATCGCGAGCAGGCTGAAGTTCACCGTCATGATCTCGACGATCGGCCGCATGCCGCCGATCGCGGCACCGATGCCGGCGCCGACAAACGCCAGTTCCGACAGCGGCGTATCGCGAATGCGCTCCGGCCCGAACTCGTCGAGCAATCCCTTGCTCACGGCATAGCATCCGCCATAGCGGCCGACGTCTTCGCCCATCAGGAAGACGCGGTCGTCGGCGAGCATCGCTTCGCGGATGGCCTGGCGAACCGCCTCACGGTAGGTCGTCATGTCGCGTCACCCGAGTCGGGCGCGGGCTCGCTGTACACGTATCGAGTCAGCGTCTCGACCGATTCCCACGTGCCGGCTTCCGCGAAGGCGACGGCGTCGTCGACCTCGCGCCCGACCGATTCCTCGATCGTCGCGAGGCGGGCATCATCGAGCACGCCTCGTTCGCGGAGCCGAACGGTATACGTGGAAATCGGATCACGCTGCTTCCATGCGTCCACCTCGCGCTTGTCCCGATACAACTCCGGGTCGAACATCGAATGCGCCCGGAAGCGGTACGTGCGGAGCTCGAGAAAGTGCGGCCCCTCGCCCGCGCGTACGGCGGCGGCGGCTCGGCGCGCGGCGCTCTCCACCGCCTCCACATCCATCCCGTCGATGCCCCACGATGGCATGCGATACGCCGCGGCCTTGAGCGCGAGGTCCGTCTCGGCCTGCGCGCGCTCGATCGCCGTGCCCATCGCATACAGGTTGTTCTCGCAGCAGAACAGGACGGGAAGGTGCCAAAGCGCGGCGAGGTTGAGCGTCTCGTGAAACGCACCCTCGGCCACCGCGCCATCGCCGAAGAAGCATGCCGTGACACGAGCGCGATGCTGAAGTCTGTCAGCGAGCGCGAGACCGATTGCCAGCGGCAATCCCCCGGCGACGATGGCGTTCCCGCCGAAAAAACGCGTCGCGGTATCGAACAGGTGCATCGAGCCACCGCGGCCGCCGCTGCAGCCCTCCTGCTTGCCATACATCTCCGCCATGATCGTCCGCGCGCTCACGCCTCGCACGAGGGCATGCCCATGCTCGCGATAGGTCGCCACAATGGCGTCTTCGGGTTCGAGCGCCTGCATGACACCGACCGCGACGGCCTCTTCGCCAATGTAGAGGTGGAGGAATCCGCGGATCTTCTCCTGCTTGTAGAGATCGGCGCACCGCTCCTCGAGTCGGCGGATGCGCAGCATCTCGGTGAGGAGACGGCGCGCGTGCTCCGCCTCGCCCGCCGTCGCCTCGTCCGGCTGTACCCGAGCCGCCGCAGCAGCGTTCTCCACCTCAGACGCAGCCGGCGTCATCGGGCTGGCCCTTCGAGCGTCGAGAGATCTCCTTCGCTCAAACCCAGCTCGCGGGCGCGCAGGAGACGTCGCATGATCTTACCGCTCCGTGTCCGCGGGAGCGCGTCGCGGAACGCGATCTCCTTTGGGGCCACCGCGGGGCCGAGTCGCTTGCGCGCGAACCCGAGAAGCTCGAGTCGCAGCTCATCCGTGGCCGCAACCCCGTTCTTCAGGCAGACGAACGCCTTGACGATCTCGCCTGCCACCGGATCGGGCTTGCCGATCACCGCGGCTTCCGCCACCGTAGGGTGCTCCAGCAGGGAGCTTTCGACCTCGAACGGGCCGATGAGATGCCCTGACGACTTGATCACGTCGTCGGCGCGGCCGATGAACCAGAAGTAGCCGTCGTCATCCTGACGGGCGAGATCGCCCGTGAGATACCAGCCGCCGGCGAAACATCGGCGATATCGCTCGTCGTCGCCGAGATAGCCGCGAAACATCGAAGGCCATCCCGGCCGCAGCGCGAGCTCGCCTTCAGTGTTGGCGGGTTGAATGACGATCTCGCCCGCATCCGTGCGCCGAACGATGGCTGCTTCCACTCCGGGCAGCGGTCGCCCCATTGAACCCAAACGAATGTCCATCGAGCGGAAGTTGGCGACCATGATGCCGCCGGTTTCCGTCTGCCACCAATTGTCGTGAATCGGCAGGCCGAGCGCTTCCTGTCCCCAAACGACCGCCTCCGGGTTCAGCGGCTCGCCGACGCTCGCAATGAAGCGAAGACGGCTGAGGTCGTACCGCTTTGCCAGCTCGGCGCCCGCCTTCATCAGCATGCGAATCGCGGTCGGCGCCGTGTACCACACCGTCACCTTTTCGTCTTGCAGGATGCGGTACCAGCGCTCCGCGTCGAAGTCGGCCTCGTCGATGACACTCGTCACGCCGTTGGTGAGCGGCGCGATGATGCCATACGAAGTGCCCGTGACCCATCCCGGGTCAGCGGTGCACCAGAAGACGTCGCCGGCGTGCAGATCGAGCGCGAGCTTTCCCGTGATGTGATGCGCGACGACTGCGGCGTGGACGTGCAGCGCCCCCTTCGGCGTCCCCGTCGTTCCGCTCGTGAAGTGGAGCAGAGCAGGGTCTTCGGCCGCGGTCGGCCCGATGGCGAACTGCTCTCCGGCGCTGGCCATGAGGGTCGCGAGCTCCTGAGTATCAACGGGCAGCGCCGAGCGGGGCGCGACGCCCGCGAGCAGCACGTGCCGTAGCTCGGAGAGCGCCGCGCGAATCGACGCCACCTTCCGCTGATACAGCGCCGGCGTCGTCACGAGCACGGCACCGTGACCGATGGTCATCCGCAACCGAATAGGCTCGGGACCGAAGGCCGAGAAGAGCGGCGCGACGACGTTCCCGTTCTTGAGCGCGCCGAGTGCCGCGATGTACAGCTCGGGGATGCGGTCGGCGAGCAGGAAGACGCGCTCGCCCTTGGCAACGCCGAGCGATTTGAGCACGTTGGCGAACCGGTTGGTCGCGCGGGCGAGGTCGGCGTAGGTGAAGTCGCGGCGATCGCCATTCTTGCCGAGCCAACGAATCGCCAGGTGATCGGCCCGAAGAGCAGCGGCGTGACGATCCACGGCTTCATGGGCGATGTTCAGCCCGGCCCCGCCCGGCAGGCCAGACAGCTCGGCTCGCGCCCCTGCCCATGAGAACGTCGCGCAACTCGACGCGTAGTCGACCAGGTTGGGCGCGATCTCACCGGTGCCAGGATGCTTCTCGATGACCTGGCTTTTCGCCGCCGCCGCCGCTGCCACCGGCATTGCCTCCTCCTCGCTGCGCTACATACCGTCGCCGTCGCGGCGCCTGGGGACGCCGGCCAGGCGTCGGGCTCAGACCAGCTCCGGCTGCGGTCTCCGCTGTCCGTTCTTGTCCGTCTCGGGAATCTCGGTGAGCGTCGCCTCGGTCAGCAGGAGGACGCTGGCCACCGACACCGCATTCTCCAGTCCCACACGCACGACCTTCGTCGGATCGACGATTCCTGCCTCGACGAGATCGACATATTTGCCGGTCGCCGCGTCGAACCCTGCGGCGCCCTGGCTCGATCGCATGCGGTCCACCACGACGCCCGCGTCGACGCCGGAGTTGACCGCGATCTGTCGCGTCGGCGCCTCGAGCGCGCGCTCGAGGATCAACACACCGGTGCGCTCATCGCCCGCGCACTTGGCGGCCTCCGTGTCGACGTCCGCGATGGCGCGAAGGAGTGCCAGCCCGGCACCGGGAACCATCCCTTCGCTCACGGCCGCTCGCGTGGCATTGATCGCGTCCTCGATGGCCTCCTTGCGGCTCTTGAGCTCCGTCTCCGACGCGGCACCGACGTGCACCACGGCGACGCCGCCCGTGAGGCGCGCGAGTCGCTCCTGGAGCTTTTCCTTGTCGTAGTCGGATGTGGCGTCGTCGATCTGCTTGCGGAGCTCCTTGCAGCGCCCATCGATGGCGGCACGATCACCCAGGCCGCCGACGATCGTCGTGGTCTCACGATCCACGATGACTCGCTTGGCTTTGCCAAGTTGCTCGAGTGTGAGGTTCTCGAGCTTCATGCCGATCTCCTCGGTGATCGCGCGGGCGCCCGTGAGGATCGCCATGTCCTCGAGCATCGCCTTGCGCCGGTCACCAAAGCCGGGCGCCTTCACGGCGACGCAGGCGAGGGTCCCGCGCAGTTTGTTGACCACCAGCGTGGCGAGCGCTTCGCCATCGACGTCTTCGGCGACCACCATCAGCGGCCGACCCGCCTTGGCCACCAGCTCGAGCAGCGGCAGCAGGTCGTGCATCGTCGAGATCCGTTTCTCATGGAGGAGCAGGAACGGCTCGTCGAGGACGGTCTCGACCTTTTCCGCGTCAGTCACGAAATAGGGCGACAGAAACCCGCGGTCGAACTGCATGCCTTCCACGACTTCGACCGACGTCTCCGTGCCCTTGGCCTCCTCGACGGTCACAACCCCCTCGGCACCCACCTTGTCGATCGCGTCGGCGACCAGCTCTCCGATGGCCGCGTCGTTGTGAGCCGAAATGGTGGCGACGTGCGCTTTGGCGCGCTTCGTCTCGACGGGACGCGACAGCGCGCGAATCGTCTTGGTCGCCACGCCAAGCCCGCGCTCGAGGCCGCGCTTGAGATCGATCGCGCTCGCGCCGGCGGCGAGGTTCTTGATGCCCTCGGACAGGATCGCGTGCGCAAGCAGCGTCGCGGTGGTCGTCCCATCGCCAACCGCTTCTCCCGTGCGCTCGGCGGCCTCTCGAAGAACCTGCGCGCCCAGGTTTTCCACGGCGTCCTCGAGATCGACCTCTTTCGCGATCGTCACGCCGTCGTTGCATACCAGCGGCTTGCCGAACTTGCGTTCGATCAGGACGCACTTGGATTTCGGACCAAGCGTCACGCGGACCGCGTCGGCAAGGGCGTTTGCGCCGCGCTGGACTTTCTCGCGCGCCTCTTGCTCGAAGAAGACCCGTTTGTGGCTCATGGCGTACGGTACACACGATGGCCGTCAGGCGCCGTCCGGGATTCCCGATTGTGCCGGTGCGGAAACGCCTGACACAATAGGGCTCCGCCAATGAGTGCGACGGCGTACATTCACGACACCTGGGAGCCGGCTGGGTTCTCGATGGGTTCTGAGAGTCGAACAGCGACGGGAGCGACATTCCCGGCAACGCTCGTTGCCGGTTCAGCGAGCCGATCGCTCGCGGCGATGGTCGAGCGGGAGCTCGATTGCCGGTTCGCCGCCGCGGCCATCGAGCGCTTTCCGGACGGCGAGGTGTCCGTGCGCCTCGACGCGCCAGTCCGCGGCCAGCAGGTCCTTCTGCTCGCCGCCACCGCGCCTCCGGTGAACGACCATCTGGTGGAGCTCCTCGCGTTGGCGGATGCCGCCCGCCGGGCCGATGCCGCGCGCATCGTCGCCCTCGTTCCGTACTTCGGCTACGCGCGCTCGGATCGTCGCGATGGCCGCCGTACGCCGATCATGGCCAGCCTCGTGGCCGAGCTGGCCGAGCGAGCGGGCATCGATCATGTCGTGACCGTCGATGTTCACACCCCGGCGGTCGAAGGCTTCTTCCGCATCCCCGTGGACAACTTGACGGCAATCCCCGCGCTTGCGGCCGCGCTCGCAGCACGGGCGGCAAACGCGGCGGGCAGTGCGGTGATCGTCGCGCCGGATCTCGGCGCCGTGCGCCTCGCGAATCGCTATGCCACGGAGCTCGAGCTACCCGTCGCGGTCTGCCACAAGCGCCGGCTCGGCGGGGCCGAAGTGAGTGTGGCGCGGATCACCGGCGACGTCGCCGGTCGCGGCTGCATCATCGTCGACGACATGATCAGCACGGGCGCCACGATCGTCGAAAGCGTCCGCGCCTTGAACGCCGCCGGCGCATTGACGCAATTCACGGTTGCTGCCACCCACGCGGTGCTTGTTCCGGGCGCACTCGAGAGAGTGGCCGATGCCGGCGTCCGCGAGCTGTTCGTCACCGACAGCATCGAGCCGCGCAGTGACGAGGCCGCGCGGATCAAACCGACCGTGGTGTCCATCGGTCCGATGCTGGCGACCGCAATCCGACGGCTTTTCGACGGTGGGTCGCTACGCGAGCTTGCGTGAGTCGATTCAAGCTCCAACCGAGATGTCGCTCACAGACGTGGCTCGTCGCCTTCGTGCCAGTGGAAGAGCGTGCACGCGTCAGGATGTCTCCGATGGCGGCACCCGTAGCGATACGACATGCTTCGGCATACTCGCCTCTGACCGGTGCCCATGTTCAGAATACTGGTTCCGCTGGACGGATCCGCGCTCGCGGCACAGGCGCTGCCGGTGGCCGGCGCGATCGCGAAGCAACGGAATGGTCGCATAGATCTGCTGCTCGTACACGTCCTCGGCCCCATCGCAACGTATGCCGCGATGGCGCGCGTCCAGGAGCCGCGGACGATCGAGGAGGAGTACCTCGCGCGCACCGCGGATAGACTGGCGCACGACTCCGGCGTGAGCGTGTCCTATGCGGTGCTTCCGGGCAACGAAGTCGACATCATCTGCTCGCGCGCAAGACAGCTCGACGCAAACCTCATCGTCATGACCACGCACGGACGTACGGGGTTCAGCCGCGCATGGATCGGCAGTGTCGCCGACGCCGTGGTGCGTGAGAGTCCGGTACCCGTGCTGCTGGTTCGCGGCTCGGAGAAGCAGCCGGTGCCGGCGCAGGGCGCGCCCCGCTCGTTTCTCATCCCGCTCGACGGATCGAAGCTCGCCGAGCAGATCATCGAGCCCGTTCTCGAGCTGGTGAGCGACACGGACGCAAAGCTGACGCTCGTTCAAGTTGTCATGCCGATCCCGCAGTTGGCGATGAATCCGATGCAGCCGTACGCGATCCTCTCCTCGGCTGGCGTGGACCAGCAGGTGACCGACCAGGCGATACGTGCCGCCGAGGAATATCTCGGCGCGCTCGCCAATCGTCTGCGGATTCGTACGGCGGCAACAATGGATCACCGAGCCGTGCTCGGAGACGGCATCGCCAACGAGATTCTCCAGGTTGCGAAGGAGCTCGGAGTCGAGGCGATCGCGATGACGACGCGCGGCCGCGGCGCGACGCGTCTCTTCGTCGGCAGCGTCGCGGACAAGCTGTTGCGTGGCGCGACCGTGCCGCTGTTGCTCTATCGGCCGAGGGTGCGCCGGCTATCGTCGGGCCGCAAACGTGCACGGGGGAAGAAGGCAGCCCGCATCTAGATCAAGGCCGGCGCGTGGCTGGAGTGTCGTTGTCATCGCGCGGGTCCTCCGCCATGGCGGCCGTGGTCGGTGCGGTGTAGCGCAGGCGCGCACCCGTCCGAACCCGGTCCGATGGAAACAGCACGACCAGGTCACCGGCGCTCAGGCCGCTGATGATTTCGGCACCGGCATCGGACCGGTGACCGACAAGCACCCTGCGTTCGAACGCCCGGTCGTTTTCGACGACGAACACGTGCGACGCTGTTCCGGCCGTGAAGACGGCGCTGGCCGGGACGATCAGCACGTCGCGTCCTTCCCACGTGACGATGTGCGCATCGAGGTGAAAGCCGTCGCCGAGCGCGCGTGGTGCGGAAAGCGGCGTGATGATCACGCTCACGCGCTGCTCCTCGACGCCGAGCGCCGAGACGTGCGTGATGGCCGAGGGCTCGATTCGCCGCACGGTGCCGCGCAGCATCGTGTCGCCACCCCATCCCAGGAGCTCGACCGCCGCGTTCGGGGGAATGCGGACCGCATCTTCCGAGAGGACGTCGGCGACGATCTCGAGGTCGGACTGGCGTCCGATCACCAGGAGCGGGTTTCCGGCGCTGGTGACGCGCGCACTCGGCTCGGAAACTTCGAGAACGCGACCGGTCGCTGGCGCGAAGACCTCGACGCCCGCCGCGAGTCCGTTTTGTGCATGCCGTGGAAGCGCCGCGCGCGCGGCCCACAGCTCCGCGCGGGCCGCCTGGGCGCGCGACCGTGCCGCCGCGGCGTCCTCGGCGCGCGTGTGCGCGGAAAGTTCCGCCTCCTCACGCTGTTGGCTCGAAGCCCCGCCCGCGGAGTCCAGGACGCGATATCGCTCGGCGTTGCGTGTCGCCAGCGCAGACGCCTGCTCCGCCTGTCGCACGCGCGCTTCGGCATCCAGCTGCGCCGCCTGCGCCGAGGTCACGCGGGCGCGCACGGCCTCGAGGCTGGCTGCATCGAGCGGAAGCGGCGTGATACGGGCAACGATCTGGCCCGCGCGCACGAGATCGCCCGGACGCACCCTCACGCGCTCGAGCTGGCCGGTGACCGGCGCCGTTACGACGAATCGCTCGCGAACGCGGGTTCGCGCCTCGGCATCCACCGTCGTTCGCAGCGCGGAACGCGCGACGACGCCAACTTCCACGTCCACCGGGTTCGGGCGCATGGCCGCCGCGGCAATCGCCGCGATCCCGGCAACCGCCGCCGTCCACAGAAGTGCGCGACGTTTGGAGCGTGGCATCATTCCCCCGTCTTGAGCGTTGCGATAAGGTCCAGGCGGTCGAGACGCCGGCGCACCAGGAACGCGACCGCCACCGCCGTCAGCACCACGACACCGATCGCGAACAGGTAGGTCGACGGCTCGACGATGACCGGAAAGCGGTGGCGCTCGGAGTCGAATGCCTTCGCGAGCAGCGCCGCGAACACCAAGCCTACGCCGGCCCCGAGCGGCAGGCCCGCAGCGGTGATTGCTCCCTGCTCCCCGAGAAAGAACACGCTGACTTCACGCCGGGTGAACCCGAGCACGCGAAGGCTTGCCAGCTCGCGTCCGCGCTCCGAGAGCGCGACGCGCGCGCCGTTGTAGATGACGCCGACGGCGATCACGATCGCGGCGAAGACCACGATGCCTCCTGAAATCCGGATGCTGTCCGCGAATGAGCGCTGCACGTACGCGATCAGCGCGGCTCGCGACGAGATACCCGAGACACCGGGGCGAGCTCGGAGCATTCGTGCCACCATCCCCTCAGACCCGCGCTCCACCGATACCGCCGCGGCCGTGGCGACGTCCGATTCGTCCAGCAGTCGATTCAATACCCGGCGGTCCGTGTACGCCGCCAAGCCAAAGGCTTCGTCCAGGACGCCGGTGACGACCACGGTTCGCGTGATCCGGCGCTCGAGCAATTCGACGGTGACGTGGTCGCCCGTTCGGGCGTCGAGAGCTTGCGCGAGGGCCTTACCGATCACGATGCCTTCGCGCGGGAGGCGATAGGCGCGGCCGTACGTGTCGACCAGCGAGCGGAGCTGCGCGTCGCCATCGATACCCTCGATGGCCACCGAGCGCGTCACGTGGGCGCGCCGCAATCGTACCGGCGTAGTGCGGGACAGCTCGACGTGCGTCACACCAGGGAGCGCGGCAAGCTCATGACGAACGCGTCCGGCGTGGCGGGTCCGGAAAGCGACCGCGAGGTCCTCGCGTCGGGCGCGCTGGAACTGAACGTCCATCATCCTCCCGACTGCGTCGTATGGAAACAGTCCGGCGATAAGGATGCCGCATGCGAGCGCGACTCCGAGGATCGAGAGGCCTGTGCGAACGGGTCGTCGCTCGAGCGTGCGCGCCACCATGCGAGTGCCGACGGAGGCGACGGATCCGAGCCCCAATCGCTCCACCAACGTCCGGCGGTATCGCGCCGGCGAGGCCGGGCGCATCGCTTGCGCCGGAGGCAAGATGGCGGCGGAGCGGACCGCCCAGAGCGCTCCCGCCAGCGCCGCGCCGCCGCTCACCGCTATGCCGAGGACGGCCGTGGACCACCGCGTGTGATGAACGAGATTCGGGAATCCGAAGTACTGATCGTACAGGCCAGTGAACGTGTGTCCGAGCCAGATGCCGCCGCCGACGCCCAGGGCCGCCCCCAGCACGATCGCGGCAGATGCAAACCCGAGATAGTGAAGTCCGACCGCGCGATTCGTGTATCCGAACGCTTTGAGCGTCCCGATCTCGCCGCGCTGTGTCGCGATAAGGCGAGAGAGCACCACGTTGAGGATGAAGGCGCCGATCCCCAGGAAGAAGGCGGGGAACAGCGCTGCCATCGAGCGCAGCTGCTGAAGCTCGTCGGCCAGGACCTGGTGGGACGGCTGATCGCGACGCGAGATCGCTCCCAGTCCGCCATAACGGGCCAGCATGTTGTCCACCGCGACGATCACCTGTGCCACGTTGGCGCCTCGGGACAGTCGCAGCGCGAGCGCGTTGAATCCGCCCACCATGTCGGTCGCGGCGGCCAGTGCCTCGCGCCGCATCCACAGGATGCCGTACCGCCGGTTGTCCACCAGGAACCCGCTGGTCGCGATCTCGTAGGCAAAATCCGGCGACGAGGCGATGCCGACGACGCGGAGCGACTGCCACCGCCCGTTCACGACGGCGGCGAGGGTGTCGCCTGGAGCGAGATGGTTGGCCTCGGCGAACCGCACGCTCACGATCACCTCGTCGTCGCGATCCGCGGCAACCCAGCGGCCGCGGAACAGATGGAGGTCATTGAGCGTCGGCTGGCGCGTCGACGGCACCGAGACCAACTGTCCGGTGGCCGCGCCATCGAGGCCGGGCACCGAGAGCGTTGCCTGCGCGGTAACGCGTGTCTGCACCGCTGCGACACCGTCGATGTTCCGGATGCGGCTCGTCATTGGCTCGGGCGCGCGCGTGAGCGTCGCGAACACATCGCCGAAGCGATAGCGCGCGTAGTAGTCGTCGAGCGCCGATTGCAGCGAGTCGTGCGTGCTCCGCATGCCGATGACGGCCATCACGCCGCAGCCGACCAGAAGCGCGATCGAAATCACCTGACCGCTTTGGCGCCGGACATCGCGCAACAGCTTCCGCGTCAGCGCGCTCACCATGTCAGTGTCTCCGGGCTGGCCCGGATCTGGTTTCGGCGCACTTCGGAGATGCGTCCGCTCGTCATCCGCAACACGCGATCCGCCATGGACGCGATCGGCGCGTTGTGCGTGATGATCGCCGTTGTGGTGCCGAGGTCGCGATTGACCCGGTCGATGGCGCGCAACACCAGCTGGCCGGTGTCCGCGTCCAGGGCCCCGGTCGGTTCGTCGCAGAGCAGGACGTCCGGCCTTTTGGCGATGGCGCGCGCGATGGCCACGCGCTGCTGCTCGCCGCCCGAGAGCTGCGCGGGAAACGCGTCGCGCTTCGCCTCGAGCCCCACCATGGCGAGCGCATCGTCAGGATCGAGCGGGCGATCGGCGATCTCCGTCACCAGGGCGACGTTCTCGCGAGCCGTGAGACTGGGAATCAGGTTGTAGAACTGGAAGACGAAACCAACGTGCTCGCGCCGGTAACGCGTGAGCTCGGTTTCGCCAGCGCGCGTCAGGTCGTGGTCGAGGAAGTTGACGGTGCCGCTCGTCGGCACGTCCAGGCCGCCGAGGATATGCAGCAGTGTGGACTTGCCACTGCCCGAAGCGCCGAGAAGGACGACCAACTCGCCGCGGTAGAGATCCAGGTCGAGCGATCGGAGCGCGTGTACCTGCACGTCGCCCGTGTCGTAGATCTTCGTGAGCCCACGGACGCGGAACACCGCCTCTGCGAGACGTTCTCGCTGCGGTTCGACGACAGGGCGCGGCTGCAGGAGTGCCGACATACCATAGATGGGTTGACACCCGAACCATGCCAGGAGGGATCAGCGGCTTCTGTCGGCCGGTGCCTGAGTCTCGGCAAGTCTTTTCCGCGCCCGCGTCTGGGAGTTCACTGACACCATCGCATGGTCCGGCGCGGTACCGTCAGAGTGC
>DASTVV010000099.1:0-3133 GCA_035758925.1 Gemmatimonadaceae bacterium
CGAATCTGCGAAGGTACCGCTAGCAGGCGCCCTGCAACCACTCCACCTCAGGAAGACTACGCGCCACGACCGAGCTGTGCGCTCGTGACGAAATCGGCGCTTCGGGGCCAGGATCTCGGAGTTCCAAGGACTCCGGCGAGACGACGGCCCACCCCGAGTTCCCCGATGCAATCGACCCAGCTCTGGTGGACTGGCTTGGTTCCGAGATGGATGAGGAGTTGCTCGAGGTGCTGCATCGCTACCGAGCCCGGGCCAAAGGCCACGCGCCCGAGCAGCCGAGGACGGACCTCGACGTCGTTGGCCTCGAGGAGGTCCACCTCGCGGCCTTCGACGAGCTGTTCGAAGGCACTCGCTCCGACGACTACCTCCTGGACGGCAATCGGTACTGGACGTGCATCTACCTCTGCCCGTACACCGACTGCGACGTATCCACCCGACCGTCACCATCTGGCTGGGATGATGCGGAGGATGCGACAACGCCCGAGCGATGCGAGACGAGCTACGTGACGGCGGCAGCGGCAGCTTGGCCTGGACGCTGCTGTTCGGCTTGGCGAGCGGCGAGCCAGGCACGGGGGAGGAGCTCGGTGACGCGGTCGGCGGGCCAGTCGGCAGCGATCTTGTCGATGACGTCGACGAGGTAGGTGTAGGGGTTGACGCCGGCAAGCTCGCAGTTGAGCAGGACGGTGAGCACGTTCGCGTAGCGCTCGCCAGCGTCGAGGCTGCCGACGAACAGCGAGTTCTTCCGGAACGTGGACACGACGCGCAGCAGGCGCTCGACGTGGGCGTTGGAGATCGGGAACCGGCCATCGTCGAGAAAGGCGCGCAGGGACGGCTGCTGCCGGGTCCAGTAGTGGATGGCCTTGCCGAGCGGGGCCTTCTTGTCGACCTTGGGCGTGATGTCGGTGATCACGCGCTCGAGCTCGCGCCACAGAGGGACCGACTCGGCCTGCCGCAGCGCGCGCCGCCCGGTGGCGTCGAGGTTGCGCTCGTTCGCGGTCCGCTCGACGTGGTACAGGGCGCCGTACAGATCGATCATCGGCTGCGCGCGGCGGTCGCCCTGCTCGAGGGCCTGCACGAACCGGCGCCGTCCGTGGTCGTTGCATCCGATACGCCGGGGCGCGTCGGGTCCGACGAACAGCGGGTTGATGCCGGCGTAGCCGTCGTTCTGGATGTCGCCGCGAGCGCCTTCGAGGACCCGCTGGGGGTGCGTCCCCTTCCAGTCGGGTGTGAACGCGGCATAGGCGATCTGATTGACGTCACCAAGGTAGAGCCACTGACGTCCGGTCTGGATGCTAGCAGGATGATCAGCATTGCGGGCGCGGACCGGCGTGTCGTCAAGGCTGATGAGGTCGCACGTCAGCAGCTGGCGGTGACACGCCTTGCGCACGACGGCGAACATGTCGCCGACACGGCCGAACCAGTCGTGCAGCGTCGAGGTGGCCAGATCGATGTCCTGGCGCCGAAGTTGCTTGGCGAAACGCTCGACCGGGTTGCCGTCGAGCACCTTGCCGATCGCCAGCTGGGCGAGCAGGCTCGACGACGCCATGCCGCCCGGAATCGGCTTGGGCGGCTCGGTCGGCTCCGCGGTGACGACGACTTCGCCACAGCGGCATCCGTACTTGTAGATCCGCTCCTCGAGGATGTAGACCTCTGCCGGCTGGTAGATGAAGCGCTCGCGGACGTCGAAGCCCATTTCGGCCAGCTGCTTACTGCAGCACGGACACTTCGGCACCTCCGGGTCCGCGACCTTGACCTCATCGATCTTGCGGCGCAGCCCTCGTCCACGTCGCTCACGATGAGGGCGCGAGCCCCGCCCGCCGGGTGCGTCCCGGTTGGATGGCGTGTCGCCGTCGCTGGGCGGGGCATCGCCCTCGCTGGGTTGGACGTCGTCGACCGCAGGCTCCTGGCCAAGGCGCCCCGTCAACATGCGCAGCAGCTCGAACGCGAGCTGGCCCTCGGGGGCCTCGTCCTTCTTGGAACGAAACGGCGCGCTCGCATGCCAGCGCAACTTCGCACTCAGACTCGCCAACTCGCCATCGAGGCTAGCGAGCAGCGCGACCACTTCGTCGAGGATGCGCGATTGCTCGCTCGCGACCGCGCTCCTGAGCGCGCCAAGCGCGGCGATCGCGTCTTCGATCTGCTTGCGTCGGTCCGCTGCCACGTCGACAGCAAGTAGCCGAATCGAACTGTGGATTCAAGCGGTCGCGCGCACAGATGACCTCATTTCTGCATTCGTCAGCAATGAAGCCAGATCGCGAAGCGTGATCTCGACAGCGTTGCCGTCCACGGCATGCGCGATCGGAAACGTCCCTTCATCGAGACGTTTCACCAGCATGCAATAACCGCGCTTGTCGTAGAACAGAACCTTGATCTGATCACCGCGCCTGCCACGGAACACGTACATGTCACCGCACTGCGGATCTCGTCCCAACTGCTCGCGCACCATCGTCACCAGACCTCCGATCTGTCGGCGCATATCGCAGGTGCCGGCGTAGAGGAAGATGCGAAATTCCCCATTCAGCCCGATCATCGCTCACCCTCCAGCGCGTGCAGCCACGGCGCGACCGCTGCCGCGTCCCACGTCCCCGCGAACGTGACGACGCGTCCGTTCGGCAACTTCACCTCGACCCGGCGCTCCGTGGCGGCCTCCTGGGTCTGGATCGCGTCGCGTACCGCGACGGGTACAAAGCCACCCTTGCCAGGGCGGACCTGCAGCTCTTGGCGCTCAGGGGCAGCGAGCTTCGCGCGCCAGTAGCTCACGCGGTACGGTGGAAAACCCTTGGCGCGCGCGAAGGCACTCGGCGTTTGCCCACTGGCGGCGAGCGCCGCCAGCATCGCCTGTCCATCCTCGGTCTGCCATCGCCCTGTCGGTGGGCGCCATTCGGCGCCTCCATGTTCGTCTCGGTTTGCTCTCATGCCCTCCATTCACCACAAGCATCCTGCGCCACGTCAGATGGTGACGGTCGGGCGGATACATCTGGTCGAGCGCGAAGGTCTCATCCGTCGGGTAGCCGTCGTGCACGCCGATCCGACCAAAGCAGACGTCGCGCGTCGGCTCAGGGAGGAGTATCCACCGCGGTGGAACAACCCCGCCGGCATCTCGCAGGTGATTCGAACCGGACAACCAGTCTTC
>DASTVV010000104.1:0-23648 GCA_035758925.1 Gemmatimonadaceae bacterium
GCCAGGGTCACTGACTACTTGATCCGAATTCCACGAATCAAGACGAATAGTTCAACACAACAAAGAGAGCTCCTCTCCGCCGGCCGAGGGGAGCTTTGTTTTGTGTATCAACAATTCGGATGAATTCGTGCCGTTCAATTCGTGAGACTCGGATCAAAGTTGTGCGTGGCCCCGGCGGGACCGACTCCATGCCTCGTGACCCGGCGGCATGAACGTTACCTCGCGTTCTCGAACTACCGTTTCAGCTCGAGCGCGGTGACTCTGCGAATACCAGGGAAGGGTACCGACCGTCCCTTGATCGTCGCCCAGAGCACGCGGTTGAACATCTCCTCGTTCGCCTCATCCGCCTCATCCAGGTCCAGGAGCTCTGTCTCCCGCGCTTCCTGCGTGCGTGGCGGATTCTTCTCGTCCAGCGACACCGACGGCGTCAGCACCGCGTAGGGTCGCAGGTCCGGCGTGCTCGCCCAGATCTCGCGCAGCGGCCGCCCGTAATAATCGAAATGCGACATCGAGTTGAGCCCGAGGATCTCCTCGATGGTGCGCAGCACGTCCGTGGTGTTCGCGAAACGATGAATGACACCTGGCCGGTTGTACGCCGACACCACCAGCAGCGGTGAACGGTGCGAGTCCACGTGGTCCGGTCCGTTCTGCGCGTCGTCCTCCAGCACGAATACCACGGTGTTGCGCCAGAACTCCGTGCGTGACAGCGCATCGATCATCCGTCCCAGCGCCAGGTCGTTGTCGGCCATGTAGGCCCGCGGCGTCGGCCTGCCGGCAGCCGCGCCGGACGTGTGGTCGTTGGGCAGCCACACGATCTGCAGCGCCGGCATCTCCTTCTTCTTCGCGAACTCGGCGAGATCCTCGAGCCACACGTCCATCCTCACCTGGTCGCGGATCCCGAGGTCGTAGCTCGGATACCGCTCGTTCGTGTTCGCGACGAGGAACGGCTTGCTGCCACGATACAGCGGCGGTTTCACCGTCGTGTCCTTGATCACCCAGTTCCCGTAGTTCCGGAAGGTGATCTTCTTCTCTTCGGCCAGCGTCCACAGATAGCCGCTCGCCGGCTCGGAGACATCGTTCTCGGGAATCTCGTCCGAGTCGCGATTGGTGCCCTCGTAGTCGTACGAGCGGCCACGGTCCGAGTAATTGGACTGCACCGTCTTCTGGAGGTAGTCCGTCGCGTACGCCGCCATCGACCAGTTGTGGCCGTCGGCGCTGACCTCGGCGTTCACGAAGAACCGATCGAACAGGCCGAACCGATCGGCGAGCGCGTGGTGGTTGGGCGACTGCGGGCGCGGGAAGAACAGCAGCGTCGTGTCGCCGTCGCCCTGCTTCATGTCGCCCAACACCTGGTCGTAGGTACGGTTCTCCTTGATGACGTAGATGACGTGCTTGAACGGCGGATATCCGAGCGCGGGTCGCGCGGCGCGTCGGTCCCAGCCGTTGGCGCGGGCCACGCGCGCGCTGAGCGCGTTGAGCGCCGCGCCGTTCGCGTTCGCCGTCGGCGACACCTGCAGTGTGCCGTGCAGGATGGCGTACGTGTACTGCGATCCCTTGGCGCCCTTGTGCGAGCGCGAGTTCTCCGGATCGGGACCCAACGGGTTGGGAGACGATCCGCGTCCCTTGCCGTTCGCGACCAGCAGTGTGTCACCGGACGCGATCACCGCGGTGGGATACCAGCCCGTCGGGATGCGACCCGCCAGCCGATCGTTGCCCGTCGCGCCCGCGACATTGGATGTCTCTCGCGAGAGGTTGAAGACAGCCACGGCGTTCGCGTCCGCCTCCGCGGCGTAGAGTCGAGTGCCGTCCGTGGACAGCGCCAGCGCGTTTGGCGTGCTGCCCTCGCCAGGGCCTTCCGGCGGCGGATCCAGCAACCTGGAGATGATCGCGCGGCGTCGCGTGTCGATGACGTTCACGCGGTCCGTGCTGCCCGACGCCACGAACAGCCGAGAGCCGTCGCGGTTGAGCAGCAGCGCGCTCGGATGCCGGCCCGCCGGAATGCGGCCAAGATCACGCAAGCCATCGTTGGTCGGGGCGAACACCGATACGGTCTCGCCGCCCCATGCCGACGCGTACACCTTGCCGTCCGGGGCGACGACGACGCCGTACGGATATCGCTCGGTGGCCAGCCGCTGCACGACGCGCTTGTCGCGCAGATCCACGACGGCAACCGAGTCTGCCAGGTTCTCGGCGACGTAAAGCCAGCGCCCGTCCTTGGAGACCGCCATCCCGGCTGGGTATCGCGTGCCGTGTCCTCCCGAGGCCACCGAGGCCAGCACGATGCTGTCGGTGAGCGCCGCGGTGCCGGTGCCCCAACCGTACTTGTAGACCACATCGCGGTCACCACCGGACACGAACAACTCGCCGCCGTCCGCGCTGAACGCGGCGCCGACGAATGCCGCCGGCTGCACGATGGTCTGCGCGATGCGCCCGGTGGCGCGCTCTACGATCTGGATGCCCTGATCGGAGTAGCCACTGAGCACGAGCACCAGGTGGTTCCCGTCTGGCGACCGCAGCATCGAGAGTGGCAACGAGCCCACGTCGCGAATCGCACCGGCGGGGTCCAGCCGGACACCGGTCGGCAGGCGGTCTTGGGGCAGGCGCGCATCCTGCTCAACCGGTGCATCTCGGCCGGCCAGCCGGCAAGCCGAGGTTAACAAGCACACAACGAGTCTGGCGCGTCGAATCGACGACATGGCGTGAGTGGTCAGGACGCGGTCATCTTACTCGCTACGCGGCGACTCGGGGAAGACTTCATGGGCGGCCAGTCGGACAATCTCGCGGGACCAGATCTCCAAAAAGGCATTTTGGCCACTGACGTCAGGGAAGGAGCCACGCTGCTTGGCCACGCCTCTGGCGAGGCCGTCATCCTCTCGCGCGTGGACGGAAAATGTCACGCGATGGCGGCGACGTGCTCGCACTATGGCGGACCGCTGGCGGAAGGCCTCGTGGTGGACGGTACCGTCCGCTGTCCCTGGCACCACGCGTGCTTCAACCTGCGCACCGGCCAGGCGCTGCGTCCTCCGGCGCTCAACGATCTTCCGTGCTGGCGGGTGGACGAGGTGGACGGCAAGGTGTTCGTCCGCGAGAAGATCGAGCAGGCTGCCCCAAAGGCGCGCAAGAAGAGCGGCCACCCTGAGTCGATCGCGATCATCGGCGCGGGCGCGGCGGGGCAGGTAGCCGCGGAGACGCTGCGGCGCGAAGGGTACGCTGGGCGGATCACGATGTACGACCCCGTCGTCAGCGAGCCTGTTGACCGCCCCAACTTGTCCAAGGACTATCTGGCCGGGAACGCGCAGCCGGAGTGGATTCCGCTACGCGGACCCGAATGGTTCGCGGAGCACGACGTGAGTCTGGCGCGACAGGAAGTGCGCGAGCTGGACGCGAAGAACCGAAAGCTCACGCTGACGGACGGTTCGGAGCCGTCGTTTGGCGCGATCATCTTCGCGCCCGGCGCGGAGCCCGTTCGTCTGGATCTCCCGGGTACGGGCCCGAAGGTGCTGTACCTGCGCACGCTGGCCGACAGCGATGCCATCATCGCGGCGGCAACCGGCGGCGCGCGACGCGTCGCCGTACTGGGTGCGAGCTTCATCGGCCTCGAGGTGGCCGCTTCGCTCCGCGCGCGCGGTCTCGAGGTGCATGTCGCGGCTCCCAGGGCGCGGCCGCTGGAGCTCGTGCTGGGGCCAGAGCTGGGCGATTTCGTGAAGTCGGTGCACGAAGAGCAGGGCGTGACGTTCCATATGGGTCGCACCGGGAGGGGTCTCGAGAAGGACCACCTGATCCTCGACGACGGCTCGAAGCTCGCCGCGGATTTCGTCGTCGCCGGTGTCGGCGTTCGTCCGAGGACGAAGCTCGCCGAGGCAGCGGGACTTCGCATGGACAAGGGCGTGGCCGTCAACGAGTACCTCGAAACGAGCGCGCCGGGCGTCTTCGCTGCCGGCGACGTCGCTCGCTGGCCGGACCCTCACACTGGTCAGGCGATCAGGGTGGAGCACTGGGTGGTTGCTGAGGACATGGGCCGGGCCGCCGCGCGGAATGCGCTCGGCGCGCGCGAGCGCTTCGATACAGTGCCGTTCTTCTGGAGCGCGCACTACGACGTAACCATCCGCTACGTAGGGCACGCGAAGAAATGGGATCGCACGCGCGTCGAAGGCGACCCGTCCAGTCGCGACTGCAGCGTCTCATATATCGTTGGCGACAAGACGCTCGCCGTGGCGGCGATCAATCGCGATCGTGCCATCCTGGAGGCCGAGGCGCGGATGGCGCGCGCTATCGCGTAGCCCGCTCCAGGCGGTCGCGGATGGCGTCCCACTCGGCGCCGGCGGGTGGACGTTCCACCAGCACGAGATCGCAGCGCGCATCGTCCATCTCGTGAAACGTGGCGTACAGCAGGCGGGCATAGCCTGCTGGATTCGGCACCATGATGTGCTCGTGGATGCCTTCGACTCCGAGCGACACAAAGACCATCGCGCCGACGCGCTCGCCCTGCCTCGCCGCATCGCGCGCGTCGCGGAGCACCGCGTCCATCTCATCGCGATTGAAGAGTCGTACGCGCGCGCGCGGCGCGTAATGCCGTCCCATCATGCCCGGCGATTTCGCCGATTCGCCCGGCTCAACCTGCGTCGCGATTTCCACCGCGCCTGCCACGCTCTTGATGGACTCGTGCGAGATCATGCCCGGTCGTAGCACGCGCGGGACGGCGCCCGTGACGTCCACAACGGTGGACTCGATGCCGACGCTCGTGGGACCGCCATCCACCACCAGCGCGACGCCCCCCCGCTCGCCCAGACCGCGCACCACGTGGTCGGCGGTGGTGGGGGAGACCTGCGTCGAGAGGTTGGCGCTGGGTGCGGCGACGGGGACGCCAGCTTCCTCCAGCAGCGCGAGCGCAACCGGGTGCGACGGCACGCGCAATCCGACCGTGTCGCCGCCAGCCGTGACCAGGTCTGGAATGATCCCGCGCTTTCGCACCACGAGCGTGAGTGGTCCGGGCCAGAACGCCATGGCGAGCGCGTTGGCTGCGGCCGTCCACTCCAGGGCCAGCTCGCGCGCGGCCTTGGGGCTGGCGACGTGCACGATGAGCGGATTCACGCTGGGACGACCCTTGGCTTCGTAGATGAGCCGCACCGCCGCTTCGTCGAGTGCGTGCGCGCCCAATCCGTAGACGGTCTCCGTGGGGAACGCGACGAGCTGTCCCGAACGCAGCAGCTCGGCGGCCTCCTTCAGTAGTTCGCGCTGTGGTGCTTCCGGGTCCACCTTGGTCAGGCGCATGATGTACAATTAATCGGTGCAGTGGCTCGAATGGATTGCCGCGATCCTCAGCGCGGTCAGCGTATATCTCAGCGCTCGCGAGAATATCTGGAGCTGGCCCAGCGGCATCGTCAGCGTCGCGATGTACGGGTTCATTTTCGTGCACGCCGGGTTGTACTCCGATGCTGGGCTCCAGGCGTTCTTCCTCGTCATCTCCGTGTACGGCTGGTATGAATGGCTGCACGGCGGGGCGAACCGCACCAGGCTGGGGGTCTCTCGGGCGACGTCGCGGATCTGGGGCGTGTCCGTGTTGCTGGGTCTGGTATCGTGGGTCGCGCTGGGTCTGCTGACGTCGAAGCTGCGCGGGGTGTCGCTGCCATTCCTGGACTCCGCGCTCACTACGGTCAGCGTGATCGCGCAGATCATGATGACGCGAAAAATCCTCGAGAATTGGATCCTGTGGATCGCGGTCGACGTGGTGTACGTGCCGATGTATGTCTACAAGGGTCTGTATCCCACGGCTGCGCTCTACGCGGTGTTCCTCGGCCTGGCCGTCATGGGCCTGGTGGAGTGGCGCCGCAGTCTCCAGCGCGGTGACGCGACGGCAACGGCGGAGCCGGCGCCCACTCCGGCGTGATCAAGGTCGTCCTCACCGGTTCTGAATCCACGGGCAAGACCGAGCTCGCCCACCGCCTGGGTGAATACTTTCACGTCCCAGTCGCGAAGGAATTCGTGCGGGCGTATGCCGCCGAGCGGGAAGGCAAGCTTGGGTTCGCGGATCACGGCCCGATCGCAAAAGGTCAGATGGCGTCGGAAGACGCAGCGATCGCGCAGGCCCGCGACCTCGTGATCCTCGATACGGATCTCGTGAGCACCGTGGTGTACTGCGAGCACTACTTCGGCCGTTGTCCGGACTGGATCGTGACGGAAGCGCGCGCCCGCGCGGCTGACCTTTACCTGCTACTCGCGCCGGACATTCCCTGGGTATCCGACGGCGTCCGGGACCGCGGCCACAGACGTGAGGAGATGCACGCCCTGTTCGAACAGAGGTTTGAGGAGCTAAAGCTCCCATATGTCGAGATCCACGGAGCGCGCGAAGAAAGGCTGTCTCGCGCCATCGCGGCGATCGCGGCAATCAAGGCCCGGTAGAGTGCTCAGACCATCCCAACAGCCCATCACTGACGCGACGGGACGAAACGGAGCACACGGACCCTATAAAAGAATTGGTTGAACCCATCGGCCACCACCGGCAAACAAAAAACAAGAATCAATTGTTGGTTTCGCCGTTAACCAATCAGTTGTTGTTTGCGCCTTTCGAAGTATCCCGTGGCATCCCTTTCATCCCGTCTCGTCCGTGATAAGCTGTTCGGACGGCCGAAGCTCTACCCGGTTTGAGCACTAAATCTGGACTCGTCCTATATCGCGTCTCAACAGGACTCGCACGCGCCACAGCAAAAAGAGCGCGACGGACGCCAGACCCGCGACGAATCCCCACCACAGCCCCTGCGGTCCCATCGACGTCTTGAATCCGAGAACCACGCTCACCGGCACGCCGATCAGCCAGTAGCCGCAGACCATCGCGATCACCGGAATCCGCGTGTCGCCAAAGCCGCGCAGCACACCGGCGCCAACCGCTTGCAGCCCGTCGAAGATCTGGAACACGCCCGCGATCGGGATGAGCGACGACGCCACGGCGATGAGCGCCAGATCCGTCGTGTACACCGCCGACAACGCGCGGGGCAGCACGAGAAACAGGACAGCGGTCAGCGACATGAATCCTGCGCCGAGCCCGTACGCGATGCGCGCCGCGCGTCGCGAGCGCCCTGCATCTCCTGCCCCGACCGCGTGTCCCACGCGCACCGCGGCCGCGGCTCCCACGCCCACCGGCACCATGAACGTGAGCGCCGCGAGGTTGAGGGCGATCTGGTGACCGGCCACCTGGAGCGCGCCGAACGTCCCCATCAGGAGACCAACCGCGCCGAACGCACTGAATTCCAGTGCCTGCTGAAATCCGATCGGCAATCCCAGCCACAGCATGCCCCACAGCGGCCGGGGCGCGAAGCTCTCACGATCGATCGCGTGCACGTGCGGACGCAGCTCCTTCCATGCGAGCCACAGGAGCATCACACACATGGCCCAGCGGCTCACCACGGTGGCGATCGCGCTGCCGGCGACGCCCATGCGCGGCGCGCCCAGGTGCCCGAAGATCAGCACCCAGTTGAGCAATGCGTTCAGGACGTTCGCGAGCACGATGGTCACGACGATCGGCGTCAACCGGCCGATGGCCTGCAGGCTTTGCCGCAGGACGATGAATACGAGGAACGGGATCAGTCCCGCGGCGCTGATCTGGATGTACTCCGCAGCCGGCGGTATCACCTCGGCCGGCTGATGGAACGCACCCAGCACCGAAGCGGCCGGTATCGTGAGAAGCATGGTCAGCGCGCCGAGTACCACGGACAGGACCAGGCCGCGTTGGATGGCCCTTGTGACGGCCAGCTCGTCACGGGCTCCGACCGCCTGGGCCACGAGCGGATCCAGCGCCATCAGGGTTCCCATCGCGACGACGATGGCGTTGTAGGTATACAGCACTCCGAGGGCGACGGCGGCCAGCGCCTGCGCGGACAAGTGACCGATGATCAGGGCGTCGACGACGCCCATCAGCATCAGGCCTACCTGAACGACGACAACGGGCAGCGCGATGGACAGCAGCGCCCGCCATTCCGACGTGAGCGCGGACCGTTCTTCTTCCGCGGCCGCACCTATCGCCATTTCCGTCATCCCGGAATGTGAAAGGTCGGCTGGCGGAAACCCATCCCGGCCAAAATCCGTTGACTTTCTGCGTCCCACGGAGCTTCTTGAAATCACGCCCTTTCGGCCCCCAAGAGACCCCCCACGGGACTCGCCCCGATCAGGTTGCTCATGCCACGCAATCGTACCGCTGTCGTCGCCTCGCTGCTGTTTGTCCCGATCATCGCGGGCGGCTTTCTCCTGCAGGACCCACCGGCTCGCGCGAACGCGCGGCTGTTCGATCAGGTGGTGTCGCTCATCTCCCGCCAGTACGTCGACACGATCGAGAGCAGCGAGCTGCTCGCGCGTGCCGCTCGCGGTCTGGTGCGTGAGCTGCACGATCCCTACACGGAGCTGTTCTCGCGCAAGGAAAGCGAGGAGTTCGCGCGCGGCACCAATGGCCGCTATGGCGGCACAGGCATGCTCCTGGGTGAGGAAGACGAACGCGCCGTCACCGTGCAGCGGGTGTTTCCGAATACGCCGGCCGAGGAAGCGGGCGTTCGCGAAGGCGATCGCATACTGTCGATCGGCGATTCATCCGTTGCGGATTGGGGCTTGAACAGGGTCTCGGAACACCTCCGAGGCATCCCGGGATCGAAGGTCAATGTTGCTTTTGGACGCAGCGGCGTGGTCGGGCCGATCCGTCTCACGTTCACGAGACGGGAAGTCCACGTGCCGGCGGTGCCTTACTCGACCGTGATCAACGGCGCCGGCTACATCCCGCTCCAGACGTTCAACGAGAACGCCGCGGAAGAGGTTGAGGCCGCGGTAAAGAAGCTGGTCGCGCAGGGGGCCAAGGGTCTCGTGCTGGATCTCCGCGACAACGGCGGCGGAATCGTCGAGCAAGCGCTCGAGATCAGCACGTTGTTTCTCAAGGACGGACAGGACATCGTCACGGTGCGGGCTCGCGGCACCACCGACGAGGTGGCGCGGACCCACGGCACGCACGTCGCCACCGGAGTCCCACTCGTGGTGCTCACGGACGGCGGCACGGCGTCGGCGGCGGAAATCGTCGCGGGCGCGCTCCAGGATCATGATCGCGCACTCGTCCTCGGCTCCACCACCTACGGCAAGGGGCTGGTGCAGTCGCTCTTCTCGCTGGACGAGGGCTATTCGCTCAAGCTGACGACCGGCAAGTGGTACACGCCCAGCGGCCGCTCCATTCACCGCGAACGGCGCGTCACCGAGGATGGCCGAGTACTCGAGGGACGTCTCGAGGACGGCAAGATCATCGAGGGCGGGCCCGACTCCACCGAGACCGAGGAATCGCGGCTCAAACGGCCGCAGTTCCGGAGCGACGCGGGTCGCATCGTCTATGGCGGAGGTGGGATCGTGCCGGACTTCCTCGTGCGCGAGGACACCGTGTCCACGCTGCAGCAGGAGTTCGTGCGCTCCATCGCCCCCAAGAGCCAGCAGCTGCAGACGGTGTTGCAGCAGTACTCGCTCGAGCTCAAGGACCAGGTGTCGCAGGGCTACTCGACGACGCCCGCGTGGCGCGCCGAGTTGCGACGCCGGCTCAAGAACGCGGGCGTGACCATCGACGCGCGGTTCGACAGCGTTGCCACGGCGATGCTCGGCGACGAGCTGGATCGCCGGGTCGCGCGCCGTGCGTTCGGCGACGGCGAGGCCAAGCGTCGCTCGCTCAGCACGGATCGGCCGCTGGTCCGTGCCATCGAGCTGCTGCAGCAGAGCCGGTCGCAGCAGGACCTGCTTCGCATCGCAGCCGCCAAGGCCACGAGCAAGCCGGCCGATTGACCGGGGCAAGACCGTGAGCGTGCCGACGCCAGTGGCGCGGCACGTTCGCGTTTCACGAACCGCCCGGTTCTACCAACTCGGGGCGCACGGACCGCAGGTTCGCGAGCTCTGGATTGCGTGTCACGGCTACGCGCAGCTCGCGGAGCCGTTCGCGCTGGCCCTCGAGCCGCTGAACGACGGGACGCGCGTCATCATCGCGCCGGAAGGACTGAGCCGGTTCTACCTCGATGACCTCCTCAAGCGCCACGGTCCGGATAGCCCGGTTGGCGCGTCGTGGATGACGTTCCAGGAGCGTGAGTCGGAGATCGCCGACTATGTCGAGTACCTGGACGCCGTCGCGCGGCTCGTGCGCGAGGAGGCCGGTGCGACCGAGCTACGCGTCGTCGCCCTCGGCTTCTCGCAGGGCGTGGCGACGGTTTCCCGCTGGGCGGCCATGGGCACCACAAGAGTCGATCGACTGATCCTGTGGGCCGGCTCGCTCCCGCCCGATCTGCCCACGGAGCGAGGGAACCAGCTGTTCCGTGGCGCGAGCATCACCATCGTGGCCGGTCGCATGGACACGCTCATCACGCAGAAAGTGCTCGAGTCGCAGCAGCGTGCGCTCGCGGAGCGCGGACTCGAGTCCGAGCTTGTGATGTTCGACGGCGGACACTCGCTCAGCACCGAGACGCTCCGCCGGATCGGCGCTCAGTAGCGGCGCTTGACTCGTGAGATGTCGCGGCGGTCGCGCTTCGTGGGCCGGCCGCCTTCCTCGTAGGCTGGCGCCGGCGCCAGACGCCGTTGTTCGGCCAGGCGTTCGCGCTCCTGGCGGCTCGCCGCCGTCTCCTCGTAGAGCAGATTCGCCTCACTGGCCGGCCCACGCCGCTCGGACAGACCGCGCACGTGCACGACGTACGTGTTCTGATTCTGCCGAATGCGAAGCTCGTCGCCCTCGCGAATCTGCTTGGCGGGCTTGGCGCGATCGCCGTTCACCTCGACGTGACCGCCGTCCACCGCTTCGGACGCCAGTGACCGGGTCTTGAAGAAGCGCGCTGCCCAGAGCCATTTGTCCAGTCGCATGACAGGAAAATGTGCTCCGGCCGTGCTCCTCGGCCACCTGCTGATTGCCGCCGTCTTCGGCTGCGAAAGGAGCAGCCGACCGCGAGCGACGAGCGTCGACACGGCCGCAACGGTCGCCCAGGCGAGCGACTCCGTGGTGGGTCGCGTCGTTCGAGGGCCCCGGGCGGCCAGCGCGCTGCAACGCGTGTCCGGATCCGCCTGGGCGACGCGCGCGTTCCAGCCGCTGGACACCGTGCTCGCCGTTCGCGTGCTGGGCCCGCGCGGCCGCGAGCTGGCGGGCGTCCCGGTGCGCTGGGCAATCGTCACCGGCGCGGACGGCGCGCAGTTGCGTGCGATCGACGCGCGGACGGACTCGCTTGGTGTCGCGCGAGCCAGCTTCATGCCCGGGGGCTCTGCGGATGTGCAGGTTGTCGGTGCCAGTGTGGACGGTGTGGGCCGTCTCGATTTCAAGGTGCGGGTGGCGCCGGCGGCAATTCGAATCGTCGCCGATCGCGTCGCGATCTGGTCCGGCGAGACGCCGACCATCCTGACAGTGGTGAGCGACAGCGCCGGACGCGATCTCACAGGTGGCGACGTGTCCTGGGCGAGCAGCGACACGTCGGTGCTCCGGATACTCGACCACGCTGGCACGCGCGCGAGCGTGTCGGCGCGTCTCGCCGGCACCACGAGTCTCATCGCGTGGATCGGCGACACGTCGGTCCGCCATTCGGTGGTGCTCGGCGTGAAGCCCGTGCTTCGCGGTCGTTTCATCACCCTCGATGGTAGCGCGCCGCCGCGGATGCGCGTGTCCATCAGTGCTGGTGGGGTTCGCGACTCGGTGGCGGTCGTCGATGGCCAATTCGAGAAGCGCGTGGACCTTCCGGCTTCCGGCGACGTCGACGTTGCAGCCGAGCCGTTTGACGATTCGAGCGTCTTCCATCGCGTCGCGCTGCGAATCGTCGAACGCCGCGACCTGCAGCGCCTGACTATCGCGCTCGTACCCATCGCGTGGCGCATCGACGCGGGATCATATCAGGGCCGCGTGGTGCGCATCGATGCCGCGAGCGCGCTCCGGCGCGCGTCAGACGGCTCGCCCTTCTGGCGGCTGGTGCCACGCTCCGCGGCGGGTCCGCGTACGCTCCTCGGCTGGCGGTCGGCCGACCTGCCACTGCGCATCGCGTTCGACCGTTCGCGCTTTGGCGCGGCGATCACCCCCGACGACTCTGTGCGGTTTTGGGCGATCGCCGAGCAGCTGGAACGGGACGTGGGTGTGCGGTTGTTCGCGCCGGCCGTGCTGAGCGCGACTGACACCTCGCGTAACGCAGTGCGCGTCGAGATCGAGCCCAGCGGCGCCGACGGACACACCTTCGTGACCTGGGGAAACGCCGGCGACGCGAGCGATGGCGTGCTACGGTTCAGCCGGATCGCGTTCCTGAGCGACGCACATGTCGTATCGCACGAGCTGCTGCATCTGCTGGGCTTCGGGCACGCGTTCGCGTGGCCGACCGTCGCGCTGCCGGCTGGCGGCACCGAACAGCGCCTCACGCCCGAGGATGTGGCCTACGTGCAACTGGCCACGCGGTTGCGTCGGTTGCGCGACGAGAGTGGCGCGCGACCGGGCGTTCCCATCGCGCGGCAGTAGCTCACCAGCTTCGCGCTCCGCGCCGCGCTGTCTGCCTGCGCCAGGCACGGCGTGGGCGTCACCCCGAACCCGACGAGGAAACCCAGTAGCTTTCGCAGCATCGCCGTTCATCGTAGCATCAGGTTTTCACGCTGTGTACACACTTCGGCGCTTCGTCCCGGTGACCTCGCGCAAGCGACACCATTGGATCGTACGACTCACCCACTGGGTCAACGTGGGTGCGCTGACCATCATGATTGCCAGCGGGCTGCGCATCTTCAACGCGTATCCCAAGTTCGCCCGCAAGGGCGAGACGTTCTGCTGCTATCCCTTCGAGGGCAAGCCGATTCCTGACGCGCTCACGTTCGGCGGCTGGCTGGCGGGCGCGCGCAACTGGCACTTCGCCATGATGTGGGTGCTGCTGATCAACGCCTGCGTCTACGTCGGCTTCATCTATCTGCACGGCGAGTGGCGCGACCTGGTGCCGCGTCGGGGCGACCTGCGCGACTCGTGGGAGATGGTGAAGTTCTACACATTTGCGCGAAAGAATCACCCGCATCAGGGCAAGCACAACGCGCTGCAGAAGAGCGCGTACTTCGCGATGCCCATCGTGGGGCTCGCATCGGTGATCACGGGTCTGGCGATCTGGAAGCCTGTGCAGCTCGCACCGCTCACCAACCTGCTCGGTGGCTACGTCTGGGCGCGCTACTGGCATTTCCTGTCGATGCTCGCACTCGTGGTGCTCACGTTCGGGCACGTGTTCATGGTGTTTGCGGTCGATCCGTATTCGCTGCGGTCGATGATCACCGGTGGCTACAACGAGTCGAAGTCGCCGGAAAAGCGAAATGCTCGGCCGTTCTGGTGGAAGCGGCCGATGCGGTCTGGGGCCTGAGCCAACTGACAGCTGACAGCCGATAGCCTACAGCCCACGCCATAATGCGACGTCGCCAGTTCTTGGAAGTCAGCGGTTCTTCCATCACCGCCGCCCTGCTTGGCGCCTGCGACTCGCAGGGCCCCAAAGGGGCGAAGGGGTTCCTCGTGCACGCCGAGAAGCGGAACGAGAACGTCGAGCGGGGCCTGCTGCGGCACACCTCCATGGACAAGCCTCGCCGCGGCGCCCACGACGCCGGGCCGTCGTTCCCGAGCTACTTCATCTCGGACACGATGCCGGTCTGGGACCCCGCGGTGCGTGGCGCCTGGACGCTGGAAGTGAGCGGTGCCGTGAAACGGCCAGTGAAGCTCAGGCTGGAGCAGCTCGCCGCGCTGCCGCGTCGCACGCAGCGCGTGAATCACTACTGCGTGGAAGGATGGAACGCCGTGGGGACGTGGACGGGGGTGCGCATGTCGGACCTGGCGAAGGTCGTGCAGCCCACCGCCGATGCGCAGTACGTGGACTTCGCGTCGTTCGACAGCGACTACCACGAGAGCTGGGACATGGAGAGCGTCATGCATCCGCAGACGCTCGTCGCGTACGCCATGGACGGCCACTGGCTCGGCGCAAACCACGGCGCCCCGGCACGGCTCCACTCTCCCATCAAGCTCGGCTACAAGTGCACCAAGTATCTCGTGCGTGTCACGTTCCTGCCGGAGCGGAACGGCGGCTACTGGTCCGACCGCGGCTACGAGTGGTTCGCCGGCACCTGAATGGCTGACAACCTTTTCAGGTAACTCGGTGTCTTATTTGGCAGGAGACACCGATGAGCAACTCAGACTACACCAAGAACCCCGCGCTGCGTCCGACGATCCTCGTGCAGGAAGCACTCAAGAACGTCTATCGGTCGCCGCGCGAGTTGCCGCCGGCGCGTCCGGACGCGACCGAGATCCGGATCGCGCGCGAGACGCCCCGCGCGGCATGACGCTCCGCTAGCGTCCTAAATCAGCCAGTACCGGTTGGCCGCGCCCGCGGGCGGCCACCGGCCAACTGGAAACGACAGCATCGTCGCGGACGCCGAACACCATGTCCGCCAGGTGCACCACGATGCACACGTGGTTGGGGATCACACGCACGCGATCGCCCACCTTCGGCTGCCACGTCGAGCGCGACAAGTCGAGAATGCCGTGCTCCTCCGACATCGATTTCACGATCACGTCGGAGTCGCTCCACAGACAGCCGAACCCGTCGCCACCGCTCGTACCGCCGCGCATCGGCTCGCGACCAAGCGCTTTGGCGCCCGCGTCGATCACCGCCTGCCCCGGAACGGCCGTGCTCACGACGGTCGCCAGCACGGTGAGCGCGCACTCGTCCAGCGTGCACGCGCCGATTTCCGCGGTCGTGCGGTCGTTGAACACGTAGGTGCCGGGGCGCATCTCGTTCACGCCCGACAGCTCGTGCGTCCGCCAGAGCGTAGGCGTCGAGCCGGCGCTCACGACGTCCACCGGAAGTCCTTCCTGCTTGAACGCTGCGCGCGTCTCGGCCACGAGCGCTCGCGCCGCCGCCAGCTGTGGCGAGTGTTCGCCCACCGGTCCACGGATGTGGCCGGGATAGAACGCGAACCCCGCCACCTCGAGTCCCGGCATGTCGGCCACTCTCTTCCCGAGCGCCACGGCGTCCGCCGACGACTGCACGCCCACGCGGTGCATGCCTGCATCGATCTCCACGAGCACGCGCACCGTGCTGCCGGCGTCGCGCGCAGCGCGCGACAGGTCGCTCGCGGCGACGTCCGAATCCAGTGCCACGGTGAGCTTCACGCGCTCGGCAAGCTGCGCGAGACGCGCGGCGCGATGCGCTCCCACCGGCGGATACATCACCAGCAGGTCGTCGCATACCTCGCTCATCACTTCCGCCTCATACGGCGTGGCGCATGTGAGACCGACGGCGCCGCGCTCGAGCTGCTCGTGTGCCAGGGCCGGCGATTTGTGGGTCTTGATGTGTGGACGCAACAGAATGTCGTGCGAGCGCGCGTACTCGGCACCGCGATCGAGATTGCGTGCCATCCGATCGACGTCAACCAACAGCGCCGGCGTCTCTAAGTCGTTGATTTGTATCATGAACGACCGTTTGCAAAGGGTGGATTCAATATGCGCAATTTGGGCTGGACGCGCCGCAGCACAACCAGCACAATTCAAACTCATCTGACCCCCTGAAACGGTACGCATGATCGATGGCGACCTGACCGCCGTCGTCTCGTTTATCGGCGTCGTCGTCCAGCTTGGCGGCGAGCTTCTCCTCGTCCTGCTGTTCGTCCTCCTGCGCCGTTATGTCCTGCGCCGGGGATACTTCGCCGCGTGGACGGCCGCGTGGGTCTGCGGAGCCGTCGCGATCACGGCCATCGTGGTCCGTTACATCATCATGCCGCGTCTCGTGCAGACGACGATCGGCGACAGCTCGGCAGTGGTCCGCACGTTGTACCTCGTTTATCAGGTGGGGAAGCTCAGCAGCTTCGCGCTGTTCGTGGCGGGCACCGCCATGTATGTCACCGGCTCTCGAATGGCGAGAGCGCGCAACTATGTCTTCGTCGCCGCACTGATCTACGCATTGGGTTCGTTGTTCGGATCCTCCGGCGACCTCACGCAGCTCGTGGTCTGGCAAGCGCCGGTTGCCGTCGTGTCGCTCGGCGCCTGCGCCGCGCTCCTGTTCACGCTGCCGCCGTCGCGGCGGACGTTGGGCAGCGTCGCCGGTGCCGCTGCGTTCTCGGCGCTGGCGGCACTTTGGCTGGTCTACGGCATCGCGTTCGGCCTGCGGGCGGGCGCGCCACCGTGGCCGGTGTGGAGCGAGTCGATCGTGCGCTTCAACACCTATCTCGACCTGCTGCTCAACATCTCGCTGGGATTCGCCATGGTCGTGCTGCTCATGGAAGACGCCAAGCGCGAGGTGGATGACGCGCAGGCCGAGTTGCGCGTGGCGCACGACCAACTGCGTCGGGCGGCACTGTACGACCCGCTCACGGACTCGCTCAATCGGCGCGCGTTCGAGCAGGGCGTCGGACTGGAGATGGCCCGCGGCACGTTCGGGACGGTGGTGATCGCGGACCTGGACAATCTGAAGTCAGTGAACGACTCGCTCGGGCATGCCGCGGGTGATCGGCTGCTGCGTCTGTGCGCCGAGCTGCTGCGGTCCACGCTCAGGCCGTACGACAAGCTGTATCGATGGGGTGGCGACGAGTTCCTGCTCGTCATTCCGTCGGCGCGAGCGGTGGACGTCGAGCAGCGTCTCGGACTGGTGCTCGGCCAGGCGGAGCCGATCGCGGTGGCCAGCGGCGCCAAGGTCCGACTCGAAGTGAGCCTGGGCGCGGCCGACTACACCAGCGCGGAGAGTCTCGAGGATTCCATTCAGATCGCCGATCAGGCGATGTACCGGCACAAACACACGCGCAAATCGCCCGAACGGGGCATCCGTCTTGCGCCGTCGCAGACGGTCGGCGCCGACTACTGACGGATGTGCGGGCCGCGTCTGCCGCGTGCCCGCTTGATTCGCTGCAAGCCGACGAAAATCACGAGCACCGTTGCCCCCATCCACACCCCCGCGAACATGCGCTGCCGAGCGCTGGGCGCGTGCGGCATGTCGAGCGCGTAGTACAGCGCGATCGCGGCCGCGTGCAGCACGGCAACACTGATCAGGAACTCGAGGAATCGCCGGCGTGCCGGCGATTGTGTGACCTTCATAACGTTCCTCGCTTGGGCACGACTCGCAGCGCCGTGCCGTAGCACAGCACTTCGGAAACGCCCGACATGATCTCCGTCGCGTCGTAGCGGATCGCGACCAGCGCGTTCGCGCCCAGTGTTCTGGCATGATCGATCGCGATGGAGAACGCTTCGGCTCGCGTCTGCTCGCAGAGGTCGGTGAGCAGGGAAATCTCTCCGCCGAAGAATTGTTGAAATTTTGCGCCCAGCGTGCCAAACGCCGACCTCGACCGCACTGTGATGCCGCGCACCACGCCGTAACGCGCCACGATGTCATGATCCGGAAGTGCGTTCTCAGTCGTCGTTATAAAGTCGGTGGCGGCCATGGTTACGCTCCGGGTGGGATTCGGGGGGTTCGGTCGGATGGTCTACCTTGCAGCGCGTTTCTCACGCTCATCCCGCGATCATGCGCATTCGTTCGGTTCACGACAGTGGGGGCACGTCTAATGTATCCCGGACTGGTATGGATCGTGACTTTCGTCGCGTCGTGTCGACCGGACTGTACGCGCTCGTCCTCGCGAGCGCCGTGGCGTGTCAAAAGACTCAGCCCGCGCCCGCGTCGGCCGAGGCGGCCGTGCCCGCGCCGCCGACACGAAACGCGCCGGTAGCGACGAACGACCCCGACGTTCAGGCGGCGCAGCTCGAGCTCGCGGCCGGGCACGCCTCGGCCGCCACAAAGATCGTGATGCCCGTGTTGCGCACGAAGGAGCGCCGCTCGCCGGCTGCGCTTCTGGTCGCCGCGCGCGCGGCCAGCGAGTGGAACGGCTGGACGCTCGTCCGCGCGCTGCTCGCGTTCGAGCCATGGATCGACACGATGTATGCGGGTGAGGCGCGCGAGCTGCTGGCGCGCAGCGCGCTGGAGCGCGGCGAAGCGAGGGAGGCGCGGCAGCACGCGGAGGCCTCGCTTCGCGCGGAAAGCCCGCCAACGGCGCGAGCCGTTCGCTACGTGCTGCTCGCGCGCGCGCTCGACCGTCTGGACGTACGCGACAGCGCTGCGTCCTACTATCTGAAAGCCGCCGATGCGCTCCCGGCCGCGCGCGAGTGGCTGCTGCTGCGCGCGGCTGGTACGACGTCGGACGGCAAGGCTCGCGAAAAGTTCTATGCCGGAGTGAAGAGTCCTGCGGCGCGCTCGCGCATTGCCTACACCGAGGCGCAAGCGCTCGAACGTTTTCGGATGGACCTCGCCGCGGCCAATGCATACGAAAAACTGG
Organism: Gemmatimonadaceae bacterium; assembly: GCA_035758925.1. GTDB lineage: Bacteria > Gemmatimonadota > Gemmatimonadetes > Gemmatimonadales > Gemmatimonadaceae > DASPMP01. Next base: position 18,283 of record DASTVV010000104.1, read on the forward strand.
GAGACATGCCGTCCGCGTATCGCCTGCGCCTGGTGAATACTGCAGACCCAGCCGTGCGCGCCGGCGCTCGAGCCGGACTCCTGGGCTACCTGCAGCGCGAAGCAAAAGGCGACGATCTGGAACGTGGACTGGCCGTGCTCGACGCGGCGTTCCCGCGACTGGATCCCACGTCGGAGCTGCTCGCGGCGCGGCGCGCAGCGGAGGGTGGCGTTCCCTCCCGTGCGGCGTCGGGATTCAGGCAGGTGCCACCGACGATGCTCACCGACGCGGACATGATTGCGTGGGGTCGGGCGCTGATCGCGAGCGGCAGACCAACGGAAGCATCCACCAGACTGGCGAAAAGGAAGTTCTCCGCGGCGACCATGCCGGAAGCGCAGTACGTCCGCGGGCTGGGGCTGGTGCGCGCCGGGAAACGGAGCGCTGCGACCTCGGCGCTGCAGCGCGTGGTGTCAGCGTATCCCAACAGCAAGGAAGCCGCGGACGCGCTCTTCCTCCTTGGCGACATGGCGAGCGACGTCAACCGCGACCGGGCAGCGCGCGACTTGTTCGGCCGGTCGTGTGTCCACAAGCCAGCGGGCGTCAACTCGGACGACGCCTGCTTTCGCGCCGGCATCCTGAGCTTCGTGCTCGGTGACGCGGCGCGCGCGGCCGTCGCCTTCGACGAGCTGCCCAAGCGCTTTCCGAGCTCGCCAGAGTTGAGCGCGGCCGAGTACTGGGCCGGCCGCTCGTGGGACAAGGCAGGGAAGCGGGAGCTCGCACGCGAGCGCTGGGGCAACATCGTGACGCGAGACCCGTTGTCCTACTATGCGTCGCTGAGCTCCAAGCGCCTGCAGGAGGCCGCGTGGGCGCCCAGCGCGCCGGTGATCTCGCAGTCGCCGCACTTCGAGGCCACGGTCGCTCGCGCCGCGCTGCTGCGAGAGCTCGGAATGGAAGTGGAGGAGCGCTATGAGTACGAGGGTATCGAGGACGAAGCCGCGACGTCCCCCGGAATGACGCTCGGCGCGGGCCTCGCGCTGCTCGAACGCGGCGAGGTGTCGCGCGCGATCAAGCTCGGATGGCGTGCCGTCTACGCGGCGCGCGCGGCCGATGGCGACGGACCCGAGGACGAGCGAGGATACCGGCTGATCTATCCGATCCTGCGCGACTCGGCGCTCATCGCGCGCTCACGCGCCCAGCGGCTGGATCCCGCGGTGGTGGCTGCCGTGATTCGCCGCGAGTCCAGCTGGAACCCCAGCGCGGTGTCCAGCGCGGGCGCGCGCGGCCTCATGCAGATCATGCCGAGAGTGGGCCAGGAGATCGCGCGCTCGATGAAGTATCCGGCATGGGACCCGGCGCTCCTGTTCGATCCGGACGTGAGTCTCGAGCTGGGGACATCGCACCTGCGCGCGGCCTTGTTGGCGTACAACAACCTGCCCCGCGCGCTCGCGGCGTACAACGCGGGTGCGTCACGCGTGAAGCGCTGGTCCAGGCTCACCGGCGCGTCCGACCCCGAGGTGTTCGTCGAGCGCATTCCGTTCGTCGAGACTCGCGACTACGTGAGGATCGTGATGCGCAACGCCGAGATGTATCGGGCGCTGTACGAGTTCCCCCCAAAATAAAACCGCCGCGCTGACTGGCTGAAGCCAGGGCGCGGCGGCCTGTGTCGGTGCGCGTCGCTTACCAGCCGGGCGACGCCAGGATGCCGACCACCCAGTTCTTGTAGTTCCGCTGGAACGGATGCGCGACGTACGTCTCGAGCACGAGGTAGCCGAGCACGTTCATGCGGAACGTGACGCCAGTGCTGAACACCGGAATTCGAGTCGCGCAGTAGGTCGCGGAGTTCAGCTGCAAATTCGCGCAACTCGCTGGCACGGTCTGGTCACCGCCGCTCACGAACTTGAAGACGGGATTCTGGTCGCCCGTCCACGCGATGCCCGCGTCGAAGAACGGCGCGACTTCGAGCGGCAGATACGGGAAGTTGATCAGACCGAACGCGGGAGATCCGAACAGCGGAATTCGCATCTCGGCGTTGAACACGCCCAGCTTGCTGCCGAACAGGCGCTCGAGCACAGGGCAGTGGCCGGCGAAGCCTACCTGGTCGCACTCGGCCAGCAGCGTCGAATAGCCATAGCCGCGAATCAAGGTCTCTTCGCCAAGAAACAGCGGCGAGATCTTCCGGAAGTCGTCTGCATCACCGCCATAGCGACCGTACTGGAACGCCCGGAAAGCCATGGTCACCGGTTTCGTCTTGAAGAAATACCGCCGTGCGTCGACCAGTCCGGACATGAACTTCACGGAGCCAGTGGTCGGCGCGATCTCCAGACGATACCTGCCTCCGGCGATCGGCGACGTGTACGCGGAGTACGAGTTATCGCCAACGAAGGCGGCGGTCGCCTGACCGTAGTACAACGCGGGACCACCCGAAATGAATCCAGACGCTTGACGAACCGGTCGGAACGTTGGATCCAGCAAGACGCTGTCCACTTGCTGCTCGAGCGCCAGGCGGGTGCCGCTCACGCCAAGTTCGAAGCGGCGGGTGGTGCTGAATGGGTACTGGGCCGACAGCGCTGCCTGGTCGTAGAAGATACGCTGTATGACGCGGACATAGTTCGTGAACGACGGGTCATTTGGGTCGCTCGCGAGGTATTGATACGCGCTGAGGTAAGGGACGTGCTCTGCGCCCGCGAGCCAGTTCACCCGCCGCTTGAGATTCCAGTAGTACAGCGCGCCGCCAAAGTCCTTCACCGTTCCGTTGGCCTGTACGGCGGCAAAGATCTGCTGATCGCCCAACTGATCGCCCCACAGCGCGGAGATACCACCAATGACGCCGCTGCCGTAGTAGCCGCCCGCCTGCACCCCGGCGTAGGGCTGGCCCAGCGCGTCGAGCGCGAACGACGAGCTGTAAGGCACGACGCGGAAATCACTGCCCGACACCAGGCCGCCGGTCGCATCACCGAGATACGAGGCGACGCTCATGTTGCCAGCGACGTCGCCGGGCGGCAGCGTCGCGGCGCTGGCCATCTGCGCGGCGGTCGCCGGATTCACCGGCTCGCCCACCAGCTGCGACGGCTCGAGCGACAGGATCTCGTGGCCCTGATCCTTGAACACCGTGAACATCATCCGGCCGTTGCCCTGCGCGATGCTCATCGTGGGCGAGATGGACGTGATGCCGCTGACGCCCGTCGAGGTCTTGGAGAGCCGGTAGATCGTGTTGCTCGCCAGGTCCATTCGGTACAGATCGCTGATCCCGTCCTGATCCGAGACGAAGTAGAGATTCTTGCCGTCCGGCGAGTACTGCGGGTTGATGTGCTTCCCGTGAGTGAATGCGGGGCGCGGCGTCACTGCGCGGGACGCGAGGTCCATTGTTGCCAGCTGCAGCTCACCGAATGTGAGCTGCTCGAAGTTCGTTCTTTCGGAGCGGTCCGTCGCGAACGCGATGGTCTTGCCATCCGGCGAGAACGTCGGCTGGATCTCGGCGTACTTGTCGTTCGTCAGCTGCGTGACGGCACCGGTGCCGACGTCCATCAGATACAGGTCGCTGACGCCACCCTTACTGCCGGAAAACACGATCTCACGACCATTGGGCGACCAGGCGACGTTGTAGACCGCGCCCACGCCGTCCAGCTTGTACGACCGCTGCAAAGCGCCGTTCGCCGTGTTGAGCACGGAGATCTCGTTGTCGCCGTCGGCGAACACGATGAACGCGAACGCCTTGCCGTCGGGCGAGAACGCGCCGGACGAGTTGATGAAGCTGATGGCCTCGAAGTGCCCGTCCTTCTGCGGGCTGGACAGCCGGCGAATGATCTTGCCGGTCTGCGCGTCGGCCAGCACCAGCTCGATGCCGAACAGGTTCGTCTTGCTGGTGAAGAACGCGACGTACTTGCCGTCCGGGCTCTGCACGGGGCCGACGTTGAATTCGTTGCTCTCTTTCAGCTTGATGACGATGTGGCCGGAGCTGTCCGGGTGGGTGCGTCCGGCCATCTGTCCCTTGTAGAACGCCTTGTTCGCGGCCGCCCAGTCCTTGGACAGCGAGTCGCTGCTCAACCCGAGCGCGCGAATCAGCGCCTGGTCCCAGCCGACACGCAGCGCGGTCCGATACACGTCCACGACGGCCCGATCGCCCCAGCGACCGCCGATGTATGCCCAAAGCGCCTGTCCGTAGCGGTACGGGAAATACCGCGGATCGGTGGTGAGCTGCTTGATCGTCGGGAACTTGTCCCGCATGACCGCGTCCCGCATCCACATCGCGGTGAGTGCGTCGTTGCGGCCGAGCGAGAAATACTCCGCCATGCCCTCGATGAGCCACAGCGGCAGCGCACCGAGGCGCTGCAAGCCGCCGGCGCCGGGCGCCGTCTCCGCGATGTTGAACTGGAACACGTGCACGAGCTCGTGGCCGATGACGTGTTCGTCGTCGTTGTACACGCCCGTGAACGGGAGAATGACGCGCGTCCGCAGTGGCTCCGTCACGCCGCCGGTGCTCTGGTCGGGCTGCTCGCCGATGACGTTCGTCTGTTCGAAGTCCGGGTGATCTGCGTAGAACACGATCGACTTCCGGTCGAACTGATGGCGGAACAGGTCCGAGAGCCGCGCATACCAGCGCTCTTCCTGGCGCCCGGCGTCGTGCACCTTGAGCGATTCGGCAGGATAGAAGTACAGATCGAAATGATCCGACTTCATGATGCGCCAGTTGAACTTCTCGTACTGGACCTTGTTGCGTCCGAAGTACTGGGCGTCTGCCTTCTGAGCGGTGCTCAGGGCTGCGAGGACGAAGGCGACTGCCGCCTGCAAGCGAAAACGTCGTGTCATTGAAGCCCCGAGTCTACACCAAAGAGATGGTACCGCGGTGCGAGTCGCGCAGAATCCTGTACCGATCCCAGCTTGAGGGGGGCAAGGCGTGTGCCGACTCGATGGCTGTTGTCTCGTCGCCGCGATGAGCCGCGGCGATTTGCTCCTGGGAGAGATGCTCCTAATAGTAGGGGACGCCACGGTCCCCTCCCAAAGTGTAACCATATGACCGGTCGTTCCCGTTACAAGGTCACGTTTTTCGATCGTCATGGCCCGGACGGCGCCATCCTGCTGCGGGCGGCGAGATTCGGGAGTTATGCGTTTGGCGCCGGTACTGTGATGTTCGGTTATGTGGGGGGCTTGGTTCTGGGCCTGGCACGCCTGCCCTTAATCCTTTTTACACTCGTAGGAGGGTTTACCCTGTCTGCCGTAGCAATGTTCGTCGCGCTGAGGCTTGGCGAAGCTGCGGGCAAAGTCGTGAGCCGGGTCTATATGGGCGGCGACGCCTCGCCGCACGACGACCAGTTTTCGCAGGAACAGGCGCTCGTGATGCAACGCGACTACGCCGGTGCGTTGGCTCTGTTCGAGCAACGCATCCTCGC
>DASTVV010000173.1:0-16651 GCA_035758925.1 Gemmatimonadaceae bacterium
CTCGCCGACAGCGCCTCGCGCGACATCCGCGTGGCACGTGCCCTGGCCTACGCCGGCTATAGCTACGTCTATCTGGGTGAGATGAACTGCGTCACGCCGATCGATCTCGGCGTTCCCAAGTCTTCGGAGGAGATTTTCGCGGACGCCATCACGCGATTCGAGGAGGCCATCTCCATCGCGAGCGCGGCAAAGACGTACCTCCAGTCGCTCCCGAGCCCCAACGCGAACGCCATCGCGGCGACGGACTCGGTGCGCAACTTCGCACTCGTCGGGGCAGCTCGCGCCGCGCTCAACCGCGACGACAAGACCCAGGCGGTGGCGTTCGCGACGCAGGTACCGGCCGCGTTCGAGTTCCGCGCGTACTACTCCGACAACACCACCGCCCAGCACCACCGGACGCACAATCGCCTTCAGCTCGGTAGCAGCGGCACCATGCTGAACACGCCCTTCGCGGCGATGGCCAGCGATCCACGCATCCCGCGAACGTCGGCGGCCGCATTCACAAAGCCGCTCTCGCCACCATCGTACAGCACGTTCAACAACACGGTGGCCGGTGCTCCGTTTGCGGCGATCATGTCAGTGCGCGTTGCGTCCGGTCTCGAGGCGCAGTACATCGTCGCGGAAGCCGACGGCAACACCGCGGCGACGTTGACGTTCGTGAACCAGCGGCGCGCTGCGGGACTACAGACCGCCCTGGCATTGGCCCCGGGTGACCCGCAAATCCTGGCAAACCTGCGGGACCAGCGCAGCCGGGATTTCTATCTCGACAACCATCGGATGGGCGATCTGCGCCGCTACAAGAAGTACTACAGCGTGAATCTTTTCCCGACTGGCGCGTATCCGGGAAGCACCTCCGGCCAGATCTATAACGATGGAACCGACTGCTGGCCGCTGCCGATCAGCGAGATCAACGGCAACCCGAACATTCCGAAGTGATTCATCGGGTGAGCTAATGAAGAAAGGGCCGGGCACTGGTACAGTGCCCGGCCCTCTTCACGTGGAACGGGCCTGCCGCCGCCATCGCCAGGTTCGAGCGTCGACGCCACGACCTCGCTCGCGCTCGTGTCAGGCTGCGATCGCCTCTATGGATGTCTCGAAATCCAGGGCGAAATCACGCTCGAGCATATAGCGCGTGGCATCGTACGCGGGTCGCTCGAGCTCGATGGCCGCTTCGAATAGCGTCGCTTCACTGAAAGGAACGCCCTCTGCTTCCGCGAGGTACTGCTCCGCCGCGGTAAGGTAGCCCATCATCCCACTGAGCTCGGTGGGACAGTAGGCCTTATGGCCCGCGCGATACTGATCCGCGTCCGAGGGATTCTTGAACACGAGGTTCTCGGAGCCGCACACCACCTTGAGTCGTGAGTTTGTGGCGCTGGCACGCACGCTGTCGGAACAGAGTGAACCGCCGGATGCATTGAGCACCAGCGCGTCCATCGCCTCACCGAGAAACCGCGTCTTCTCCGTCGGGGGACACGCCGGCACTCCAAGCTTCTCCAGCTCCAATCTGCGCTCGGGCCGCATCTCGAGCGCGATCATGCGCGTGCCGTGCGGCCGCAGTCTGTCGACGATGTGCATCCCGATGTTGCCGGCCCCGACGAGCGCGACGGTTGCATCGGAAACGGCAATTCCAAAAGCGCGCAGCATGCCGAGGAGCACGTAGTAGTTCCCTTCACCGGTTGGCTTTGATGTGTCCGCCACCACGCTGCCGCGGAACCCGCGGTGCAAGTAGTCCAGGGACTGGGTACGTCCATCCGACATGAGTCCGTGGCCCAGATCCTGACCGGTCGCGATCCGAATCCCGCCGCTGCGCTCGCAGTCGAGCATGCACTCGATCGCGAAGTCCAGCAGCTCGCGGTCGTTGCGCCGCCCGACGCGCGCGTCTTCGGAGGGATGAAGCACGCACTTTCCGCCGACGATGCGGCTGAGGTCGCGACGCGCCAGCGGGCCGCCGATGCCGAGGAGGCGAGACCAGTGAACCTTATCCTCCATCCCGATGGCGAGCTCGATCGCTTCACGGTCAGCGCTGAATCCCGCCACGGCCGTGCGCTCTTCCGGGGCTATCCGAAAACCGCCGAGCGAGAGCTTGTTGGAGCCCGGCTCGGCGTGCGTGGCGATGGAGAAGCGCCATCCGTTGGTGTGAGAATATCGGTAGACCCACACGTTGGAATTGCGAGTGTCCTCGAGCAATGGAACGAGCGCTCGGCAAGCGGCTGGATCGAGGACAGTCTTCTGCACGCGGATAAACTAATGTGTTCGTCGCCGGCGCCAGAGTTCCAAGCGGCTCAGACCGATGAACAGCTTGTCACGGATGAGACGGGATGGACGGAACACACGGATACTGCAAAGGCTCTTGTTTTGTGCTCATGGAGCGAGAGCCCGCCCTAGGACGTCGGTGGCGTGAACCCGCCCGAGCCGGTATCCGCCCAACTCTTGAAGTAGTTGGGATCCTCGAAGCTCATCGCCTGCTTGGCGACGTGAAGCGGACGGAACGAATCCATCATCACCGCCAGCTCGTTGGTCGACTTGGCTCCGATCGACGCCTCGGCGCGTCCGGGATGCGGACCGTGGGGGATGCCGTCGGGGTGGTGGGTGATGCTCCCGAACTCGATCCCCTTTCGAGACATGAACTCGCTGGAGGCATAGTACAACACTTCGTCCGAGTCGACGTTGCTGTGGTTATAGGGTGCCGGTACGGCCTCGGGATCAAAGTCATACGGCCGCGGGCAGAATGAACAAACCACGAACCCGTCGCCTTCGAACGTCTGGTGCACCGGAGGAGGCTGGTGAACGCGGCCCACGATGGGCTCGAAGTCGTTGATGTTGAACGCCCACGGATAGAAGTATCCGTCCCAGCCAACGACGTCGACGGGATGATGGTCGAGCACGATTTCGTTCAGCCCATCGTACTGTTTCACGATCAGCGGGTAATCGCCCTTCTCGTCGACGGTTTGCAGGTCCGTGGGCCGGCGGATGTCGCGCTCCGAGTACGGAGCGCCCTCCTTGAGCTGGCCGAACTCGTTGCGGTAGCGTCGCGGCCAGCGGATGTGTCCGCGGCTCTCGAACACCAAGAGCTTGTGCTTCACGTTGGGGTCCATCCGGAAGCGATGCAGGATCCCCCGGTGAATGACCAGGTAGTCGCCTTCGCGATACGGGAGAGCCCCGTACGTCGACTCCAGGACCCCGCTGCCCTTGCTGACATACACCAGCTCGTCGCCCTGGGCATTCCGGTAGTAGTGCTCGTCCTGCGCGGTGGGCTCGACGTACAGCATCGCGATGTCGCTGTTGAACAGGATCGGAATGCGGTCGAGCGTTGCACTGCCGCCCGGCTTCACGCGCGAGGTAAGAAAATGCCGGTGCCTCAGGGCCTTGTTGGGATCCGCCTCGTAGCACGTCTCTTTGAGACGCTTCACGGCTTTCACCGTTGTGGGCGGATGCACGTGATAGAGCAGCGACGACGTTCCCGTGAACCCCTCGTGACCCACGAGCTCCTCGTGGTAGATGCCGCCGTCGGGCTTACGAAACGCGATGTGCCGCTTTCGAGGAATACTTCCGAGCGTGTGATAAATCGGCATATGGCTTGGATGTCATTCCGAGAGAGGCTTGGATGTCATTCCGAGAGAGCGCAGCGAACGAGGAATCTGCGGTTCACTACAGATCCCTCGCTACGCTCGGGATGACAGCTACTCGGGATGACAGCTACTCGGGATGACAGCTAGAGGTTCCCTCGGGCCGCCTGCTCGCGTTCGATCGCCTCGAAGAGTGCCTTGAAATTCCCCTTCCCGAAGGAACGCGCGCCCTTTCGCTGAATGATCTCGTAGAACAGCGTCGGCCTGTCCTGCACCGGTTTCGAGAAGATCTGGAGCAGATACCCGTCCGGATCGCGATCCACCAGAATGCCGAGCTCCGCCAGGACGCTCACCGGCTCGTCGATCTTGCCGACACGGCCCTGCAGCTCGTCGTAGTACGTCGTGGGGACGGTGAGGAACTCCAGCCCACGGTCCCGCAACGCGGTCACCGTCTGAACGATGTCGTTCGTGGCCAGGGCCAGGTGCTGCACGCCTGGGCCACGATAGAAGTCGAGGTACTCCTCGATCTGCGATTTCTTCTTGCCCTTGGCGGGTTCGTTGATCGGGAACTTGATCCGCTCGTTGCCGTTCGACATCACCTTCGACATCAGCGAGCTGTACTCCGTCGAGATGTCTTCGTCGTCGAACGAGATGAGGTTCTTGAATCCCATCACACGCTCGTAGAACGACACCCACACGTTCATTTGACCGAGCTCGACGTTGCCAACGCAGTGGTCGACGTAGAGCAGGCCGGTGTCCGTCGCCTGATAGTGAGACGAGTGGGGCGCGAACCCGGGCATGAACAAGCCTTTGTAATTGCGCCGCTCGACCAGCGAATGGATCGTGTCGCCGTAGATCCCGAGTGCCGCGATGACAATCTCGCCGGTGTCGTCCTGGAAGACCCTGGGTTCCTGAACGCTCTTCGCGCCACGCTCGATGGCCTTGGCGTACGCGTCCCGCGCGTCGTCGACCCAGAGCGCGATATCGCGCACGCCGTCGCCGTGACGTCTCACGTGCTCGGCGATGGGGCCGTCGGGCCCGAGCGGCGACGTCAGCACGAGCCGAATCTTGTTCTGCGCCAGGAGGTAGCTGGCGCGGTCCCGGACGCCCGTCTCGGGCCCGCGGTAGCCGACCAGCTGGTACCCGAACACCGACTGGTAGTAGTGCGCGGCCTGCTTCGCGTTGCCGCAATAAAACTCGACGTAGTCGGTCCCGTTGATCGGGAAGACGTCGTGCGCGTCAGCGGTCTTGGGAAGTGTCGCAGTGGCCATGAGCGTCTCCGGACTCCGTGGCTCAAATCTAACACCGTAGGATCGGGCTACTTCAGCTCGGCGAGGTTGCGGAACAGCTCGAGCGCCTGCGGGTTCGCCAGCGCGTCGACGTTCTTGACCGTCCGGCCATGGATCACGTCGCGAACGGCCAGCTCCGTGATCTTGCCGCTGATCGTGCGCGGGATGTCCGCCACCTGAATGATCTTCTTCGGGACATGATGCGGGCTCGTGTTGTCGCGTATCTGCTGCCGAATCCGATCGCGCAGCTGCTCGTCCAGCCGCAGGTCGTCCCGGAGACGCACGAACAACACGATCCGCGTGTCCGAGCCGAACTCCGTCGTGACATCCTGCCCCACCACGATGCTCTCGACGATCTCCGCGAGCTGCTCCACCTCCCGATAGATCTCGGCGGTTCCGATGCGAACGCCTCCGGGATTCAGCGTCGCGTCGCTGCGACCGTAGATGACCATGCCATCGTGCTCCGTGATGGCGGACCAATCGCCGTGGCGCCACACGTTGGGATAGGTCTCGAAGTACGCAGCCCGGTACTTGGCCCCGTCAGGATCGTTCCAGAAGCTGACGGGCATGCTGGGAAAGGGCGCCGTGCATACCAGCTCGCCGGTCTGTTCCGTCACCGGCCGACCGCTGTCATCGAAGACTTCCACCTTCATCCCGAGCCCGCGCGTCTGCAGCTCGCCGCGCCACACGGGAGCGATGGGATTCCCCAGGGCAAAGCATGAGACGATGTCCGTGCCCCCACTGATGCTCGAGAGCCGGACATCCGATTTCACGCTCTCGTACACGTAGTCGAAGCTCTGCGGGGACAGCGGGCTTCCCGTCGAGAGAATCGCTTCGAGCGCCGACAAGTCGTGCGTCAGGGCCGGCTTCAGACCTTCCTTCTCAGCGAGCGCCAGGAACTTTGCGCTCGTCCCGAACGTCGTGATCCGCTCGCGTACCGCCATGTCCCAGAGAATCGCGCGTCGCCGAAGCAGTGGCGCGCCGTCGTAGAGCACCAGCGTGCATCCCACCGCGAGACCCGACACGAGCCAGTTCCACATCATCCAGCCGCACGTCGTGAAGAAGAACAGCCGGTCATCGCGCGTGAGGTCGCAGTGCAGCACGTGCTCCTTGAGGTGCTGGATCAGCGTGCCGCCCGCCCCGTGCACCATGCACTTTGGCAGCCCGGTGGTACCGGACGAGTACATGACGTAGACGGGATGGTCGAACGGCAGGCGCGCGAACGTGAGCGACTCGTCGGGCTCGCCGAACCCGGCCCAGTGCACGGCATCGCGAATCCCCCTCAGGTCACCGCGGTCGGCGAGATACGGCACGACGACTACGCGCTCGATCGCCGGGATCCGATCGGTGATGTCGCGCACTCGTTCGAGGCAGTCGATGTCCTTTCCGTTGTACTTGTAGGACGCGGCGCAGAACAGGACCTTCGGCTGGATCTGGCCGAAACGATCCAGAACTCCGTTCACCCCGAAGTCCGGTGAGCAGGAGGACCAGATCGCGCCGAGGCTGGTTGCGGCCAGCATGCCGATGACGGTTTCCGGCAGGTTTGGCATAAACCCGGCCACCCGATCCCCAGCCACGACGCCGGTCGAGCGCAGGCCGCTCGCCACACGCGCGACTTCCTCCACCAGCTGCGAGTACGTGAGCTGGCGCTGGCGTCCGTCCTCGTTCCAGAACACCAGGGCCGGCCTGTCATCGCGATAGCGCAGCAGGTTTTCGGCGAAGTTGAGCCGCGCGCCGGTGAACCACCGCGGGCCAAGCACTGGATCCGGCGGCGCAACGCGATCACCGCCAACCAGCACCGAGTCCCACTGCTCTCCAGCAGGTCGTTCGTCGGCGACGATTCCGCAGAAGCGCCAGACGGACGCCCAGAATGCCTCCGGCTCGTCGATCGACCAGCGGTACAGCGCCGGATAGTCGCGAACCGGAGTTTGCTCGATGAAGCGCGACAGGTTCGCCTGACGAACCTGCTCAGCGCTTGGGCGCCACAGCGGCTGGGAGGAAGACATGGAGCTCGACCCAGCCGACCGCGACTAGGTCGTAGTGGTCGTCGACGTGTTGGTGACCTTGATCAGCGTGATATCGAAGATCAGGGTCGACTGCCGTGGGATCTTGATGCTGTTGTCCGTGGTGTTGCGCTGTGAGTGCGGCCCGTACCCCAATGCCGACGGAATCACGAGCTTGCGCCGCCCGCCTTCCTTCATGCCCTTGAGGCCCTCCCGAAACCCGGCGATCAGTAGCGCGGGAGTCAGCACCGTGTTGGTGCCCGAGTCGAACAGCTTTCCGTCTTTCAGGAACCCCGCATAAGTCACGTTGACCGTGGAAACTGAGTCCGTGACTTCCTTCCCGGAGCCAACCGTGACGTCCTCGTAGAAGAGCCCGGAGGACGTCCGGGTCATCTGCGACAGGTTGATGTTCAGCGAGGCGGCGAACGTCTCCGTCGCTGGATCGCTGGGCGGCTCGAGACCCGTGATGTCGGCATTGCACGCCGCAACAGCGAGCGTGGCCAGAAGAAATGCAGTGCGCTTCATGCACATAAAACTACTTGATTCGCGCGATCGTGAGGCGCATTCCGGGGGCCAGTGGAGTCCCGTTGTTTCCGGTCACGCGAATGAATGCCTCCTGGCCTTGCGGAACCGCGAACCGCAGGTACGAGGTGCCCCCGTTCAGGAGGCTCACGCTGGTCTGGATTCCATCGGCCAGGATCCTGGGCGTCAGCGTGAACGACAGGCCGACGGCTGGCATTCCCGTGACGAAGTTCCAGCTCGGCTGGCGAAAAACCGCAGCGTCGACGGCGGTCTCGTCCGACAGCACCGCCATCGACCAGTCGCTCAGCGCCGCCATGGTGGAGAAGCCGGCGCCGCCTCGCTGCAGGACGTCGTCGATGTTTGGAATGCCCGTGAGCCGGGAGTTGACCAGCTGACGCCAGAAATCGCCGTCGGACGTTCGGGCCCGATCCGCGAGGTAGCGCAGGAACGCCCAGCTCGCGCCACGCGTAGCCAGGGCGTCGTTCAGTGTGATGGGCGAGTTCGTCTCCGGGGCGCGCAGGTATTCGCGATAGCGCGAAAAGTTGGGCCGCTGGTAGACCTCGAACGCATTCCGAGTGACCGAGGGGCCGTCGAGATCCGTGCCAATGTTCTCCTTCGGTGCACGCCCGCTCGCTCGATAGAAGATCAGCTCCTCGGCGATGTGGCTGAGCCCTTCGTTCAACCAGGTCTCCTCGTCCACCTGCGGCGTCCGGTTGATGTACATCCGCCGTGATGCGTTGATCAGGTGTTGATACTCGTGTCCGATGGTCCCGGTGGTGAGACCGCGAACGAACGACTTGGTGCGGACGTTCCCGTTCACCGCGCCGTTGGGATCCGGAACCAGCGTGTAGAACATCTCGCTCATGTTGCTGCCCGCGCAGTCACCGAATGGACTGAAGCGCGGCAACAGGTCGCGAACGTAGTAGAAACCGAGGATGATGCCGCCGCTCGAGCCCTGCGCCGTCAGCGCGTTGACCGCTCGGGTGAACAGGATGCCCACCTTTCCGTTGTTGTCGATATCCGAGGGCGCGCCGAATGCCGCGGTGTCCACTGGGTTGACCAGCGTGTCCATGGCCATGCCGAACTCCCGGTATTCCTCGTCGGTGAAACCGCCCTCCGGGTTCGCGGTATCGGCGAGCACCACGGCGGCATCGGTTATCGCGACGACACGCGCGGCGCGGAAATCGGGATGGCCGCAGAAATCCCGCGCGTTGACGTTGAGCGAAACGAGGTCGCCCTCGCGCAGTTGCCTGGATAGCGCGGGCTGGCGCGTATCGTACCACGCGCGGGCGCCCGCGACGCGAGCGCCGATTTCGCGCCTCTCCCGCGCGCGAAGCTCCTGTTCGAACGTCGGGTCCGCGACCGGCGTCTCGCCGACTGCACCCGTCGTTGGAAACGCCGCCTGCGGGGCGGAACTGCCGCTCGGCAGTACCTCCATCAGCGTTGCGGCACCCGAGACCGGCGTGCTGTAGTGGGCTACCAGGACGAACTCGGCGCCCGGGTCGGTGGCTATCACACAGGCGGATCCGCTGTCGAACGACAGGGTTCCGCCCAGCGGCAGACTTGCCGGAGCCGGACCGAACGCGCATGGCGCGGACGCGTCCGGAATCGAGACGAGAACGCTGTCCGTGAATCCGCCGGCCGTCGCCATCGCGTACGTCTGTCCCGGGCGCTTGACCGCCGTGAGCGTCGCCGTGTTGTTGGGGCCCGGAGTCGAGCTGAGGAGCGATGGATCCAGCGTTGTCCATGTGACCGCGGCGTTCGTGAGGTTGTTGAACGCATCCCTCGCCGCCGCGCCGATCACGATCGCGTCGCGTCCCACAGGAAGGCGCACGTCCCTGAACGAGAACGTCAGCTTTGTCGTGGGCCCCACGACGCCTGCCACCTGGAAGCGGCGCGCGGCGACTCCGCTGACCAGAACGCTCACTTCGTTGAGGGCCGGGGCCGTGCCGACAGTCACCTGGGTTTCCGCGATTCCGTCGGCGCTCGTCGTATCGATCGAGCGGCTCAAGGTGGCCGTTCCCAACGAGATCGCGAAGTTCACGACGACGCCCGACAGCGTCTTGTCGAGCGCGTCGGTGACTCTCACACGCAGCGGACCGGCGGACGCGCCCACGGCCACTGGCGTCTGCGGCGCGACAACGGTCACCACCTTCGCGGGCACGGCCTTCGCTGGCGAGACCTGATCCCGACACGCGGCGACGGCCGCGGTCAGCAGCGCCGCACAGCACGCGAAACGCCAGCTCATCCTACTCCGACCGTGCGGCGACGCGCGCACACTCCGCCAGGACGGCGGCTCCCACGAAGATGCTTTCTTCGGCCGGATAAAACCGCGGCGAGTGAGCGGGAATCGGTTGGCCACCGCGTTCGCGTGCGCCAATCCTGAGGAAGCAGCCCGGCATACGCTCCAGATAGTAGGCGAAATCCTCGCCCGCAAGATTCAGAAAGCCCAACGGCACGAGCGCGTCCGCACCAAGCACGCGTGTGACTGCTTCCCGGCTCCACGTCACGGCGCCCTCGGGATTCACGAGGGGCGGTGTACCCTCGGGGACGTTCACGGTCGCGCGCACGTCATGCGCCGCGCCAATGGACTCGGCCAGACGGCGCAGCTCGTCGAGCATCAGGCGGCGGGACACGGGATCGATCGCGCGGATGGTGCCGCGCAATGTCGCGCGATCGGGAATGACATTCGGTGCGTTGCCGGCGTTGATCTGGCCCACCGTGACCACTCCCGGTGTCGCCGGATTGAGCTTTCGCGCAACGATGGTCTGGATCGCCGTGACGAGAGCCGCGGCCGCAACGATGGGATCCTTCGCTTCGTGAGGTCGCGCCGCGTGCGCACCCTGCCCCACCAGTTCGATCTCGAACGTGTCGGCGGAAGCGGCCAACGGCCCCGCGTCGGCCACCACCTGGCCAAGCTCGAAGCGTCGATCCACGTGCGCTCCGAAAATCGCCGCGACGCCATCGAGCGCGCCCGCCTCGAGCATGGCGGACGCGCCGCGGCCGATCTCCTCCGCGGGCTGCAGCACGATCACTGTATCGCCCCTTGCCGGTTGGGCGGCCAGGAGCGCCGCGGCGCCGACCGCCCACGTCGCGTGCACGTCGTGCCCGCACGCGTGCATCACGCCCGCGCGCCGGGACGCGAACGGCAGCCCTGTTTCCTCGTTGATCGGCAGCGCATCGATGTCTCCGCGAATCGCGATCACCGGGGCGCCACGGTCGGTGCCCGGAATCCGGCCGACGATGCCAGTGCCAGCCACGCGCCGAACGTCGTTCACGCCAACCGCGCGCAACGCTGCCTCGAGTTTCTCGGCGGTACGTTGTTCCTCGAACGCAAGCTCGGGCTCCTGGTGGATCGAGCGCCGCAGTGTGCGCAGTCGCTCCTGGAGATCGCCTGGTACCCCCATCGAGCGAGCGTCGCTCATGCGGTCGTCGGCTTGAGCTCTTCGCGCCTCACCGTGAGATCTTCTACTCGATCGCGATCGACGGCGACACCGATGCCGGCACGATCGAACGGCACGGGGACCATTCCCTCCCCGTCCATCGTCCACTCCGGCGTCACGATGTCGCGCTCCCAGTATCGGGCGCTGGGCGACAGGTCGCCTGGGAGGGAGAAGTTGGGCAGCGACGCCAGCGCGACGTTGTAGGCACGGCCCACGCCGCTCTCCAGCATGCCTCCGCACCAGACGGGGATGTCATTCTTCGCGCAGACGTCGTGGATCCGGCGTGAGACACTGAAGCCGCCGACACGTCCCGGCTTGATGTTGACGATCCGACCACTGCCGAGGGTGATCATGTCTTCGCAACGCTCGACGTCGGTGATCGACTCGTCCAGGCAGATCGGCGTTCGGACGCGCCGCTGCAGCTGGGCGTGCCGTACCAGGTCGTCGCGATGCAGCGGCTGCTCGATCATGATGAGCCCGAACTGATCGAGCGAGGCGATGTGATCCGCGTCGTCCAGGGAGTAGGCGGAGTTGGCGTCGGCCATGAGGTGGGTGTCGGCAGGCAGCGCATCGCGCACCGCGCGAACGTACTCCACGTCCGCACCCGGCTGGATCTTCACCTTGATCTTGCGATATCCATCTGCCCTGGCGCGCAACGCGCGCTCCACCAGCGCCTCCGGGTTCTTCTGGATCCCGATCGAGATACCCGTGGGTACGCGCGTGCGCTGTCCCCCGATGGATTTTGCGAGCGCGACACCGTTCTGCCGGGCGGCCAGGCCGTGACATCCCATCTCCAACGCTGCCTTGGCCATGTTGTGGCCGCTGACGTTCTGTCCGAGAACCTGGTGGACGGCTTCCGGGCTGCCGAATGGCTTGCCGACCAGCCGGGGGGCGAGCCACTCGCGAATCGCGAACCAGGCGGTGTCGATGGTTTCGGGACTGTAGTTGGGCCACTCTCCGGCAACGCATTCCGCCCACTCGGACGTGCCGTTGCCGTCGTGCAGCTCGAGGAGAAGGATGCGTCGCTCCTGCACGACGCCCGACGAGATGCGGAAGGGCTCCTTGAGTTGCAGGCGGATCTCGCGGAGCACGATTCGATCGATGTGCAGCATCAGGTTTGGGTTCGAGCGAGAAGGTAGAAACCGCGGTGCTGGTCCGTGGCAAGGTTGAACCCAGCCACATGATAGCCTTTTCGAAACGCAGACTCGAACGCCGCGCGTGTGGACGCGCGCCACTCCGTCGCGCGCCCGGGATCGTTCTCCTGAATCGCGGCAATGTCGTCCGGAACCGCAAGGCGAAGATGCTCGCTCCGGCCGACCGTGCCGTTCTCCACGTGTGAACCTCGTTCGGCGTCGCCGATGACGGACGCACCGACGTAGACTGGTGCCTCGCGTGCAGCGGACGTCTCCCGCTTGCGGCGCGACAGATCGTCGTCGCTCACGGGCCAGGCAACGATGAGACGGTCGGTTCCGATGTCCCGATGCAGATCGCTGCCGGTGTCACCGCCATACATGTCGCGCTTGTATTCGACGGCGCGGACGCCGAACACGTTGAAGTTGATGTGCGCGTTGCGCGCGACCAGCGGATCGTACGTCCAGTAAATAGTGCTTGCACCGACGCGGGCGACGGCCTGTCGCTGAAACTCCTTCAGGCGCCGACCCACGCCGAGGTTTTGCACCTCCGGCCGCACGGCGAGCATGTCCGACCAATGGACGATCGCTCCATTCTCCACGCCGGTCATGCCAAAGACGAACCCGACGAGCCGTCCGTCGCCCGTGAACGCGCCGGCGGCTACGCCACCCACTTTCTGCGACACCAGCATGATGCTGCCGGGGACGACGTCCTTGAAGTTCCGTCCCCAGGTGTCGCGCTGCAGCTCCACGCAGGCGGCAAGGTCCGCCTGACTGGTGAGATTCCGAATCTGGATGTCGTCGCGCATTGGGAGGTGAGAAGTTATCGTCCCCGCCGTGCATCTCGCCAAGACATCGCGCTTTTCCTTCGCCGCCGATTCTCCCGCCTGGCGCCTCGTCGCGGTCGGCCTGACCTGCGCCGCCGTCGCAGCCATCGTCTCGACGTACCACGTCTTCAACAACATGTACGACGAGCCGGCGCACCTCGCCGCCGGCATGGAGTGGCTCAGCCGGGGCACCTACACGTACGAGCCCCAGCACCCGCCGCTCAGTCGCGTAGCCTCGGCGCTTGGTCCCTGGCTTTCTGGAGACCGGAGCACCGGCCAGAGACACATGTACAACGAAGGTCGCGCGATTCTCGGCGTGGGCGAGCACTATCGCCACACGCTCGCGCTGGCTCGGTTGGGTCAGCTGCCCTTCTTTCTCGTGCTTGTTGTCACCACGTGGACCTGGACCCGGCGGATCGCCAACGAGCGAACCGCCGCTCTGGCCGTTTTTTTCGTGGTGGCGAATCCGAACGTGCTGGCCCATGCGGGCGTCGCCGGCACGGACATCGGTCCTGCCGCGCTGATGCCCGCAGCCCTTCTGTGCTGGGCACTGTGGCTGCTTGATCCGACCGTGGCGCGCAGCGCCTGGCTGGGCGTGCTCGTGGCGCTCGCGGGGCTCACCAAGTTCAGCGCGATTGCATTCTGGATTCCCGCGGCGATTGGGGTAGCCCTGTACGCAGCGTACGCTGTGCGACTCGATCGTCTCTGGTCTGCCGGGGTCGCGTTTGCGCGGCCCCTTGGGGTCGCGGTCGTGATTGCTGCGCTTGTCACATGGGTCATGTATCGCTTCAGCGTTGGAAAGGTTGGTGCGGCTGTGGTTCCGGCGCCGGAATTTTTCGAAGGGTTGAGAGCGTTCTTCCGGCACGGCAGCGGTGGACACCCGGCGTACCTCTTCGGGCAGGTTCGATTGGGGGGCTGGTGGTACTACGACCTGGTCGTGATGCTCGTGAAGACGCCGCTCCCATTGTTGATACTGGGCGCGCTTGGGACGTATTTGGCGATCAGGGAAGCGCGAGTCACACGCGCGACTCCGGTTGACGTTGGCGATGCCGTTGTCGTGACCATTGTCGGTGGGAGGGCCGCCGAAAGCGTTCTCACGCTTGCTCTGGTGTTCGGCATCACGTCAGTGCTGCTCGTCGCCAGCGCCACTCCGGTGGACATCGGTGTGCGGCTCATCCTGGCCATCTATCCGATGCTCGCGGTGCTCTGCGCGCTCGGGTTCTCGTGGGCGTGGGGGCGCGCGCACAACGCGTCGACACGCTTCGCCGTGGGCGCGCTCCTCGCGTGGTCGCTCCTGGAGCCGGCGACGACGCATCCGGATCACATCGCGTATTTCAACCAGCTCGCCGGCAACGAACCCGAACGGATCCTGGTGGACAGCAATCTCGACTGGGGTCAGGATCTGTATCGTCTGCGCGATGCCTCCAACGAGCTGAAGATGGACTCGCTGCGGGTTCACTATTTCGGCACGGCGTCCTTCGAGGCGGTGGGACTCCAGCGCGCACGTCGCCTTGCGCCCAACGAGCGCGCCACCGGCTGGGTGGCGGCGAGCGAGACGTTCTACGCCGGTGTCTGGGCCGACTCCGCACTCAACTGGCTGCACGCCTATCAGCCCGTCGGACGCGTCGGCCGGTCGATCCGGCTGTACTATATCAAGCCGTAGGTGTTACGCCTTCCCACTCCCACCAATCGAGGACGGCATGGCAATCAACACATCGAAGGTCGTCGTGGGTGGTCTGGCCGCTGGTGTCGCGATGAATGTGATCGGGTTTCTCGGAAACGGAGTACTGCTCGGCCAGCGGATGCGGAACGAGCTGGAGGCGGCCGCGCCGACGCTGGCTGGCAAGGGCATGAGCGGCACCATCATCGCGACGCAGGTGATCATGCAGTTCGTGATTGGCATCCTGCTCGTGTGGCTCTACGCGGCGATGCGCCCGCGCTTCGGCCCCGGAACGAAGACGGCCGCGTTCGCGGCGCTCGTGATCTGGATCTGCGGCTTTCTGTTCTACCTGGATTGGCTTTTCCTGGGCATGATGCGACCAGGGACGTACGCGATGGTTTCCATCCTTCAGTTTGTGAGCCTCATGGTCGGCGCCTGGGTCGGCGGGATGCTGTACAAGGAGAACGACGCCGCCGTGGCGTAACGCGCCTGACAGCGGGGGCAACATCACAAAGGTTGTCCCCGCTGGCGGCATCCGTTTTGGCGCCGTATTGTATCGAATCATCCCACCCCGAGCGCCATGGGCGGCACACCGGTGACTCTGTCCGGTACTTTCGCCAACCGCTACACGCTGGAGCGTGAGCTCGGCCGCGGCGCCACTGCGACCGTTTACCACGCCCGTGACACACGCAGTGGGCGCCCAGTCGCCATCAAGGTTCTGCGGCCGGAACTGACGGAATCCATCGGGTCAGACCGTTTCCTGCACGAGATCGCCGTCAGCGAGCGGCTTCGACACCCGCACATCGCGACGGTGCTCGATTCCGGCGAGCACCAGGGCCGTCCGTACTTCGTAATGGAGTACATGGAGGGGGGCTCGCTTCGCGCCGTGATCGACCGCGAGCGGCAGGTGCCAATCGAGACCGCCGTGTCGATTGCCCGCACGATCTCCGAAGCGCTCGACTACGCGCACCGGCAGGGCCTCATCCATCGGGATGTGAAACCGGAGAACATCCTCTTCACCGATGGCCAGGCCTATCTCGCGGACTTCGGCATCGCCAGAGCGATCGAGCGTGCCATCGACGAGTCGACCACATCGACCGGACTGGTACGGGGCACGCCAGCATATATGAGCCCCGAGCAGGCGAGCGGCTCGAACAAGTACGACGGTCGTAGCGACCAGTACTCGCTGGCGTGTGTCCTGTACGAAATGCTGGCGGGCGTGCCGGCCTTCATCGGACCAACGCAGGAGGCGGTGATCGCCCAGCGTTTTCAGCACGAGCCGCGGGACCTGCGGGTCTATCGGCCGTCGGTGCCCATCGCCGTGCAGCTCGTGATTCAGAAGGCGCTGTCCCTGGTGGTGGCGGACCGATACGGCTCGTGCGCCGAATTCGCCGAAGCACTCGAGTCGGCACTGCGCTCGCCCCAGATCGCCTCACGCGCCAGCGCCGGCGCCGGCGGAATCATCCGATCGCGGCCCGCGCTCTGGGCGACGCTCGCGATGGTGGTGACCGCGGCGTTCGTCGCGCTGAGCAAGATGCGTGGTCCACCCGCGCCGGTCGTCGGCATTCCCGAGGGAGACGCCCGCCGGGTTGCGGTGCTCTATTTCGACGACTTGTCACCGTCGACACTTCCGACGCCGGTCGCCGATGGAATCACTGAAGACCTCATCGACAGGCTGGGTGCAGTTCAGGCACTCCACGTGATCTCGCCCAACGGCGTTCGGCAGTTTCGACGTGGCAACGCGCCGCTCGACAGCGTGGCTCGTGCCCTGAAGGTCGGCACCATCGTGAGCGGCAGCGTCGCGCGCTCGGGCAACACCATCCGCATCACCGTTCGACTCATCGATGCGAAGAATGGCCAACAGCTCGGCAGCCAGCCGATCGAGGCGCAGTGGACCGAATGGTTCGCCCTTCAGGACAAGCTCGCCGAACAGGTGACGTTTTTCCTGCGCCAGCGAGTGGGTAACGTCGTGGCGCTGCGGCAGCATCGCGCCGCCACCAAGTCCTACGCGGCGTACGAAGCCGTCCAGCTCGCGAGCGATCTTCTGCGCAGGGCGCTCGACGCCGCGATCCTGCGCAATGATACGAATGCACCGGCGCTGGTGCGCCAGGCGGACTCGCAGTACGTCCGCGCGGCTCGGCTGGACCCGTCGTGGGTGCTGCCCACGGTTCGCCGCGGTCGTCTCGCGCTGGCCCAGGCAATGCTTGCGCA
>DASTVV010000176.1:0-9999 GCA_035758925.1 Gemmatimonadaceae bacterium
GCGAGGGTAACTCAGCCAGCGTGAACCGAGGTCACTTGATTGGGGTGGGGCACGAAAAAGCGGGCGGCGCTTTCGCGCCGCCCGCGTCCAACCCCCCACTCTGGGTTAACCCGTTTCAGTCTCCATCGTAGTCGAACGCGAGCCCGTCTGCCTCACGAAGCGCATCGAGCGCCGATTCGAGCGGGCGAAACACAGGTGCCGTCAAGCCGACAATCGGGCCCAGCGTCACGTTGATCGCGCGCCGCGCTCCTTCGGGCCAATCCGGCATGGACAAGCCGGCTACCAGCCGACGAATGAGCTGGCCACACTCCCTGAGGAGCTGCGCGGCCGTCGCGTGCAGCGTGTCCAGCGGAATCTCGAGATCACGAGTCACGAGCTGACCCGTAGTCGCGTCGCGCCACGCGGCGTCTCCTACCGCACCGCGCTCGGGCCACACGCCGAGGTGTTGAATGGCCGTGGGCCGGTTCGACGCGCGGCCACCCGGTTGGCCGCGATGTATTTCGACGGCGGCCGCCAGCGCCAACGCCAGCGATTCCGCGCTCGGCTCGCCGTAGATCGTCACGATATCCCGTGACGGGCGTTCCACGTCGAGCGACGAAGGCACGGAGTTGACGTGCGCCAGGACAGCCGAGTGCTCGGGATTCTCTTCGAGCATTACGAGGATGTCCATGCTGCCCGCGTCCTCCACTTGTCCAGTGGTTGACTGCATCGACTCCATTTTCACTCCACTACCTGACTCGCCATTAACAAAGCGATACGAGCCATACGACACGACAACGATCGGAAAGTTCCGAAAGTTCCAAAGAACCCGGCCCAACGGCGCCGCGCTCGGCACTGCAAAAGGCATATCGCGTGCCCACTACAGCGTTCGACCTGACAACTACTTCATGCCCGTGCCGCGTCACTATGTCCACGAATCGCGTGTCACGGCGTCACAACATGTGTCATTCCGCGCACCCCACTTGCATTTCGCGTCAGAAAAAAAAGGCCCCGCCAGCGGTGACGGGGCCCTTCTTCATCAGTGTGTCGCACTATTGCAACAGGTTGTCGTCACAGCTCGAATCGTCACAGGCCCTGCCGCTGCGAACGTAGTAGCCGGAGAAGTGATAGATCCTGCGCGTCACCCAACCGGTCGCGACGCCCTTCTTCGTTTCGAAGGCAGTGGCCAACTCCGGGAACTGCGCGGTCTCATCGATCAGGACGTAGTCGTCGCCGACCCGAGTCGAGTACCAGATCGCGAAACGCTCCTCCAACTCGGTGGTGACGCGCTCGCCCTTGAGCTCCTTGAGGTGGGCCGAGAGCGTGACCACCTTGCCCGGATCGAAGCGAATGTCCGGGCTGATGTCGATCTGCGTACGGCCTTCATCCGACCAGACCGTTGCGGAGACCGTGATGTCGGAGCGCAGCGTCTCGCACGGCTGGGTCCAGAAATCCGGACCGTAGCTGGAAGTGGCGGGATCGCAAACGGCGCCCGCGGGATAGTCGAGCACGAATCCGCCCACGCGAACGCGGCCGCCTTTCGCGCGGAGCACCAACTTGACTGTGCGGGGCTCGCCATTGACGCGAGCCAAAGCTGTTCCGCCGAATGCCGTGAGAGTGGGATTGGCAGACCGGCTTGCGTTCGGCGTCGGCGCGACCGAGTCGCTGCACGCGGCCGCGAGGAGGAGTGCGCCCGCGATCAGGATGGGGACGTAGCGACGAATCGAGTATTCCATGGCGTTGAAAGGAGAGCTCGCACGCCAGGCCTTGATTCGGCAGCCAGCGTCGGCCCCCGCTGATTCAGGAGGAGGGAACTACCTTGCGCTGAGATATCTACAGCCGGGCTGGACGCCTAGCCGTGAGGTGAATCACCTGCTTCGTCCCGCGCCTGGAGACCCACCAAGTCCTGGTATTTGCGGGTTAACTCCGCGAAGCCAAGTGTTCCGACGTCCTGGGAGAATCGCTCCATTGCAGACCGCAAAAGTTGCGGATCTATGGAGTGGAGGACGTCCGCAACAGATGCGGTGAGCCACGCGGCACTCGACATGTCCGCGTGCTCCGCGAGATTCCGCGCCGCGTCGAACAGCTGCAGCGCTTCCTGCGACCTGCCTTCCGCCGCGGCGACGCGAACGCGTAGCGTCTCGACGAGCTCGCGTCCCTGGAACCAGCCGTCCAGTCCCGCCATGCGGTGCTCGACCGCGGCGAGCGGCACCTTGGCGCTATCGAGCTTGCCCATTTCCAGCAGACAGATCCCTTCGCCAGCCATCGCACCGATCTCGACGTCCACCTGACCGATGCGCTGTGCGAGCGAAGCGGTGGCCTCGTACAGCTCGGCGCCCGACGAAAAATCTTTCCGCTCGCGATCCAGGTTGGCCATGTTGTACAGCACGTACAACTGCAACTCGCTGTTCTTCACGGCGGCGAACAGCGCGAGAGCGTCGCCATAGAGCTCGCGGGCGCGCTCGTGATCGCCGAGCTTCTGCATCATGACGCCGAGGTTGAGCGACGCCATGCCGGACAGGTCCGGCATGCCCGCGGCCCGGGCCAGGGAAATGGCGATCGTCAGGGACTTCCTCGCGTCGTCGTGCCTGCCCTCGAGGTGCGCAACGATTCCCAGGTTGCTGTGGCAGCCCGCCTGGCCGCGCACGTTGCCCACGATCTGAAAGAGCTCCAGCGCCCGCTCGTAGTACTGTCGGGCGCGTCTCGGGTCCTCCTGTTCGACCGTGATGGCCAGGCGGTTGAGCGCCCCGGCCAGCAGCAGGTCGTCGTCCACCTGCTCCGCCATCTTCACGCATTCGGCGGCGAGACGCTCGGCTTCCTTGGACTCGCCCAGACGGCCGTAGGTCTGCGAGAGCATGGTGAGGATCTCGACGCGCTCACGCACCGACCCCAGCGCCTCGGCCTCTTCGTCCAGAGCACGCAATGCGTCGAGCGTGACGCGGGCGTGCTGGCCCAGCTCCTTGCGGGCGCGCTCCCGCATGCGGCGAAGCGTCAGCGCGCGATGTCGGTCGCCTTGCCCCGCGAACCACTCGATGGCCAGATCGCACAGCTCCTCGGCCTCGTCGTACCGGCCGAGGGTTTCGGCGAGATGAGCCAGCCGGATACGGACCTCGGCCAGCTCTCCCGGGGAGGTCGAGTCCCGAGCCGCAATCTGGAGGAACTCGCCAGCGGCGTCGTACGAGTAGACGCTTTCGGCGTGCGTCGCGGCCTCGAGCGCATACTTGTACGCCTCGGCCGCACAGCCGGCCATATCGAAATGCACGGCGGTTTCCGCGGCCGTTCGAGGGCGCGTCTCCAGCGCTCTCGCGACGCGTTCGTGCGCACCAGCCAGCCTGTCGCCGGGAATGGACGCCACGAGCGCATCCGCGATGCGGGCATGCGAGAACGCCTGGCCGCCACCGCCGCGCTCGTAGTTGGGCTGCAGGATGTCGGTGGAGATCGCCTCGCTGATGGCCCTGCGTACGTTCTCGGGCGTCCCGACATTGGACGCCAGCAGCATCTCCACTTCGAATTCGCGCCCGAGCACCGCCGCCGTTCCGAGCACGTCCTGCGTGGCGGGCGAGAGGTGCGACAGCCTTCGCGCGATCACCGCGTCAATGCCGGTGGGCAGCTGAAGCTCCGAGGGCGGTGTCCACTCCCAGCGCTCGCCGTTATGCCAGAGCGACTGCTCCTCCACCATGCAGCGCAGCAGCTGCGCGATGACGAGCGGGTTGCCTTCCGTGTGGCGGTAGACGTACGCAAGCAGTTCGCGGCCCACTTCCTGGCGATTCATCGCCGCCTCGAGCCACCGCTTCACCTCGTCGCGAGTCAGACGAGAGAGGCGCACCTCATGGTAGTAGTCGATGCGCTCGAGCGTCCTGCGGCGCTGAGCGATGTCGGACTGACCAGGGTCGTCGCGGATGGTGACGCCAACCAGGATGCGCTCGCGCTCGAGCTGCGTGAGAAGGTGATCCAGGACGTCCCACGACGCGTCGTCCACCCACTGCATCTCATCGAGAATCAGGACGAGCGGGCGCGAGCGAGCCGCGAGCCGGACGTATTCGGACAGCTCCTCCAGTAGGCGATACTTGCTGCCCGCGCGACCTTCAGCCGTACCAGGAATACCGGCGTCGAGGTTCGTGAGCTCATGCCAGGTGCGCGATGGCGCATCCGGGAGACGCCGCAGCGCCTGGAGCACCTGACTCCAGATGCCGTAGGGCGTGCGCACGCTGCCCATCTTGGCGCGGGCAATCACCATGGACCCGCCACGCAGGCGAACCTCGGGCTCCAGCTGGCGAAGCAGGGCGCTGCGACCGGATCCAGCCTCGCCAATCACGGCGACAGCGCGCGGAGATCCGGCGATCGCCTCGTCCAGCCAGCGCCGCAGCGAGGTCAGCTCCTCGGTGCGGCCAATGAAGCGACCGATGTCGAACGACCGGCCCGCGCGCTCGCCCGGCTTGGCAGGCGCGACCACGGAACCGTCGCCGCCACCGCTGCCGATCGTAGCGCACGCACCGCGAGCGGCGTTCACCAGGACATCCATGTCATCGCCGTGACGCGGAGCGGATGCAACGCCCATCGATGCCGTCACGCCGATGCGCCGCCCCTCACCACCGCTCCCGGCAAAAGCGTGATTGCGGATGGCGGCGCAGAGGCGCCCGGCCACCTGGCTGCCCTGTTGCTGAGCGGCGCCCTGAAGCAGAACCAAGAACTCCTCGGGTGACGCGTGCGCAACGACGTCACCGCTGCGGAGATTGCGTCGCACGAGCTCCACCACCTGCTCCCGAAGCGCGGCGCTATTGACCACGTCGCCAGTGGCACTCGGCGCTGAACCGTTGCCGTCCACCTTCACCGCAATCAGCGACACGGGAGCTTCGCCGCCCACTGCCGCCGCAATCGAAGGACGGGCTAGGTTGGCGAACTCATCAGCCGACGTGGTCAGCTGCGCGCGAGTTGCTCGGGTAGGGCGTTCCAGCACTAGTGATTGGTGGGCAGGATCCTGGTGTAACAAAATGTGAATGGGGGGAGCAAATGGGAATGGGAGCGGACTGCGTAAAGGCGCGAACCGTCAGACCGCGCAGACTGCTAGGGCGCAAACTGCCAGAGGCGCAAACCGCCCAACGGCGCGAACTGCCAAACGGCGTGGGGGCTGAAGTCGCGCCCATTCCCATTCCCACTCCCATTCCCATTCACACTCCCATTCCCATTCCGCAGTCGGGCAATTAACGGAACTTCGTCCGGAGTCGTCTATCTACATATGCGGCGACTGATCCTCGGGACGGTTGTGGCCTGTATCGCCTGTTCGGGCGGGACCTCGGCCCCGCACCTTGCCCGTATCGCGCCGATACAGTCGGAGCTCACGCGCGATGAGCAGATCGCCCACGCGCTGAGCCGTCTCTCGTACGGGGCCCGGCCAGGCGACATCGATTTGGTCAGGCGCGTCGGTCTGGAGCGCTGGATCGCGCTGCAACTGACGCCTGAACGGATCAAGGATCCTGCGGGCGACTCCGCCGTGGCATCCTATGAATCGCTCGCCACACCGACCAACGAGCTGACCGCGGCCTTCCGCGAGGTTCGGATGGCACGCCGCGATACAACGCGGCGGGGTGAACCCGCAATAATGCAAAGCCGACGCGATCTCCAGATGGCCGTGAATGAGGTGGGATCGGCCAAGCTGGCCCGCGCCGTGGTGAGCGAGCGACAGCTGTACGAGCAGATGGTGGACTTCTGGGAGAACCACTTCAGCGTGTTTGTCGGCAAAGGGCAGACACGCCTTTTCATTCCATCGTACGATCGCGACGTCATCCGCCCACTCGCTCTCGGCAGGTTCCGCGATCTTCTCGGCGCCGTGGCTCAGAGTCCGGCGATGCTGTTCTATCTCGACAATGCACAGAGCGGTGCTGACTCGACGCACCGTACGCTTGCTGAGCTCGGGAGAAGCTCAAGACGGCCGTTCGCTGGCCGACGCCGCCCTGGACTCAACGAGAACTACGCCCGCGAGCTCATGGAGCTGCACACACTGGGCGTCGATGGCGGCTACACCCAACAGGACGTGATCGAGGTTGCGCGCGCGCTGACCGGATGGAGCATCGATCAGGCAGCAGGCGCGTTCGTCTTCCGCCCAGCAATTCACGATGCCGACGAGAAAATGGTGCTCGGCTCACGTCTCGAGGCGGGACGCGGCATCGAGGACGGCGAACAGGTGCTGGACATCCTGGCCAGGCACCCGTCCACCGCGCGCTTCATCACGCGAAAGCTGGCCGTCCGGTTCGTGAGCGATTCGGCGCCGCCGGAGCTGGTGAGTCGCTGCGCGGCTGTCTTCACGAAAACCGACGGCGACATCCGCCAGGTGGTGCAGTGCGTGGTGACGTCACCCGAGTTCTTCAGCAAGCGCGCGTATCGCGCCAAGGTGAAGACGCCGTTCGAGGTGGTTGCCAGCGCGCTCCGCGCCGCCGAGGCAACACCGGATGGCTCGCCGCGCGCGACACAGATCGTCGCGCGGCTGGGTCAACCCATCTTCGGCCGGCAGACACCTGACGGGTGGCCGGACCGTGCCGAGGAATGGGTCAACGCTGGCGCGATGGTGAACCGAGTCAATTTCGGATTGTCGCTCGCCCAGGGCCGAGCGCCCGGAGTACGACTGAAGCAGGCAAGCCTGGATAAGTCGGTGGCGAGCCTGCTCTCGTCGCCCGAGTTCCAGCGGAGGTAAGGCATGCAGCGGCGCGTTTTCATGAAGAACGGCGCGTTGGCGCTGGTGACACTGGGGCTCAACCCGACGCTCCTGCGACGAACGATCTTCGCGCAGGGGTTGACGAGTGGTGCCGCATCACTTGGCAACGCGCGTGGCAAGGTTCTCATCTGCCTGTTTCAGCGCGGCGCGGCGGACGCGTTGAACGTGGTGCCTCCGCACGGCGAGGCGGCGTACTACCGCATGCGTCCGACGATCGCGGTTCCGCGGCCGAGTCTCTCGGCGCCGACTGGCGCCATCGACCTGGATGGTTTCTTCGGACTGCATCCGTCGCTGGAGCCATTCAAGCAGCTGTGGACGGACGGCATTCTCGCGCCAGTGCACGCCGTCGGGAGTCCGAGCAACACGCGCTCGCACTTCGACGCGCAAGACTACATGGAGAGCGGCACGCCGGATGCCAAGGGAACCAGAGACGGTTGGCTCAATCGATATCTGTCGACGAAGGGCACCTGTGAGGAATGCTCTGGGGTTGGGGGATTGAGCTCTGGGGTTGGAGGAGCAGGAGCTGGTGGTGGGGGAGCCTCCAACCCCAAACCCCAAAGCCCATTCAGGGCTGTCTCCATGACGCAGCAGACGCCGCGCATCCTCATGGGACCGGCCGCGTCAGTCGCCATGAATTCGATTGCCGAGTTCTCGATACGGGCGAACGGGCCGGCGGCGGCAAATGTCGAAGCGATGTATGCCAAGGGCGACAGCGACGTGGTACACGCGGCGGGCGCGGAGATGCTGGACGCGATGCGCATCCTGCGGTCCGCGAACCCGGCACAATACCAGCCCCGCAACGGCGCCGAGTATCCGCGAACGCAGTTCGGGCAGCGGCTCCGTGAAGTCGCGCAGCTGGTGAAGGCGGACGTCGGTGTCGAGATCGCGTTCGCCGACATCGGCGGCTGGGACACGCACGTGAACCAGGGTGGCGCGACCGGTCAGCTGGCGCAGCGGCTGGACGACTTCTCGAAGTCGATTCGAGCGTTGGTCACCGATCTTGGCGACCGCATGTCTGACGTGGTGATCCTGACGATGTCGGAGTTTGGCCGCACGGCGCGCCAGAATGGCAGCGGCGGCACGGATCACGGCCACGCCGGTTGCCTCTTCGTGATCGGCGGTTCAGTGAAGGGTCGTCGCGTTCATGGAAAGTGGCCCGGGCTGGAGCCGGAGCAGCTGAACGAGGGCCGGGACCTGGCGCTGACCACGGATTTCAGGTCGGTGTTCGGAGAGGTAGTGAGAAAGCATCTCGGCGCCTCAACCCTCGATCGCATCTTCCCTGGCTTCGTGGGTACGGATCTCGGGCTCCTCTGAGCTGGTTGCGTCAGCATACGTCATGCGCCTTGCGTCAGCATACGTCATGCGCCATGCGTCAGCATACGTGACGCGTCGTCCGTCAACATATGTCGTGAGTCACGCATCGCGAATCACGCATCCTGAAGCATGGCGAATCACGCATGCTGACTCGTGCCCTACTAGAACCTCAAAATCTTCTTCAGCTTCTTCCCCAGATTGTCGATCCAGTCGGGCGTCGGGATGTTCGAAATCACGTTGCCGTTGTCGTCGGCAATGATCTCCGGCTCGGGCGTGGTGTGAAGCTCGCAATACGTCGTGGGCGCCGAGCCGGGCTTGAAGTACTCGCGCGTCCTGCGCGGACACCACTCGGTGGCCAGCAGCCCGGTCTCGGGATCGATCATCGCTGACTCCATCCCTGGCGGTGGCGTCCAATAGGCACCACCACGCTCACTCCACCCGTTCTTGTAGAACTCGGCCCACGCGGGCGCCGCGAAGCGACCGCCAGCGGCGCGGTCCGCGATCGCGTGAGGCGTGTCGTAACCGAACCACACTCCCGCAACCAGCGTCGGCGTGTAGCCGATGAACCAGACGTCGGCGCCATTGTTGGTCGTTCCGGTCTTGCCGGCCACTGGCCCCGTGATTCCGTAATCGCGAATCACCTTGCCGGTGCCGAAGTCCACGGCGCCGCGAAGCATGGACGTCATCTCGTACGCGTCGCGCGGGTCCATTGCCGGCGCGCGCGCGATCTCCTGGCTCCACAACACCTTGCCGTCCGGCGCCTCGATGCGGGTCACCAGGCGCGGCCGCACACGCATGCCGCCGTTGGCGAACGGGGCGTAGGCCGTCACCAGCTCGAGCGGCGTCACCTCCAGCGCGCCGAGCGCGATGGCCGGCACTGGATGCAGCTCGCTGGTGATGCCGTTGCGGCGTGCCGCGTCGATCACGCGCTGCTCGCCAACGGTCCGGCTGATACGAACGGTGGCTGCGTTCGCCGACATCATGAGCGCGCGACGCACCGTGGTAGCGCCCTGGTAGTTGTCGTCGTAGTTGGCGGGGATCCACGCCTCGTTGCCGCCCAACAGGACTTCGATCGGCTCGTCGTCAACGATGGACGAGGGCGAGATGCCGGCGGCGAGCGCCGCGGCGTACACGAACGGCTTGAATGCCGATCCCGGCTGGCGCTTCGCGCTGATCGCGCGGATGAAGCCACCGCGCGGCGAGCGTCGTCCGCCCACCAGCGCGCGAATGTCGCCCGACTGCGGATCGAGCGCGACCAGCGCGCCCTGCAGCTTGTCGTTGCTCCACCACCCCTCGTTCTGGATGGCAACCGCGTGGCGCGCGATGGCCTTGTCAGCGGCGGTCTGGACGCGAGCGTCGATCGTCGTGTGAATCACGAGATCGCCTTCCTTGAGCGCGTCCGGCATCATCGAATCCACCAGGGCGCGAACGGCGTCAATTGCGCCGTACTGGTCGTACTGCGACGGACGCCACTGGGTGGCCGCGATCTTCAACGGAGACGACGCAGCCTTCGCATACGCGTTGGCGTCGATGAAGCCCTGATCCCGCATCAGCCCAAGCACGAGATTGCGGCGCTTCCTGGCGCGCTCCGGAAACTCCCGCGGCGTGTAGGCCGACGGCGCCTTGGGCAGCGCAGCCAGCGTCGCGGCTTCGGCGAGCGACACGTTGGCGACGCTCTTTCCGAAGAGATCTCGGCTGGCGGCTTCCACCCCGTACATGCCGTTGCCGAGGTAGATGACGTTCAGGTAGAGCGCGAGGATCTGGTCCTTCGTCAGGCTCGTCTCGATGAGTCGCGACAGCCGGAGCTCCATGAGCTTCCGGCGCAACGTCCGGGAGCCGACGAAGTGCTCGGCGATGAAGGTGTTTCGCGCGACCTGCATGGTGATGGTGCTGAAGCCCTCGCGAACGCCGAACGCACCGGCGTTGCGGAAGCCGGCACGCAGGAAGCCGCGCCAGTCGAGTCCGTTATGGGCGTAGAACCGGCGATCCTCGGTGGC
>DASTVV010000189.1:0-21751 GCA_035758925.1 Gemmatimonadaceae bacterium
CGCCTTTCGTATATCCACGTCATTGATTGCTCGCCGCGAATCGGCTCGTGGCGAACACAGCGATCGACGTGCGGCTGTCCCTATTCAACCCAACGCACCGACCGACGGGAGCTCGGATGCCAGGACCTTTCACCATCGGAATGTCGAGTGGTGCGCCGAGCGTCGATTGATGTTCCGCTCTTCAACCAAAGCTCGTAAAGCCCTTGAGACGATCTGTGAGGCGGTCGGAATGTCGGCCTAACGCTAATTGGGAAGACTGAATATGCTGCGAAAGCCGCTGAAAATGCGCGCAGGTTTGCAATCTAAACGCGCATTGCGGATGATCGCTCGCCGCCAACTCCCGACGCGAGCCTCACATACGCACGGGTCGCCTGGACGCTGGTGATGTTGGACTGCGAGGCGGACGCGTTGTAGCGCGCGAAACGAGGCCTGGAGGATGTGACGCAATCGGCAGCGACCGATACCTTTGCGAAGTCAATCCAGCATCGGGATGATGGGCCAGACGCAACCCGAGCATCCCATGTCGCGTCGCCCCGCTCTCGCATTCCTCGCTCGTCGTGGCGGTGTTGCACGTGCGGAGCGACATTGTCGATGTGGCCGCGCTGGCCTAACGAGGAGTGGTGAACGTCGGCGCGAGCGATTGCGGAAGCATGGCTGCCGAGTCGTTCAGCGTCAGCGTGAAGATCGACCCTTGTCCCGGCGTGCTTTCGACCGTGAGGTCGCCGTTCATGGCGCGCGCCAGCTCGCGGCTGATGGCAAGTCCCAACCCGGATCCCTCAGCCGTTCGTGTCAGCGAACGATCGATCTGGACGAACGGCTCGAAGACCCGCTGCTGGTCCACGGGCCTGATCCCGGGGCCGGAATCCTGCACCTGGAGCGCCACGCGCCGCTCGGGCCGCTCCACCGCCCTCACCACGATTCGGCCTTCGCGCGGCGTGAACTTGATGGCGTTCGACACCAGGTTGAGCAGGATCTGAAGCGTTCGGTCCTCGTCGGCCAGCGCGACCAGCGGCGCTCCGGGGCGCTCGATCTCGAGCTGCTGCTGCTTCTCGCGCGCCTGCGGCTCGACCAGTGGCAAAAGACGCTGGAACAGCTCGCCGACGTTGACCGCGGTGCGCTCCACGCTCAGGCGTCCGGCCTCCAGGCGTGAGAAGTCCAGGACGCCGTTGATCAGATCCAGCAAGTGGCGCTGGCTCCGGCGGATGCGGTCGACGTACTCGCGATACGGTAGCGGCAACGCTCCGTGTACTGCGGACTCCATGAGGTCGGCGTACCCGCCGATAGCGTTGAGCGGCGTGCGCAGCTCGTGGCTCATGGTCCGGAGAAACTCGGCTCTGGCCCGATTGGCTTCCTCGGCCTCCCGCTGTGCGCGACGCGCGGCCTCCGCGGCCTCGTTCAGCTGAAGATTGACGTCTTCCAGCTCCGCACCCATCGCCTGCGACTCTTCCAACTGTTGCTCCAGCGCGTTCGCCTGCTCCTCCAGCTCCTCATTCAGGATCCGCACAGATTCACGCAGCCGTTTCGATTCCGTGATGTCGCGAGCGATCTTGGAAGCTCCGACGATTTCTCCCGCGCGGTCGCGGATGGGCGACACGCTGACGGACACGTCGATTCTGGTTCCGTCCTTGCGAATGCGCGTCGTCTCATAGTGCTCGACGCGGTTGCCCTGCACGAGCTGGTCGATGATGTCTTGCTCCTCGTGCTTGAGCTCCGGCGGGAACAACGTCAGGATCGACGCGCCGATCATCTCATCCGCGGTGTATCCGAACACCCGCGTCGCGCCGTCGTTCCAGCTGACGACGGTGCTATCCAGTCGCTTGCCGACGATGGCGTCGTCCGACGACGAGACGATCGCGGCGAGCCAGGCTTCAGCTTCGCGTTGCCTCATGCTCGCGGCACCTTGGCCGAGATCCGGCGCTTGAGGTCGATCGGCCTGAACGCGTGGTCGTGTGTCAGGAGTGTCTCGGCGCGGCCGAGGAACAGGACGCCGCCGTCGTTGAGCGCGTGATGGAAGCGCGACAAGATGTGGCGCTGGGTGTCCGCATTGAGGTACATGAGCGTATTGCGGCAGGCGAGCAGGTCGACGTGCGTGATCGGCGCGTCGACCGTGAGGTTGTGCCAGCGGAAGCGCACCCGTCGCCGAAGATCGTCGCGAACGGCATGGTGGCCCCCTGCCGGCTGGAAGTACTTCCGCCGCAGTGCGTCCGGCAGGTGGCGCAGCTCCCGTTCTGTGTACCACGCGTACCGGCCGCGTCTCAACGCATCGTCGTCCACGTCGGTGGCGTGAATCGCGACGCGCTCCGTGAAGGCGTCCATACCCATCGCTTCGGCGAAGAGCATGGCCAGCGTGTATGCCTCCTCCCCCGAGGCACAGCCCGCGCTCCAGACGCGAATCTTTCCCGTCCCGCCTCCGTGCCCCAGAAGCTGCGGCACAACTCGCTCGGCGAGAAAGGCCCACGAGGACTCATCACGGAAGAATCTCGTGACGTTGATGAGGATCGCGTCGACGAGCTTCTCGCGCTCCAACGGGCAGGTCCGAAGCAATTCACGATACTCGGCGACGCCATGCAGGCCCACGCTCCGCATGCGCTTCTCGACACGGCGTGCGAGACTGGCGCGCCGGTATCCGGTGAAATCGAGACCGCGCTCGAGCTTGATCAGGTCGAGAAGGGGCCCGACCTCGATATCGGGCTCGGTTCGGTACCCACGGGGCGCTGCGACGCTGTAATTCACGTGGCGGACACGGGCAACAGGCGTTCCAGATGGGTCCAAGGGCCAGTTGACTGCTGCCGAATTGGCGTTTCCGAACGAAGCGTACTCAACATGGCCAAACCTCTGGACGTTGTCGACTCGTGGAAGCTTTCTTGCCACGGTCGAACGAAATGTCACGGCTGATGGTTCACGGCTTTTCGATCTCGCTCCACGGAGCCGTGATGTTCCTGACCGTGCTGGCCGGCGGCATTGCGCCGCTGCGCGCGCAGGAGGCACTGGTGTTGTCCGCCGGGGGCTCACGCGGCCTCGCACACGTCGGCGTTCTCATGGCGCTGGACAGCCTGAAGCGCGACCCGGACATCGTCGTCGGCGCGAGCATGGGCGCAATCGTGGGCGCGCTCTACGCCGCCGGACGCTCCGGCGAGGACATCCGGCGCATGGTCACGCGCCAGGACTGGGATGACCTCTTCAAGGAAGCGCCACTGCTGCTCGGCCCTGACCGCGCGGCGCGTGTCCCGACGTGGCGCTGGGCAGTGACTCTCAAGGGATTCGAGTTCAGCCGCGGCCTGAAACCTGATTGGCGCGCGAACCGGCTGCTCGTCCAGCTGCTCGCCGACGCAGGCATTCGCGCGCGCGGCGATTTCGACCGCCTGCCGCGCCGATTCCGGGCTGTCACCACCGATTTCAGGACCGGTAAAGAAGTGGTGCTCGCGGAAGGGAGTCTCGCGCGCGCGGTGCGCGCGAGCTTCGCCCTACCCGGCTTCTTCTCACCCATCGTATGGCACGATCGGGTCCTCGCCGACGGAGGCATCGCGGACTACCTGCCGGTATCCGTGGCGCGCGAGCTCGGCGCGGAGACGGTGATCGCCATCGACGTTCTGCGACCGAAAAGCGAGATCGGGCGCAAGGACCCGCTGGGCCTCGCACTCCGCGGCCTCGGCCTCGTGACGGTGAACGCGCATCCGGAATTCCCGAAACCGGACATCCTGGTCTTTCTCGACGTTCCCGAGAACCTCGACGGACTCGTTTTTCCCCCCAATGCGGCGCCGCTGATCGAGAAGGCAAGCAGGGCAGCGCTCGACAGCATACCGCCAAAGTCGACCGGAGGCCGGAGGATCGCGCGGCAACAACCGAGCGCGCCCGATTCGCTCTCGACGGTCGTGATCGAGACGCCGGATCCCGCGATCGCCGCGCTCGCGCGTCGCGTCTTCCGCCGAGCCGCGCCGGCACGCTACGACTTCGAATCCCTCCTACACGCCGCCGACAAGTTGTACGCCACAGGTGTCGCGACCGGCGTCTGGTTGCGCGTGAACGACGCCGCGAACGTCGCGGCGACCGACAGCACCTTTCCGCGTCATCCCGGCGTCTCGAATGGCGAGGTGTCGCTTTCGTCGCCTCGGCTCGTCGTCACCGTGGATCCGCCACCACGGGTGGAGACCGCGGTCGCGGCGGGCTACGACAACGATCGCGGCGGTCGCGTCTGGGGTGCGCTGGTCGGCCGTCTGCCCACGAAGCGTTCACCGCTCGAGCTTGAGCTGTCCGCTTCCACCAATGGTCTCGCGAGCTGGGGCGCGCTGGGGATTCGCCGGCACTCGCTGGCCGCAGCTCCGCTGCGCTGGTCGGGTGGCGTGGACGCGCGCAAGACGGACGCCCCCTTCTTCCCGTTTGAGTTTTTCCTAATCGACCCGCGGGTTGAGCGCGCCGGTGGATGGCTCGGCATCGAGCTGCCGCACATCTACCCCGACTGGATCCTGAGCGCCACGGTGCGAGGCGAGCGCGTTCGTATTCTCGACGATGACACTATCGCCGACAATGGAAACCGTGGTGGGTCCTGGGGACCGCAGCTCCGCTTCACGATCCCGACGGCGGCCGTCGACGTGTGGCCAACGGAAGTGGAGCTCGAGGCACGATTCGGCGACGTCGCGTATCGCCGAGCGGCTGCACGCGGACTCCTGGGCGCGAAGTGGGGCGGCACGGAGGTGGCCGCGGCGGGCGACTTCGCGTTCGTGAGCAACGACGCACCTCCGGACGTCGTGCCGTCACTGGGCGACTACGGCGCAATGCCGGGCTTCCGGTGGGGCGAAGACCGGGGCCGCACGCGGATCGTGACCGGCGTCGACGTGTCGCGCGCATTGTTCCCATGGCAGGGAAGGGCGCGTTTGCGCCTGCGCGTCGGCGCCGCGACAGACGGCACGGACGAGCTGTCATCCTCGCACACCTGGGTGACCGGTGCGGGGATCGGTGGCGTCTGGTCGCTGCCGCTGGCGTCGCTCTACGTCGGCGTCGGCGTGAACAGCCGCGGGAGGCAGCGCCTGGACATCAGTTTGGGGCCTCGCTTCTAAGTCGTCCCGAGGAGCGAAGCGACGAGGGATCCGCACCCGGTCGTCCCGCGCAGGTCCCTCGCTGCGCTCGGGATGACCCGAGGTGCAGATCTGCCCCCCCGGGCAGCGGTTTGATGCCGCCTTGTGTGCAAGAGTAGTCGACTGTGAAGGATGGCCGGGTACTATGTCTACATTCTCGCCAGTCGCTCGCGAACCCTGTACGTCGGTGTGACCAACAACATCGAGCGTCGGCTGGCAGAGCATCGCGAAGGAGGCGTTGGCTTCACCGGGCGTTATCGCATTGCTCGCCTCGTTCATTTGGAGGCAACGAACGACGTGC
The DNA here is from genome assembly GCA_035758925.1 of Gemmatimonadaceae bacterium. GTDB lineage: Bacteria > Gemmatimonadota > Gemmatimonadetes > Gemmatimonadales > Gemmatimonadaceae > DASPMP01. Next base: position 5,374 of record DASTVV010000189.1, read on the forward strand.
GTGCGGCAATCCGTCGTGAAAAAGAGATCAAGGGATGGCGGCGCGCGAAGAAGATCGCGCTCATCACGGAGAAGAATCCTGCATGGGATGACTTGTCCGCGCGTTGACCTCTGGTGCAGACGACGGCAGGTACAGATCCCTCGCTGCGCTCGGGATGACAGCCCTAGCGGCGCGACCGCTTCTTTGACACCGGCGCGCGCGGGTTGTACTCCAGCGCGAGCCCGATCCAGTAGTCGAGCTGACGCTTCGTGCGCAGCGCGGTGTCCTGGACGATCAGCCAGCCAGGGTACGTGCGGTTGCTCATCGTCAATGGTCGCACGCCGTCGCGTTTCAGCAGGGTCGCATGCAGCGAAGGATCGACTCGCACCATGATGCGGCTGCCTTTCACGCTGCAGCAGAGTTTCGCATCGACCACGATCGCGCGAGCCCCGAACATCTTCCGCTCCGCGACGCGCGGACGGAAGCCGATGGACTCGAGCACCCGGTCGTAGAGCGTCGACTCGGCAGCTGCGACGCTTCGTTCCGCAGCCCCGGTTCCGGTGACTCTTGCCATCACTCAAACTGCTTCATAGCTCCGGCGGCAACAACCGCACGGTGCGCGATCATCTCCGGTCGCGTGTAACAATATCGGAAACACTATCGAATACGCGTGACGTGCGTGACTCGTCCCCGGGTTAGGCTAGTATGAATGCTCGCCAACTTGCTGGGTTTTCGATGCTCGTCATTGCCACGTCATGCAGTGACGCCGTAGCGCCCCAGCGTCAGACTATCGACCTCGAGTCGGCCCGTCAGCGGTGGCACGCGCAGAATCTTCACACGTACGCGTTCACGGTCCAGCGTGCCTGCTTCTGCGGGAACGTCCATCCGCTCTATGTTGCGGTGGTGAGCGACAGCGTCGTCGGCGTGCTCGATCTCGAGACCGGTAGCTGGGTTGACCTCCAACTGGGTAAGACGGTCGAGGATCTGTTCACCTTCGTGCAGAGCGCGATCGAACGGCGGGCCCAGCGGATTCGCGTGCAGTACGACACCGCGCGGGGGTTCCCGAGCTACATCGACTATGACGGATCGGCGCAGAACGCTGACGACGAAATCGTCTACAGCATATCCGACGTTCACCCGATCGCGCCACAAACCTGAGCGCGTTGGGGCGCTGACAGCCGGCGGGCGGCGAAAGATTGTCAGGTGACGCCACGACTTCCCACGTGGTTTAACGATCGTCTCGTCTACGCTCATCCTTCGTCGAGGGATCATCCATGGCGGCTTCGTCCTGGCTTCTCGTCGTTCCGGCCATTGTTCTTGCCTCGAGTCGAGGCAACGCTCCTCCGGAACGAGTGCAGTTGAGCATCGCGACGCTGCACGCCGCCGCCCTCACGACATCGCGAAGTGCCGGCGATTCGACGGATTCACCGTTTTTTCTGGTGGCGGTCATTGGCCCTCGTGCCAGCTCCACCACAATGGTCCCGGAGGGAGGCCAGCAGCGCGTCCGCCAGGACGAAGCCATCGGCGCGCGGCCGCTCACCGAGTTGACCTTGGCGAGCGGTGACAGCGTTCAGATTTTGCTGTCGGTGCTCGAGAATGCACAGTGGCAGCTATCCGGTGCACACTGGCTCGGCTCAGTGAGCCTGCTGCTCACGAACGAGGGGGGATCGGTATTCTGGCGCCGTCTCGACTGCGTCGCGTCGTGCAAAGTGTTGTCAGGGCCCGCGACGACGGCGCTTCCGGCGACACCGGCGCCGCCATTCGCCGGCGTCGTCGAGCTCTCAGGAAACGGCGGCACTTATCATCTCGCGCTGCGGGTCAGTCGCGCGTAAGTAGGGCCATGAGGCCCTCATGTGAGACTATTGCTCAAGCTCGGCTAATCGGCTTTGTACGCCACAACCTCACCAGCGGTGACCTGAGGTGGATTGGGAAACAATGCGGCCACATTCTGTCGCACCCAGTCGGCGGCCCTCTTGTTTGATTCTTCAGCCCGAGACCGATCTTGAAAAACGCTCGTTGAAATCATCACGCCGCCGCCGGCGTCCACCCAGTAGTAGGCGACCAACCCCGGGATCTGGCTGATGAGCGGCACAAAGCCTTCTTTGACCCGCCGCCCAGCTTCACGGGGATCGGTTACACCCTCGTACCGCCGCACCGTCGCATACATATGGCCGCTCCTGTGGGTGCCGGCACCCACTCAAGTTGTCGCGATTCAACGGGAGGGAATGCGAGGCGTTCGCAATCCTTGAAGGAAGGCATCTCCGTCGCGAACCAATCCGAAGCGCGCGTGCTCGTTCTGTGCCATTCTGCGGCCGAGCCACAGTACGAGTTCGAACACAACGCGCGGCCGGGTGGGTGCCGGCGCGGCGCGCGAGCCGGACGCCGCCGATCATGGCGTTGCGCTACTGAGCTCTTGCCATCACTCAAACTGCTTTACAGCTTCGCTGGCAACATCCGCACACGGCTGCCGGGGTCCAAATGACTTCCTCCATGTCAACGAGATCCGCTCGAATTGCCCGCTCAATACTCGTCGCGACGGCAACGCTTGCGACGGCGTGCAGTCGGCAGATCGTCGTCCAGTCGCCGGTACAACAGAGCGATGCACGCACCATCCAGGAGCGACTCGGATATCCCGGCTCGGCCAAGCTCCTCATTCTGCATGCGGACGACGTTGGAATGTCCCACTCGGTCAACCGCGCGTCGCTGGAGGCGCTCGAGAAAGGCTGGATCACGTCGGCGAGCATTCTCGTCGTCTCCCCCTGGTTCGCCGAGGTCGCGACGTGGGCGAGAAAGAATCCCAACGCGGACCTCGGCATCCATCTCGCGCTCAACAGCGAGTGGACCACGCTGCGCTGGGGTCCCATCAGCGGGCGCAGCGAGGTCCCGTCTCTGCTTGCGTCCGACGGCTATCTGCCGTTGAGCACCGATAGCGTCCATCGCACGAACCCGCGCGAGGTGGAGCGCGAGTTGCGCGCGCAGATCGACATGGCACGGCGCGCCGGCGTCGACATCACGCACCTCGACTCGCACATGGGAGCGCTCTTCCGAGCGGAAGCGCCTTTCAACGTGTACCTCGGGCTGGGCGAATCGCATCGGCTTCCTGTGCTGCTCGAGCGCGACGGCCAGTTCGCGCGCGCGGCGCCCGAATGGAGGCTGCGCACGCGTCCCGTGGCGCTCGTCGACCGCGTGCTCCAGATGGGACCCGGTGTCTCGAAGGAGCAGTGGGTCCAGTCCTACAAGAACATGCTCGCGCCGCTCGGCCCGGGGGTTTACGAGCTTATCCTGCATCTCGCTCACGACGACGACGAGATGCGCGGCGCGACCTTCGATCAACCCGACTGGGGCGCCGCGTGGCGGCAGTGGGACTTCGACCTCGTGCGGAGCGCCGAGTTCCGGGACTGGCTCAGGCAGCAAGGGTTCCAGCTCATCACTTGGCGTGAGCTCGCGCGGGCGCGAGTCGCGTCGAGGTGACGTTCACGAAGGAGCCTTGGCGTCCAGGCCATAGAAGCTCACGCTCGTGTCCTCGAAGCGCTTCTTGAGTGGCGGAGGCGTTGCGCAGACCGGAAGCCCATGCGAGCATCCTCAGCATGATAAATCCGACTTTCGCTGACCGTACGCAGCCCGAATCGTTCCGCGCCAAGGCGCTCGGTGTCTCTCTCACCGTCCGTGATCTCGCGCGAAGCCTCAAGTGGTACACCGACGTGCTTGGCTTCCACAAGACGCGTGACTTCGAGCGCGACGGCAAGATCACTGGCGCCGCCCTGATCGCTGGTGCTGTGGAGCTGTCGATCAATCAGGACGACGGCAAGAAGGGCAGAGATCGCGCGCTCGGTGTGGGTTTCTCGATGCGACTCACTACCGAGCAGAGTATCGACGACGTCGCGGCGCGGGTGAAGGCGGCGGGCGGAAAGCTCGAGTCCGAGCCGGCCGACATGCCGTGGGGCGCGCGAATCTTCGTGATCATCGACCCGGATGGCTACCGGTTCGTCGTCTCGACGCCGAGAAAGTGAGGGAGTAGACTTGACCTGCGTAAGCGGAGCGGATCCCTGCAATCGATTTCACTCCTCAGTAGCTGAGTGGTGGCTGCCCCTTTGCCTTCAGCTGCTCGTTCACGATGGCAAGTTGGGCTTGTACCGCGGCATTGCTACGTGCCGGCGCGGCGAGCAACGACGGTGGACCCGATGGTTGCTCTCGAGTACGAATAGCGCCGAGGGTGCCGGTAGTAGACGACGCTGCTGCACACCGCCTGCTTTCTGGCCGTGGCCGGCGCGATCGCGTGGATCGTTTACGAAAGACTTGGCCTGCCGGTCCGCGCGGTGTCCAGCCGACGCGTGTGAAGGCCAAGACGATGTTTCGAAGTTGCCTCAACGCCGCCGTACCGACTGGATCCATGGTTCGTGACGTCGGCCAATCGCCACGGTCACGGTAACCGGTCTGGGCGGCCGCCCCACGCGCGTTGCGACCGAGTCGATAGCAGCGCGCCACCGATGCGGAACATTGAGGCGCGTGCCATTCACCTGGTCGATCACTCCGTAGTAGTAACGGAGCCCAGCAGAATCCTTCGTGGCAATGCGCACAGTTCCGGGCAGAATCGCATACCGCGACGAGTCGGGATGCGCTCGCCGGAGCGCATCCGCATCGCGGCCGCCGTCCACGACGTAGAGGCGGGTCACACTGTCGGTCCAGGCGAGCCATGCACGCGCAGTAGACACGGCGCGAAGAACGCTGTCGCCCGAAGAGCGTGTCGCGGCCAGGGAATCGACGCGGGCCACATACCTGCGCATGGCGCTCACTATGCGGGCGTGCTGTGGTCCATCGAGCTCCAACACGACGTACGCCGCTCGCGGTGCCACAAATCTTCCCTCACTGCCAGGCTCGATCGGCCTGGGCACAGTGTCAAAACCGAATTCTGCCAGGCGAGTGTTGTTGAACCAGCGCGGGCGTGAATAGTCGGACAAAAACTCGGGCGACGAGGGCAGGCCGCGCGAGGCGGATGCCTGGAAGAGCGATTTGAACGGTGGCAACGGCGCGTCACCCGTGCGCCACTCCAGGTTGAGCCACAGTCCGCTGTCTTCGTCGTCATTCGACTGCCACGGAATGCGGATCTCGCGCTCGGAGAGGGTGAGCGTGCCGATTCTGGCCGACCGGTTGTTCCACACGTTGTACAGTGCGATGGCGTTGGTGATCAACACGACGCCCAGGGCCACACCGAGCGCGCGGCGGTCAGACAGAAACTTCATCATGGTGTGGCCTCGCGAGCCACGAGCTCACCCCTCAGCCGCCGGAGCGCCACCAGCATGAGAACCGCTGTCAATCCCACCACGAGGAAAAACAACGACTTGGGCATCACGTCCCACCACCAGTCGACGAACTTGGCGCACAGGAAGATCACGAACCACACGACGCCCGCGTTCACGAGGTCGTTCCACTGTCGGCGCACACCGAGCCAGATGGCCGCGGCACTCACGAGGAATCCAGCGGATTGGTACAGCGCTTCGACTGAGTCGGCGCTGAACGGGAGGTAACTCTGCCGTCCGCTCATGGAGAGCGCGAACACGGGCGCGAGCACGCCCATCAACCCGATGATGCGATAGAGCGGAGGGAATGTCGGCCACCGCGTGTGGTCCACGCGGAAGGGAACCATCAGAAGCACGAACCCGACCGGGATGACCGACTCGGGCCGGCTGATGAACGCGCTCCAGTGTGCGCCCTCCAGTACCATGAGCTTCGCCGAGACAAACACGCCGACGCAGATGAGGCCCGCCACGAGCTGGAGTCGCAGGTCGCATACGTAGGCGAAGACGAGTGCCAGCGTGCCCCACACGAGCCAGGCATTCGGCGAGGGGGTCACGTTGAAAATCTGGCCGAGCATCGCGAGGTCGAGCACGAAGCAGACGAGTGCGATCGCCGCGGCGAGCCCGGTGAAATAGCCGCTATGGTCGCGCTCGCGCACGACAAATGTGGCCGCGGTGGCGGCGAGGGCGGCAACCACCAGCACAAGCACCTGGATGCTTGTGTCGAGACGTCCCCAATACTGTCGGAAGAGAAACACCACGCTCGCCGAGAGCGCGAGCGCGCCGAGGAATGACGCGACACGCATGCCGAGCGAGAGCCGCTTGGTCTCGACGCCACGATCGATGTCGAACGTGCGCTGGTACTGCGCGAGCAGGGCATCGTGGTGAGCCGTGACCGCCAACCGCTGTTCGGGAGAGAGCGTCAGCACGTTGTCGCGCTCGAGCCGGTCAAGCTCGCCGCGAAATGCGCGAATGTCGTCAGCGCGGGACTGAGCATCGAGTCGGTTGGGCATGAGCGCGAGGCGTCGGGCGGTGGGCGTCAAAGAGCGAATGGCTACCCGGTTCTCAGGGCGCTTGCAGTCTCCCTAGAGGCTCTGCTATGGCAGTGTTGCGCCATAATGCATCAGAATCGGCCCCGATAACAGGTGTTAGCGCGGAGGCTAGCTGGACTTGCGAAGCCACCTACTCATCGGGATGATTGGGCCAGACCGCAACCCGAGCATCCCATGCGTCGCCCCGCTCTCGCCCTTCTCGCGCTCGTCGTCGCCTCGACCTCGAGCTTCGCCCAAGGCTCCTTCGACCCGGCGGTCGCCGCCGGACTCCGATACCGCTACATCGGCCCAGTCGGCAACCGCTCGGTAGCCGTCGTCGGCATCCCGGGCGATCCCAACGTCTACTACGCCGGCGCGGCTTCCGGCGGCATCTGGAAGACCACCGACGGCGGCATCAACTGGCAGCCGATCTTCGACAACCAGCAGGTGTCGTCCATCGGCGCGTTGGCCATCGCACGTTCGAATCCCAACATCGTCTGGGCCGGCACTGGCGAGCCGTTCATCCGCTCGCACATCTCGCTCGGCAATGGCGTCTACAAATCCGAAGACGCCGGACGCACGTGGAAGCGCATGGGCCTGGACTCGAGCGGCCGCATCGGACGCATCGTGATCGATCCAACAAACCCAAACGTCGTCCTGGTCGCGGCGCAGGGTCACAGCTACGGGCCACAACAGCAACGCGGCGTGTTTCGCACGCGCGACGGCGGCAACACCTGGGAGCGCGTGCTGTTCGTCGACGAAAACACCGGCGCGATCGACCTCGCCATGGACCCCACCAACCCGCAGGTGATCTTCGCTGGTCTATGGCAGCTGCTCATCCGCACGTGGGGACGCGAGAGCGGCGGCCCGGGCAGCGGTCTCTACGTCTCGCGCGACGGCGGCACGACGTGGACGCAGCTCAAGGGCAACGGACTCCCCGTGCACGTGATCGGCAAGATCGGACTCTCGATCGCGCCCTCCAACCCAAAGCGCATCTACGCCCTGATCGAGACCGGCGACGGTATACCATATAAGGGGCAGCCAACGGACAACGGCGAGCTGTGGCGTTCCGACGACGGCGGCAGCACGTGGAAAGTCGTCAGCTACGACCGCAACCTCGCGTGCCGCCAGCCGTACTACACGCGCGTCGTCACATCGAGCGACAACCCTGACGAGGCGTACTTCATGTGCGCCACGTTCAGCCGCACGATGGACGGTGGCGTCACGAACCGCGGCGCCGGCGGCGGCGGTGGCGGGGAAGAGGGCGAAGGTGGGGGGGCCGCAGCCAGACAGGCCGCAGCCGGGCCACCGCTCAGCAGCCCCGGCGGCGACCAGCACGACATGTGGATCGACCCCACGAACGCCAACCGCATGATCGTCGGCAACGATCAGAACGTCGCGATCTCGACGACGCGCGGGCGCACGTGGCTGCGCACCAACCTGCCCATCGCGCAGATGTACCACGTCACGGTGGACGACCGCATCCCGTACTACGTCTACGGCAACCGCCAGGACGGTCCGTCGTATCGGGGCCCAAGCAACAGTCGCTCGGGCGGCTCCATCCAGCGCAGCGCGTGGCACGGCGTGCTGGGTGGCGAGAGCGGCTTCGCGACGCCGGATCCCGTGGACTCGAACGTCATCTGGTCCACCGCGTCGGGATCGGGGAGCCGAGGAGGCATCGTCGTCAGGTTCGACCAGCGCAACCGCCACGGACAGAACGTCGAGGTCTACCCGCTGAGCACCGGCGGCTATCCCGCGGCGGACGTGAAATACCGTTTTATATGGAACGCGCCGTTCCTCATCTCGCCCCATAACCATCTCAAGGTTTATACCGGAAGTCAGTATGTCCATGAGTCCACGAACGGCGGCCGCTCGTGGCGCGTGATCTCGCCGGACCTCACGCGCAACGACAAGTCCAGGCAGCAGAGCTCCGGCGGTCTGACGCCGGACAACATCGGCGTCGAGTACGGCGGCACGCTGATGGCCATCAACGAATCACGACTACGTCGTGGCGTGATCTGGACCGGCAGCAACGATGGTCGTGTATACGTGACACGCGACAGCGGGACGACGTGGACGAACGTGACGCCGCTTTTGCCGGAGCCGGCATCTTGGGGGTCAGTGCAACATGTAGAGCCGTCGCGCTTCGACGTCAACACGGCGTACGTCACCGTCGACGCGCACCAGGAAGGGAACTTCGACCCGTGGATCTATCGCACGAAAGACCTGGGCAGGACGTGGGAGCTGATCGTCAACGGAATCCCCAAGAGCTTCCTGAGCTACGCGCACGTCATCCGCGAGGATCCCGTCCGGCGCGGCCTGCTGTACGCCGGCACCGAGAACGCGCTCTACGTCTCGATCAACAACGGCGACAAGTGGGAGCAGCTCAACAACAACCTGCCACCGGCGCCGGTCTACGGCATGGTGATCCAGGAGCGCTTCAACGACCTCGTGGTCGCCACGTACGGCCGCGGCTTCTGGATCCTGGACGACCTCACGCCGCTGCAGCGGCTGACGCCCGAGGTCATGGCGTCCACGGGACATCTCTTTCCCATCCGGCCCGCGTACCGTTGGCGCGACGTCCCGGGCAACTACAACATGGATTCCGACCAGACGGCCGGTCAGAATCCGCCGTACGGCGCCGCCATCAACTACTGGGCAAAGGACACCGGTCAGGTACGCGTCGAGATCCTCGACAGCGCGAACAAGGTGATCCGCACGCAGCAGACCACTGCGCGCGCTGGTCTCAACCGCGTCTACTGGAACCTGCAGAACGACACCACACGCTCGGCGCGGATGCGCACCAAGCCGGAGTACAACGAGGAGTATGAGCTGAACGCCGACGGCACGCGGCCCGCGCCGGGCGTCGGGGGCATCACCGTCCTCATGCCGCCGGGACGCTACACGGCGCGACTCACCATCGCGGGCACGGCGTACTCGCAGCCGCTCGAGGTGAAGAAGGACCCGAACAACATGGCGACGCTGGTGGAGATCCACGAGCAGAACCGCGCGCTGCTGGCGCTCCAGCGCGACCACGCGGCGACCACCGAAATGATCAACACCATCGAGAATGTGCGCGGGCAGTTGGAAGCGCTCCGGAAGACCATCGCCAGCGATGCCGGTAAGGCCGACACGCGCACGGCGACCGATTCACTCGAGGCGAAGTTCAAGGCAGTGGAGAGCCGCATCGTGGACCTGCGGATGACCGGACGCGGCCAGGACGGCGTGCGCTGGCCGGTGATGCTCGCCGGGCAGATCGACTACGTCGCCGGCACGATCGAGTCGTCGGACTTCGCTCCAACGGTGCAGCAGAAGGAAGTGGCGGCGGTGTTGGCGAAGCAGACGCGGGACACGCACGCGTTGTTGAGAAACCTCATGGCCAGGGATCTGGCGAACTTCAACTCGAGATTGAGATCACAAGGGCTGAAGACGATCGACGTGCCGATGCCGGAGATCGTGTTCTAGTTCTCGAGCTCACAGCTGTGAGCTGTGAGCTGTGAGCTGTGTGCTGTGAGTTATGAGTTCACTTGGAGAATGGCACCGGTGCGGGAAGCTTGTCGGCAAACCGCCACGGCCCCACCCCATCGCGCGTGAGCGACAGGTTCTCCAGCCGAGCGCGGATCATCGTGATCGGCATCGCCCCGCCCATGAGCACCGCGTCGTGGAACTCCCGGTCGGTCATCTTCTTCGAATCGACCAGCTCCGCGTGCAGCGCCCGCAACTGCAGGCCGCCCAGCATGTACGCCGCCTGATACAGTGGCGAGTACTGGCCACCGAAAGACCGGCGCACCTCGCCGTCGGCGTTGGCGCGCTCGAAGTTGACGGTGTCGACCAGGAACTGGACTGCTTGCTCCGGCGTCATCTTCCCCAGATGGAAGTTGAGCGAGAAGATGATCCGCGCGCTGCGGTGCATGCGCCAGAACAGCGCGCCGATGCGGTCCTCGGGCGACACGTGGAACTTGCCCGTGTCCCACAGGAACATCTCCCAGTACAGCGACTGCCCCTCGTTCCAGAACGGCGTCCGGAACAGTGACCGGTGGGAGTTGTAGCGCTGCAGCATGAAGCCCTGCAGATGGTGTCCCGGGTTCAGCTCATGGAACACAGTTGCATGCGAGAAATGCGGATTGTTGCCGCGCATGCTCATCAGCTTTTCCTCGTCGGTCATGTCCGCCGTCGGATAGGACACGAGGATCTGGTCGCCGCCGAGAAAGAACGGCGCGACGCGCTGGCGCTCGGGGGACATCATCTCCATGCGCCAGTCTTCCTTGGCGAGCGGCGGGATGGTGACCCACCCGCCCTTGTCGAAGAACTCCTCCGCCTGGCGCGCCATGTCGCGAATGAGATCCGGCTGCTTGCCTGGCTCGACGTAGGTGTTCTTCACCTTCTCCATCGCCGCCTTCCAGTTGTCGCCGAACCCCATTTCGCGCGACGCTTTCTTGATCTCGCTCAAGGAAAACGCGTACTCGCGCTCGGCGATCGCGATGAGCTCCTCGGGCGTGTACGGGATCATCTCGAAGCGCAGGTCTTCCTTGAGACCGTCCGCGCCGATCGGGTCGCCGATGATCGGGCCGGTGTTCTGCTGCTGCGCGCTTGCCGGTGGCATGCCCACGACGCGCTCGCGCAGCGTGCGGGCGTAGCGGACCAGCGCCGTGTCCAGCTTGCGATACGGGTCGCGCGTCCACCACGAGAACAGCGGATCGTACCCGTCGTAGTATCGATACCACGCCGTCATGCCCCGGCGCAGCTCGTCGATGTGCTCAGCGGCGCGATTGGCGACGGTGCGAGAGACCTTCGGCGCAGCCGCGCGCGCGGAATCGGGGCGCGCGCCGTTGGGCGACGCCGATTGCGGTGTGGCGGACGGTCCCGCTCCACCACCGCCGTTGGTCGCGACGGCCACGGTCGGGTTCGCGCGCGGGCCGGGCTCGAACAGTGCCCGCAGGCTGTCCACGCTCCTGGCAACTTCGGCGAGGGTGCGGGCGAGCGCCGCCTGGTTGATGGTCTCGAGGTTGCGGCGCGCGTCCTGGAGCGCCAGCAAGCGGTCGGCGAACGGCAGCAGCGGCGTCGTCTCGACGCGGAACCGGTTGTCGCGGTCGAGCAGCGCGATGGCGTGAATCAGGTAGTTGTCGAGCAGGACGTAGTCGGCGCGCCCTTCCTGCTTCAGCTTGTCGAAGTCCACTTCGCGCAGCCTGGTGCGCCAATCCGTATAGAACGCGCGCATGCGTGTGCGCTGCGCCGGGGAGTCGTCGGCGTCGTAGCGGCGCGAGAGCGTGGTGAGGTCGTCCGAAAAACGCTCGACCACGTGTGCGAGGTCGCTGCCGGGCCGGGCGACCAGCGGCGCGAGCGGCGGAACAGTCGCGGCGGCCGGCACCTGGGCACCGAGCGTAGCCGAGAAGAGGACAGCGGGCAGGAGGGCGAGCAGGCGAGGCGTCATCGTCGAATTGGTAGCGAACGAGTGGAATATGTCGCCACGCATCCGGGAGGAGTAGGACGTTGAGCGCTCAGCTCTATGAGCTATCAGCTGTGAGCTTATGACTCAGACTCGCTCGAATCCGACCGCTGATCGTCGCTGGCCGAATGGTCACGGTCGCCCCTTTCGGCCGCACGACGAGAACCGGCCCGCCGGCGTCGCGCACGAGCGCGTCCACCGACGCGCCGAAGTTCGAGTCGTCGCGCACCACGCGATCGACGCCGACGACCACGGCGCTGGCGCTGCGCGCGGTGTCGGCGAATCCCGGCGACTCCGGCGCGATCGGCAAGACGCCGACGTTGAACCCGTCGGCCAGCCGCTCTGCGATGTCGAGCACACCCGCCGACTCGTTCGGTGCCACCGCGGCAACGATGGCCCTGCCGGGGTCGCCGACGATGCCCGTGCCGCGTTCGTCGACCAGCACGGCGACGTCGCACGGGGGGGGCGCGTGCTCGAAGATGCGATGGACCATGGCACGCAGCGCGGCGGGTTCCATCGACGCGCGGTACCAGCCGAGGACGATGGTGGTGCAACGCTGCGTGGCGGCGATGTCGGCCAGGTCGCGCCCGACGTTGTCCGACAGGAACGAGACGCTGCGCGCCCGGACGCCGCCGTCCGAGACCTTGCTGGCGAGACTGTTCATCATGTCCACCGAGAGGTCCACGTCCATCTCTTCGTTCCGGAGACCAGTGCGGAACTCCGGAGCGCGCGCCGTCGGCACCAGGTGCACGAGCATGATTTCCGCCGGCCGGTTCGCTCCGGCCAGTCGCACACCCGTATCCACGAGCGTGGCCGCGTTCAGCGGATTGCCCAGTGCCACCAGCACGCGTGTTGCAACGGGCTCGGGGTCGCCGCCGGACAGGACCCGCACCATCTCGCGCCGCGGCATCAGGCGGTTGATCAGCGGCGCGGCCATGAACGTGGTGACGAGCGCCATGATCACCATCATCGCGAACGTGCGATCCGACAGCACGCCCAGGTTGAGCCCCACGGACAGGATGACGAGCTCCGTGAGACCGCGCGTGTTCATGAGCGTGCCCAGCACGAAGGAGTCTCGGCGCGAGAACCCGTTGAGCCTCGCTGCCACGCCGCACCCCGCCATCTTGCCGGCGATCGCCGCCAGCGTGATCACGACGGTCCAGCCGGCGAGTGCCGCGCTATCGAGTGAGAACATGTTCGTCCGCAATCCCGCCACCGCGAAGAAGACGGGCAGCAGCACGACGACCGTGAAATCCTCGATCTTGTCGGTGAGCTCGTGCGTCATGCGGCCGCCGCGCGGCATGATCGTGCCGAAGAGGAACGCACCGAAGATCGAGTGGATCCCGATCCACTCGGTGATGGATGCGGACAGCAGCAGCCCGACGACCACCAGCGCCACCTGGTCCACGGTGACACGGCTGGTGGCTTCATATCGCCGCGCGAGGATCGCCAGCGCGCGACGCCCCACGGTGAGCATCAGCGTGGCGAAGACCGCGGAAAGCCCCAGTGCCCGCGCGGCCTCAGCCGGCGACCCGGTACGCGTGAGTCCGACGACGGCTGCCAGCAGCACCCATGCGATGACGTCGTCGACCGCCGCCGCGCAGAGCGCCGCCGTTCCGAGCGGCGAGCGATACAGGCCCCGCTCCACGAGAATGCGCGCGAGCACTGGAAACGCCGTGATGCACATGGCCGCGCCCATGAACAGGCCAAAGGCCAGCGCGGTAGGGGCGCGCGACGCGCCGGCCACGAACTGGCCCGCGTTGTTGAGCGCGAGCAGCGGCCCCGCGATCAGCACGCCCAGCACGAACGGAGCGATGACGCCGCCGAGCGAGATCGAGAGCGCGCGGCGGCCCTGTTTACGGATCAGGTTGCCGTCGAGCTCCAGCCCGACAAGGAACATGAAGAAGACCAGTCCCAGGTCGGCGATCTGGCGCAGCGGGACTTCAGGCGGGAACAACTTCGCGGGCAGGCCGGGGGCTACGGCTCCGAGAAGTGTGGGGCCGAGGAGAATTCCGGCGACGATCTCGCCGATCACCGCGGGCTGGCCCACCCGGCGTGCCAATGCTCCCAGCGTCCGCGCGGCGGTGATGATCAGCGCGAGGTCCACCAGCAGATAAAGCAGTACTTCCGACGCACTTTTCACGGCCCATATTATGGCCCTCTTCACGCGAGAATCCCAGTCGGTCGCGCGTGGCGAGTCGCAACGCAGAGCTGGGGGGGGCAGCAGATGGTGCAACACACGTCGACGTTCAGGACGCACGTCAGCCACCACGAGGACCGGAGCGGCGTGCGCGATCCCGACCTTCTCGCGCTCGGGCTCGGCGGCACGAACATGATGTCGATGCTGTGGACCGTGGCGATGGGACGCCGCGCGGTTGGCGTCGAGATGCGCGGCGATCCGTTCCTCGGCGTCCACTGGAACATCCGCGTCGACTTCTATCACCAGCTCGGGCTCATCGACAAGATGATGCTCGACCGCTTCGGTGAGGACGGCGTCCCGAAGCGCGGCGACGGCCGCGTGTTCCGCTTGGCGGAATGCTTCTACAGCACCGAGACCGTCGCGGGCGACATCGTCGCCGACGAGGTCATCGACGGGTTCGATGCGCACCAGCACCTGGTGGGCGCCATCCAGCACGTCGAGTTCATCGACGACCGGTGGCGCGACGGACTACCCAATCGCGTGGTGACGCTGCTGCAGCCGCCGGAGCCACCCAGCAAGCCCGACGCGCGAAAGATCCGCACGGACATCGTGGACGTGCTCGACGGTCCGTCCACGTTCCAGGCCGGCGCCGCCGCGATTCTCATCCTGCTGCGCCGCTACCTGGAGCGCATCGAGACGATGGACCTCGAGGCTGGACGTGAGCCGCGCGTGCGCCTGTTCACGCGGCACCGCGTGGTGCCGGAGGACGAGGGTGGGGGCGGTGGGGGCAGCGGGGGCGGTGGGGGCGGTGGGGGCGGTGGGGACGGCTTCACCCGCGGCCCTGACGGTCGCTTGAGCGTGTGCATCGAGGCGCTGCAGGAGCTGGACTACCGGGGCAAGTTCGTGCGCGTCCGCATGCCGGGGAGCACGGTGATCGACATCGGGACGCCCGAGCTCATCGTGATCGCTCAGGGTTTCCACAGCACGGACGCGGAACGGCTGGGATTCGAGCAGGAGGACGTGTCCGTGGATCACCAGGACGGACGCGGGCCGGTGGTGGCGCAGGCGGATTTTCTCGCCGGCCTCATCGAAGTCCTGGTCGGCGGACGTCTGCGGCGCCGGATCTCGTCCGAGTTCGACGCGGAGGGGAAGGAATACTGGGTGCGCCAGATCGCGGTCGGGCACGAGAACGATCCGGAGGTCGGCTGGGTGCTGGTGCAGGTGCCGGACTTCAAGACGTTCGATCCGATCGAGGCCGGGCTGGTTCCGAAGGGCACGGACCCGAAGTCACCCGAGTTCTTCGCCGCGTATCAGACCCTCGTGTACGACTTCTATCTCGAGCAGACGTCGGACATCCTCGAGCTGCCCAAGGAAGAGCTGCGCAAGGCGCAGATGGTGTACGGGCCGCGGCTGTTCAGTCTCATCGAGCGGATGGGGAAGGACGCGCTGATCGCGCCGAACGCGGTGGTGGCGGGCGACTCGTTCGGCAACGGCCATTTCCTCACGAGCGGCGGCGCGATGACCGGGATGGTGGGGCATAGCGCCGGCGTCCTGAGCTATTGGCAGGCGCGCGATCGCAACAAAACTCCCAAAGTGGCCATTCGCGCGCTGGCGGACACGATCAAGGAGGCGACGCTCGCGTGGCTGCACGTGAGCGCGAAGGAATACAGCGACGCCGCTCCGGTCAACTTCGGCGCGGAGCGCATCAAGCAGATCGCCGCGGCGAGCGGCATCGACTCGTCGGCTCGCGCGCACGCCATCGATGCATCGCGTCGCACGCGTCACTCGCTGCTGCCGCTCGATCCGTCCGACTGGCGCCGGCTGTTCCTGCGCAACGGTCAGGTGATGTCCGCGCCGCTGCCGGAGCTGCACGTCATGCATCCGGCGCTGCGCACCCATCGCACGCCGAGAACCAAGTCGCGCGTGAGAGTGGCGTACGTGGCGAGCGACCTCGGCCCGGGCACGATGCGGTACATCGAAGCGATTCTCGGCCAGCCCGGCGTGCAGCTTGGGCTCATCAGCCCGGAGTCGCCGTACGCGCTTCCCGACGCGGTGAGCGAGCGCATCTCGAGGCACGTGGTGGTCGACGATCCGTACGATGTGCATCAGGTGGCCGACGCGGTGCGTGGTCTGGGGCCGAAGTTCGGCCACCCCGACATGCTCATCGGCGTCGACGACGACGTGCAGGTCGCGCTGGCACAGGTGCGTGAGCTGCTGCGCATCACGGGACTCAAGGCGAGCGTCGCGCGCCAGTTGTGCGATCGCCCAACGATGATGGGCATGCTGGAAGAGGCAGGCATCCCCTGCGTCCCGCGCGGCGCGGCTTCGACGACGAAATCGGGCGGCGCTCGTTCCGGCAGGCGCGCCAACGCGAACGGCGCCGAGTACTCGCTCGAGGTGATGACCGTCGGGCGGGTGCCCGCCTGGTTCTCATCGACTCGGCGCGACGGGCAGATGATCGTTCTCCCACGCGAAGTGGAGGATCCGG
>DASTVV010000191.1:0-28867 GCA_035758925.1 Gemmatimonadaceae bacterium
CCCTCAGCGAGAACCTGCTGGAGTCGGAGCTGTTCGGCCACGAAAAGGGCGCCTTCACCGGCGCTGATCGTCTCCGCCGCGGCCGTTTCGAGCTGGCCGACGGCGGCACACTGCTGCTCGACGAGATCACCGAGATGCGCATCGATCTCCAGTCGAAGCTGCTCCGCGTGCTGCAGGAGATGGAGTTCGAGCGTGTCGGCGGTGCAGACACGATCAAGGTGGACGTGCGCATCATCGCCACCACCAATCGCGACATCGAGCTGGCGGTGCAGCGCGGTGAGTTCCGCCGGGATCTCTACTATCGATTGAGCGTGATGCCGATTCGCATCCCGCCGCTGCGCGAGCGACCGGAAGACGTGCCGATCCTCGCGCACCATTTCGCGCAGATGGTTGCAGCCGAGCTGCATCGCGAGATCACCGCGATCGCGCCCGAAGCGCTGGCGTTGCTGCAGCGGTATGAGTGGCCGGGCAACGTGCGCGAGCTGCAGCACGCCGTCGAGCGCGCAGTGATCCTGACGCCCGAGTCCGTCCTCTCGGCGGCGAGCTTCGAAGCGATCCGTGCCGCCGTCACCGGCGTCCGGTCGCTGTCCGACATCGCGCGCGCGTCCGGCGACGACGGCGCGTCGGCCGAATCGCTCGTCCTCACGACGCTCAATATCGACGAGGCGGAAGCGCGCCTCGTGGAGCGCGCGCTGTCGGCCACCAAGGGCAACCGGACGAAAGCCGCCGAGCTGCTCGGAGTGTCGGTTCGGACGCTGCGGAACAAGCTGGCCCGTCGGCGGGTGGCGGCTGCGGTACAGAACGAGTAGGCAAAGACTGCCGAGTGGCAGTATTTGCCGCTGCCAAGCGCTCGGATGGATGCGCGCAAGCTATTCACATTCAATCGCTTAACGCACTTCGCCTGGCGGCTTGGGCATTGCTATTGGTTGGGCTCGCCGCGGCCTCCTTTCCCGCCGCGGACAAGTCATTTCCGACGATGGAAGGAGCCCGAGACATGACCGCTGCCCTTCGGCCAGTCAGCCCGTCCCACCCAGTTCCGCGTCCGATCACGGCACCGGTCCCCATGGATCGGGAACAGCTGCTCACCCAGAACATCGGACTCGTCCATCACGTCGCTCGTCGAATGGCCGCCAGGCTCAGCACTGCCGCCGACATGGACGAGCTCGTGAGCGCAGGCTGTCTGGGACTGATCCAGGCCGCCGACTCGTTCGATCGCCGGCGTGGGCTGACGTTCAGCACGTACGCCGTCCCGCGAATCCGGGGTGCCATCCTGGACGAGCTGCGGCGGCAGGACCATCTGCCACGCAACGTGCGTCGCAGGATGCGCCACCTGTCCCGTGCGCGCGACGTGCTCGCGGTCGCGCTGAACCGCCAGCCGAGAGAGGCGGAGCTGTCGCGACTCCTCGAAGTGCCCGAGGAAGTGCTGCGCAAGTGGGAGCTCGACGGCGAGAGTGGGACGGTGTGTTCCATCGATCAGCGACGGAGTGTCGATGTCGCCGATGGGACCGTGACGCTGGCCGATACCATCGCGGATGATCGCGAAATTGCCGTCGACGATCGCCTGACGCGCGAACAGGAGCTGGCACGAGTGCGGGCCGCCATCGCGCAGCTCAAACCTCAGGAACGCACCGTACTCGCGCTCAGCTACTTCGAAGAGCTCAAGCTCCAGGAAATCGCGACGGTGCTTGGCGTGTCGGTGTGCCGGGTATCCCAGATCCGGACCGCGGCGCTGTCCCGGCTGCGTGAGTCGCTCAAAGGGCTTCGCGCTGCCTGACCGCCGTTAGCGAAGGCACTCGGAAGCCCAGCTGTCCCTGGAGGAGCTCACCGCCCATCGCGCGCGCCAGCTCGGCCGCGTAGGGCGAGAACTGCGCAGTCGGCGCCGTCATCCCGTCGATCCGCGTCCGTACCCAATCGCCGTCCGCCGTGATCGAGATGCGGACGGACGTTCCGCCGGTGTGGCTCCCGCCGTTGGACGCGGCCGCCCCGAGGGCGATGAGCGCGCGGACGAACATCCAGCGCTGCACGCGCACCGGCGGCGCACCGGCGGCGTCTATCGTCACTGGATTGTCGCGCTGATCGAGATAGAGCTGAAGCACCGCGAGGCTTTCGTCTGCGGCGTCGCTGGGCGCGAACGCTTCGACACCGGGCCGCGGACGACCGATGGTTCGCATCACCTTCGCCAACTCCGTGACGCGTGAGAGCTCGGCACTGAGGATCGAGCGCGTGGCCTCGGGATCATCGTCACTGTCTTCGACGTCCCGTGACAGCTCGATGACCGCGGAGAGGGCAGCCGCGCGGTTGTTCAGCGCGTGCGCAATCCCTCGAATGAGGATTTCGACGTTGTTCTTCCACTCGAGAAGGGCGGCCGCGCTCAGCTGAAGGGCGGGGTCCTCGTCGTCTCGCGTGTGTTGTGGGGGAACCATTAGCCTTGGTGAGGAAAACGTGACCTGGCGCGCGGGAACGCGGGTTCTCAGTACGCTGGCATGCTAGCCCATTCCTCGCCAGTCCGAGGCGAGGCCGTTTTCCGTAGTTCTACCGAGTCCTCCCGACCCACTCACGGATGTTCATAGCTCTCGGGCTCGCCACACAGCTGCTTGCTGCCGTGCCCACTGACACGCCTCCGCCGAGACCGCGCGTGAAGGCGGTGGAGGTGAGTGACTGGTACAACCGTCGTCTGACTATCCACCGCTGGCTTGCCTACGGCACCATTCCGCTGTTCGGCTTCCAATACGCAGCCGGAACGAAGATCTGGGATCAGGGACCGAGAGCTCCGTCCTGGGCCCGCAATGGACATCGCGCGGGAGCGGCGACGCTGGCCGGCGTCTTCGGTGTGAATACCGTGACCGGCGCATGGAACCTGTGGGACTCGCGGCACGTCCAGCAGGGGCGCACGCTGCGCTACTTCCACGCTGTCACCATGCTCGCGGCGGACGCGGGGTTCACGTGGGCCGGTGCACGACTGTCGGAGCAGGCGGAACACGATCCCGACAAGCGCAGGCTGCACCGCGCGGTCGCTCTTACATCCATCGGCATCACGGTCGTGAGCGGCGTCACCATGAAGTTCTTGAATCGCTGATGCCTGCCCCCGCCGCGCTGGTGCAGCTCTTCGAGCCCTGGGCGCACCTGTACAGTGACTCCAAGGTGTTGCCGACGGTGGTGGTCTATGCCCATATCGCGTCGCTGCTGTTCTCTGGCGGGCTCGCGGTCACCATCGACCGAGGGACGCTGCGCGCGTTGCGGGCCGACGACGACGAGCGGCATCGTCATCTCGAGGACCTGTCTGCCGCTCACCGCATCGTGGTTGCCGGCCTCGCGCTGTCCGCGATCACGGGCCTGATGCTGTTCACGGCGGACCTCGAGACGTATTTCGTCTCGCCGATCTTCTGGACCAAGGCCGCGCTCATCGGCGTACTACTCTGGAACGGCTACTCGATGGTGCGCACCGAGCGCCGTATCCGCGCGGCGAGTGACGACGCGGGCGCGCTGTGGAAACGACTGCGCACCGCCGCGATCGTCAGCCTCCTGCTGTGGTTCGCGATTCCATTGCTGGGCGTCGCGCTGGTGAACCTGGGATAAATGAATGACTGACGAAGACACGGGACTGAACTGCGGCTCATGTCCGATCAGCGAAGCGGTCGCCCGGCGCGACTTCCTGCGTGACGCGATCGGACGTGCGCTGCTGGCCGTCGGAGCCCTCAGCCTTCTGCCGTCTGACGGCACTGCGTTGACGATGAGCATCGCGCGCGGCATCGGAGCACGCACGGACAAGGCGTATCCACTGCCCGCGACCGATGGTGTCGCGATCGACAAGGACGAGTCGGTGATCATCGCTCGCGTCGAGAATCGAGCGTACGCGTTCTCGCTGGCGTGCCCGCACCAGAACACGGCGATCCGCTGGGAGGCGTCGGATCACCGTTTCCAGTGCCCCAAGCACAAGTCGCGCTATCGCCCGGACGGTGTGTTCATCGAGGGCCGCGCGACGCGTGGGCTCGATCGCTTCGCCGTTCGGCTGCAAGGCGACCAGTTGCTGGTGAACCTCGACGCGCTTTACCGAGAGGACGAGAATGCCGCCCAGTGGGCTGTGGCCTTCGTGGACCTCTCCGCGCACACCTGACCGATGCCATGTGAGCACTGCCTGAATCGCCGCCAGTTTCTCGCGCGCACGGCTGGAGGCGCAGCGGTCGCCGCCGCGATCGTTGCGTGCGGCGACGGCGCGCTCAGCAACCCCAACATCGTGCGCGTCCCGGTCGACAGCATCCCGACCGGTAACAACAAGCTCGTGATCACGGTCGCCGACTTTCCCGACCTCGCCGTGGTCGGCAAGCTGGCGAAGGTGAGCACGTTCGTCGCGGCCAGGCGAACCGGAGCGGATACGTTCGAAGCACTCTCGATGGCGTGCACGCACGAAGGCTGCCTGATCGATATCGTGAACGCAGGGCAGTCGTTCGAGTGTCCGTGTCACAGCTCGCGCTTCACCAACACCGGTGCCGTGATCAACGGACCCAACACTGGCGGCGCGATCGGGCCGCTCCAGAAACTTCCAACATCTTACGATACGGCAACCGACGCGCTTACCATTGGGTAATGTTGCTCGGCATCGCCGGAATGGTGGGTTCCGGAAAAACCACCCTCGCGCGCGCCCTCGCGTCGCGATTTGGACTGCAGCTCGCACTCGAGAGCGTCGACCAGGAGAACCCCTGGCTCGAGCCCTTCTACTCGAGCGCCGAAAGCATGCGCAGTTACGCGCTGCACCTGCAGCTCCACTTTCTGGCGACGCGGTTCGCCAGCATGCGGCGCATGCGCGGAATGGGCGGCAGCTGGGTGCTGGATCGCACATGGTATGAGGACGCGGAGGTCTTCGCCGCCGGTCTGCACGAGCAAGGGCTGCTGTCGCCCGAGGAATGGCAGCTCTATCGGCGACTGTACGCCGAACTGTTGTTCGCGCCCGCCGCGCGGCCGCCGCGCCTGTTGATCTATCTCCACGCTCCGCTGGAAACGATCCTCCATCGGATTGCCGAACGCGGCAGACCCAAGGAGCGCGACACGGATCGCGCGTATTGGGAGCAGTTGCACGCGCGCTACGCGAAGTGGATCGCCGCGTTCCGCCAGTGCCCCGTGCTGTTCATCGACGTGCGTGAGTACGACCTGTTCAAGGATCCGTCCGGCGCGGCGGAGGGCATAGCGTCCCGCGTGCGCCAGCGCCTGGAGAAGGAGTTGCCGCAGACCGAGCTGTGGCCGGCGAGCCCTGCCCGGTCCGCCTTCCGACTCACATCGGCGATGTGACGAGCGCCTGAGGAATCGATCGGATTCGATTCATCCGTTCCATTCGTTGAATTCGGATGAGGGTTAGCTTGACCGTGCTTCGCCGGAGGGACCTTGAAACGCTCGATGCGGGTATGGTAGTAGCACCCAAACAGACTCGCATGTCTCGGACACTATTCGCTGGTTTGATTGCCGTGCTCGCTTCGGCCGCCTGTTCGGATGCCAAGCAGGGCACAGTGGACTCGGAGCTCGCGCGCGATATTGCGCTCGCCAATCAGTCTCCGGTTGTTCCGCAACTGATGGACACCGCGCTTTCGGCGAGCAAACCGCCCGCAAGGAAGCCGACACCGCCGACGCCTGCTCCGCGAAAGACACCGCCGCGCGAACAGCCGAGGGTGACGGTGACACGGCACGAAGTGCCGAGACCCGTGCAACCGCAGCCCGCGCCCGTTGCGCCGGCACCTGCGCCCGCGCCGCGATTCCGTGGCCTTCAGAGTGGAACGTCGTTCGGACTCGCGACCAACAGCGCTGTTTGCACGACGAATCTTCCCGGCGACAAGATCACGGCGAAGCTGACCGCACCCGTGACAGGCGAGAATGGCGCCTACTTGCCCCAAGGGACCACCGTCGTGCTGGAGGTGGCCTCCGTGACGCCCGGTGACAAACCCGAAAACGCACAGATTGCGCTCCGCGTGCGCTCCATCGTGCTGAACGACGATGTCATCAGTGTCGAATCGGCCGACGTCGCGGTGCAGTCCGAACTGGAACGTCATGCGATTGCGCGCGACAAGAACTCCGACCGCAGAAAGGTCGTCGGCGGAGCGGTTGCCGGCGCCATTCTCGGTCAGATCATGGGACGCGACACCAAGTCCACGGTCATCGGAGCTGCCGCGGGAGCGGCGGCGGGAACGGCGGCGGCCGCGGCGTCGCGCAAGTACGACGCATGCCTGCCGGTTGGCGGTAGCGTCCGCGTCACCACTTCGCAGCCGATCCCCTTGACCGCTTGACCCGTTCCGCCGGCCCGCGCCGCGGCGGCGACGCCGCCCTGCGTCGGTTTCATCCGATCGTCCGCGACTGGTTTCGCGAGACGCTGGGCCCGCCGAGCGCACCACAGCAGCAGGGATGGCCGGCGATTGCTGCCGGCGGACACACGCTCATCCTCGCACCCACGGGAACGGGCAAGACACTCGCGGCGTTCCTCTGGGAGCTCGATGCGCTGATCCGCGACGGCCTCGAGGCTCCGCTCGCGAACGCCGTGCATCTGCTGTATGTGTCGCCCCTGAAGGCGCTGAACAACGACATCCAGCGCAACCTCGAGGGCCCGCTGGCCGAGCTCCAGCAGCGTTTCGGCGCCGCGGGCGAACGCTTCCCCGAGATCCGCGTCGCGGTGCGCACGGGCGACACGCCGGCGTCCGCGCGGGCGCGCATGCTGCGCAGGTCGCCGCACATCCTCATCACCACGCCGGAGTCGCTGCACATCATGCTCACAACGGTGCGCGGGCGCGGGATGTTCAGCGCTGTGCGTGCCGTGATCGTGGACGAGATCCACGCGGTGGCTGGCACCAAGCGTGGCGCGCATCTGGCACTCACGCTCGAGCGCCTCGAGCACGAATCTGCGCATCCGCCGCAGCGCATCGGCCTCTCGGCCACGCAGAAGCCCCTCGACGAGATCGCGCGCTTCCTCGGCGGCTCGCACGGCGGCGAGCCGCGTCCGGTCACGATCGTGGATTGCGGCCTCGTGAAACAGATGCAGGTGGTCGTGCGATCGCCTGTGGAAGACCTGGGTCATGTGGGCGGCTCGATCTGGCCCGCAGTGACGCCGCTGGCCCTCAAGCACATTCGCGAGAACCGCACGACCCTCGTGTTCGTGAACAATCGCGCCCAGGCCGAGAAGATGGCCGCCCGGCTCAATACGCTGGCTGCCGAGGACATCGCGCTTCCCTACCACGGCTCACTCTCGCGAGAACGCCGCCTCGCGCTCGAGCGGTCGCTCAAGGGCGGCAAACTCCGGGCGCTGATCAGCACGAGCGCGCTGGAGCTCGGCATCGACATTGGCAGCATCGATCTCGTGCTGCAGTTGCAATCACCCAAGCGCGTCGCGTCGGGCCTGCAGCGCGTCGGCCGCGCCGGCCACACGCTCAGCGCCGTAAGCCGGGGGCTCTTTGTTCCCACGTTCCGGGACGACGGCATGGAGATGCTTGCCGTCGTGCGCGCGATGAAGGAGGGTGACGTCGAGCCGACACGCGTGGTGCAGAACGCGCTCGATGTGCTGGCGCAGGTGATCGTTGCCGCCACGGCCGTCGAGGACTGGACGAGCGCGAACTTGTTCGAGCTCGTCCGTCAGTCCTATCCGTACCACAGGCTCACGCGCGCGGCGTTCGACGAGGTGCTCGAGATGCTCGCGGGCAAATACCCGAGCGACGTCGCCGCCGAGCTGGATGCGCGAATTGCGTGGGATCGAACGACGGACCGCCTGACGGCCATGCGCGCATCGCGCATGGTCGCGGTGATCAACGGCGGTACCATCCCCGACCGTGGCCTGTACACGGTGAGCCTCCCGGATCGCACGCGCCTGGGTGAGCTGGATGAGGAGTTCGTGCACGAATCGCGCGTCGGCGACGTCTTCCAGCTCGGCTCATCCACGTGGCGGTTCCAGAGCATCGAGCACGATCGGGTGATCGTCATTCCCGCGCCCGGCGCACCGGCGAGAATGCCGTTCTGGCACGGCGAGTATGGCGCCCGGTCCGCGCATCTCACGCGCCGTGTCGGTGAGCTGCGCCGTGAATTGTCCGTCGTCGAAAACGACGCGGACCTGGGCAATCTCTCGCTGGCGTACGATTGCGACGACGAAACCGCGCGTTCGCTCGTCCAGTATGCCCGTGAGCAGCGGACGGCGACCGGCGTCGTACCGGATGACCGCACACTCGTTGCCGAGTGGTTCCGTGACGAAGCCGGGAGCGTCCGCATCGCGCTTCATGCGCCATTCGGAGGCCGCGTCAACGCTCCCTGGGGAATGGCCTTGGCGCAACGATTCCGGGAAGGCCTGCGGACCGTCGACGTTCAAGTCCTCACGACGGACGACGGCATCATGCTTCGCCTGCCGCAGCTGATGTCCGACCCTCCGCTGCAACTGCTTCACGGACTCAGTCCGCAGGAGGCCACGCAGCGCATCACCAATGAGGTCGGGGAGTCCTCGCTGTTCGGCGCGCGGTTTCGCATGAACGCGGCTCGGGCGCTGCTGCTCCCGCGTGGCAATCCGCGCCGACGCATGCCGCTCTGGTTGCAGCGGCTCAAGGCGCGTGACCTGCTCGACGCCGTGCGGGAATTCCCGTCGTTTCCGATCCTCGTGGAGACGTATCGCGACGTGCTCCAGGATGCGTTCGATCTCGCGGCGCTGCGGGACGTCCTGCATCGCGTCGAGGCGGGCGAGATCACGATCCGAGGCGTCGCCACGGCCGTGCCGTCGCCCATGGCGCTGTCGCTCCAGTTCGGGTTCGTCATGGACTGGATGTACGCGGACGACACGCCGCGCGCCGAGCGCGCGGCCGCGATGCTTTCGCTCGATACGTCGCTGCTGGAGGATCTTCTGGGCGCTCCGGGCGATCTCGAGGAGCAGCTGGGTGAATCGCTCGAAGAGTTGCTGGCCCGTCGTCGTGGCTCCCATCCAGAACGCCGGGCGCGAACGGCCGATGAGCTGGCCGTGCTGCTGGATCGCGCGGGCGATCTGACCGTCGACGAGCTGCGCGAGCGTGTGAGTGGGGTGGCAGCTGGCGACCCGGTCGATGCACTGCTGTCGAGCGGGCGAGCCGTCCCGGTCCTGGTGCCCACCGGCCGCGGGCCGGTCGAGCGCCACGTCCTGGTGGAATCGCTCCCGCGCTACATCTCCGCGTTCGACTCCATCGAGATCCTCGCGCCTGAGCGCGTCCCGGAGGCGTTCCGCCGCGGCTCGCTCACGCACGACGCGGCACGACGCGAGATCCTCGCCCGGTTTCTGGCTCTGAGTGGACCAGTCACGGTGAGTGAGATCCGCGAGCGGTACGACCTCGACCTCACCTGGATCGAGCGACGGCTCGCCGACCTCACGGGACATGGAAAATTGCTGCGTGGACGGTTCTCGCTGCCGGGCTTCGCGCCGGCCACCCGCTGGTGCTCGCGTCGCCTGGTCGAGCAGGCACGCAGACGCGCGCTCGCCATTGCGAGGCGCCAGGTGGAAGCCGTCCCGTTCGACGCCTTCGCGCTGTTCATGCTGCGCTGGCAACACGTCGCGGCCGACACGCGTCTCGGTGGGAGCGACGGAATCACCAACGCGATCCGTCAGCTCTACGGCATCAGTCGGCCCGCACTGGGCTGGGCGTCGGAATACCTGCCCGCTCGCGTCGAGGATCTCCATCCGGCAGCGCTCGGAGCGATGAGCGCCAGCGGTGAGCTCGTGTGGGTGGGCGAGGGGCCACGCGACGTGCGCGCGGAAGCCGCCTCGAGCGAGCTGCGGAGTGTCCGCTTCGTGCGGCGCGGCACGGAGAGCTCATGGCTCGCAGAGGTGGCCGAGCCCATCCTGTCCGAACGTGCACAGCTGGTTCGCGAACAACTGCAGTCCCGCGGCGCGCTGTTCTTCTCCGAGCTCCAGCACCTGACGAACCTGGGATCCCATGTCCTTCGGGACGCGCTGCGCGAGTTGGTCGTCGCGGGTCTCGTCACGAACGACACGATGGATGCGCTGGGACACGTGGCGCGCTGGCGCCCGCTGTACGATGCCCGTGCCACCGCCGAGCGTGATGCGCGTTGGCTGCCAGCCGACTTCACGCCGTCACCGAATCGGCCAATGCCGAGGCGTGTGACTGTCCGGCGACTGCCGCGATGGACGCGACCCGATCGCGAAGGCGGCGAAACCATGTGGCCCGGACGATGGTCGCTGATCGATCGGGCTCCGACGGCGACAGCGTCCGATCGATTGGATACCGGAGACAGCGCGCGCGCGAACGTCATCGCAACGCAGTGGCTGGCGCGCTACGGCGTCGTCGCGCGCGATTGGTGGCGACGGGAGCGGCCGCCGGTGCCGTGGCGCGCGATCTACCGGGAGCTGCGCCGCATGGAGCTGCGAGGCGACGTGCGGCGGGGATACTTCGTGCACGGTCTCGCGGGCGCGCAATTCGCGCTTCCCGCCGCCGTCGAGCAGTTGCGCGGTGCGACCACCGATGACGGTACGCTCACCGTACTCGTGGCCAGCGATCCGGCGAACGTCTGGAGTCTGCCGCCGACAGAGCCCGTCGCCACGCGCGACGCATTCGCGAGACCACGCGGCGCGCGCGCCCTGCTCGTTCTTCGCGGTGGTCGAGTCGTGATGACCGCAGACGCGCAAATGCGCGCGGTGTCGATCCGTGGGGAGACGGCTACCGATGTTGTCGCAGCGGCGGCACGCGCCCTCGTCTCGCACATCTCATCCCGACGCCGGCGCGACATTCTCGTGGAAACGATCGACGGTGCGGACGCGAACCTCAGTCCGCACGCCGCTGCATTCATCTCGGCCGGCCTCCGCCTCACCTCGACGGGCCTTCGCTATTACGCTTCACTATGACCAGCACGCAGACGGACCCTCGGTTTCCGGTCGGCCGCTTCGTTCGACCGGCCGCGCTTACGCCCGCCGAGCGCACGGAGGCGATCGAGGCGATTGCCGCCGCTCCCGCGGCAATGCGGGCCGCCGTGAGCGGACTCACCGATGCACAGCTCGATACGCCCTATCGCGAAGGCGGATGGACCGCTCGGCAGGTCGTGCATCACGTGCCAGACAGTCACATGAACGCCTACGTGCGCTTCAAGCTCGCGCTCACGGAAGACGTTCCCACCGTCAAGCCGTACGACGAAGCGGCATGGGCTGAGCTCGAGGATGGCAAGAGCAAGCTCGTGGAGCACTCGCTCAACCTGCTCGACGCGCTGCACGCGCGCTGGGTTTTCATGATGCGGCGCATGCAGCCGTCGGACTTCGAGCGCAGGCTGAATCACCCCGAATGGCCCGCGCCGCTGTCACTGGACCAGATGCTCGCGCTGTATGCCTGGCATGGCAGGCATCACGTGGCGCACATCACGGAGCTGCGCAAGCGACTCGGCTGGTAGTTCGACATCGGTGTGTTGCGCGTCACATGGGCGATGTGCGCGCACACCCCACGGTTAACAAGTGCGTTCGCCCTGCGTCTCCAGAGGTGAGGCCGCAAACGTCACCAAAGGAGAAGACGAACATGTCGATCGTGAAGCAGGCCGCACTTGGACTGGGACTCGTCGTCGCACTGGCGGCGACCGCGGCCGCGCAGCAGGACAGCGCCGGGCGATTCACGCCCGCGGAGAAACACGAGGTGCGCCGCGACCGGCGCGAAGTACGCCAGGATCGTCGCGAGATTCGCTCGGACCGCCGCGAGCTGCGCCGCGACGTGCGGCAGGGCGACCCCAAGGCGGAGATTCGGCGCGACAAGCGCGAGCTGCGCCAGGACAGGCGCGAGCTAGGTCAGGACAAGCGCGAGACGCGGCGCGATGTGAGACAGGCCAAACGGCTATAGCTCAGACTGCGGAAGGGGGAGTTGGGAATGGGAATGGGCGCATGGTGAGATCCGCGCCCATTCCCATTCCCATTTCCCATTCCGCCGTTCGAACTCATTGCACGCAGTTCGCGTTCGGATTCGGTTTCGGCTTGTCCACCACCAGCCGGTGATCCAGGTTCGCGATGCGCAACGCGGTGTTGTACACCAGCTGCGCGACGCGCGCGAGACCGTCGTAATCGATGTATTCGGGCTCGTCGGTCACCTGATGGTACTCCGGATGGCCGCCCGTCGACATGAAGACCACCGGGATGCCGAACCGCGCGTACATGTAGTGATCGCTGCGGCAGTAGTACTGCTGGGGATGACCGTTCGCGTCGTACGAATAGTCGTACTTGAACGGCGGGTTGAACTTCTTTCCCTCGGCATCGACGATATCGCCAAGCTCCGTCGACAGCCGGCGCGACCCGATGAGCTGCAGGTCACCCGTGCCGCCGCCCGGAGATGGCGCCTTGGGGCCGCGGCCGATCATGTCGATGTTGATCTGCGCGACGATGGAATCGCGCGGAACGGTGGGATGCTCCGTGAAGTATCCGGACCCCAACAATCCCTCCTCTTCGGCGACGTGCCACACGAACAGAATGGACCGCTTGGGCTTGTCCTTGGCTGAGGCGAATGCCTCGGCGACTTCCAGCACCGCCATCGAGCCGGAGCCGTCGTCGTCGGCGCCGTTGAAGATCGAATCCTGACGCTGCGTGTGCACTTTGCGCAGGCTGTCGAGCAGCGCGCGCACCTTGGGCCAGTCGCTGGCCTGCGCGGGTTTGTTGCCGTCGTCCGCACCTTCGGGCCGCACGATGTGGTAGAACGCGTACAAGGAGTCGTGGTCGACGGCTTCACCGGTACCGACGTGATCACTGTGCGCGCCGATCGCCACGTACTGGCCGGCGAGCTTCGGATCGCTGCCCGGCAGAATCGCGATGACGTTCCGCGCGCCGGGCGACGGCTCGTCGTTGTAGGTGAACGCGCCGGTGACCGTCTTGCCAGCGGCCCCGGGCTTCACCGTTCCGAGTGGCGCACCAAGCATGGCGTCGGTCATCGCGCGCGTCGCATAGAAGAACGAAGGCACCGGCGGCAGCTGCGGCTCGGCACCACCCTTCATCGTGATCGTGGGTTCAGCCAGACTGGTGCGTACGCCCTCCGGCATTGAATCCAGCGTCGCGACGGCGATCGCGGTCGCACCGATGTAGCGTTGCGTTAGCGCTGGGCGATTGGCCTGCCAGCCGGATGGCACCGAGAACACCACGACTTTTCCGGACGCCTGGTCCGGTTTGATCATGGACGACGTGTCGCCGAACACGCCGCCGTAGACGACCGGCGAATCCTTCATGGATCGCGCGGTGGGGCCATTGTCGCGTGGAAGGAAATCTTTCCAGATCCCGAACTCGCGACCGTCCACCGTGACCGTTGTGGTCCGCGCAATCACACGGCGAACCATCGGGATCTGCTGGAAGTATGTTCCGCTCTCGCCGCCTGGCTTGAGCCCGATGCGCGCCAGTTCCTTCGCGATGTAGTTCGTGGCCTTGTCATGATAGATCGTCCCCGCCTGCCGACCCATCATGGAGTCGTCCGCGAACACATACAGGCGACTCATGAGGTCTGCCGGGGTGATGGCAGCCGTCGTCGGCTTGGCGTCCATCTTCACAGGAAGTGACGCGCGCTGGGCGACGAGCGCGCCCGGCAGCACGAGAAATCCGATGACGAGCGATGTTCGAGTCATTCGTGGTAGGATTGAATGTGACCGTGTCGCACGACGTATACTGAAGCACGGCGCACGGTTGTCATGGTGCGTCCCTTTTTGACACCGAAACCATGCCTGCTGTTGCAGTGAATCATATCCAGCCGGACGCGACAGATACCGACCCGGGACGCTGGCGGCTGTTGGCGCTTTTGGCCGTGGCGGAGCTGCTCGGCATGTCGCTGTGGTTCACCGGCAGCGCGGTCGCTCCCCAGCTGCAGCAGCAGTGGGCACTCAGCGGCTCGCAGGTCGCGTGGCTCACAACGGCCGTACAATTGGGTTTCGTCGCAGGAACGGCGGTCATCGCGGTGTTGAACCTCGCCGACATCGTGCCATCACGCGCGCTGTTCGCCGTGTCGGCGCTGATCGGTGCGCTCTGCAACGCAGCGCTGCTCCTGGCAGGAGGTTTCTTCACCGCGCAGGCGTCGCGGTTTGCGTGTGGTTTCTGTCTGGCGGGCGTGTATCCGCCCGCGATGAAGATGATCTCCACGTGGTTCAAGGCGCGCCGAGGTTTGGCCGTCGGGACAATCGTCGGTGCGCTGACGGTCGGCAAAGCCACACCCTACCTGGTGCATGCGTTTCCCGGGGCGGGCGTCGCGACCATCGTCCTCGCTGGGTCGGTGAGTGCCACAATCGCGGCGGCGCTGGTGTGGTTCGGATATCGCGACGGTCCGTTCCCGTTCCCGCCCCGTCCGTTCTCGTGGGGCCTCGTGACAACGGTCGTACGCACCCATCCGTGGCGGCTGGCGACCGGCGGCTATCTCGGTCACATGTTCGAGCTCTACAGCTACTGGACCTGGATCCCGGCGTTCCTGGCCGCGAGTGCCGCGGCGCACGTCGCGCAGCCGAATCAGGGGCTCGTCTCCCTCCTCGCCTTCGGGACCATCGCGATCGGTGGCGCCGGATGTATCTGGGGCGGCCTCGTCGCCGACCGCATCGGGCGCGAGCGGCTCGTCATACTGTCCATGGCGGCGAGTGGACTGTGCGCCCTGCTCATCGGCCTGACGTTCGGGCGCAGCTGGTGGCTCATCGCTCCGGTGGCACTCGCCTGGGGATTCTTCGTCATTGCTGATTCCGCCCAGTTCAGCGTCCTCGTCACCGAGAGCGTTCCCGCGCATTCCGTAGGGACAGCGCTGATGGTCCAGACGTCCCTCGGGTTTCTTCTTACAACCATCACGATCCAGCTCGTGCCCCCAGTCGCGTCGGCCGTGGGCTGGGCCTGGGCATTCCCGATCCTGGCGCTCGGCCCCTTCGCCGGCATCGCAGCGATCCGACGTCTTCTTGCGTTGAAACGACGGGCAGAGGCGGGTACAATCAACGCTCCACCGGCGCCTCCGGCTCCGCCCACTCCTCCGACGAGGATTCCCTCCATCACGACTTGATGCAGATAGCTGTGCTGAAGGAAGCGGCTACGCGGGAAAATCGCGTGGCGCTGACGCCGGATTCGGCCGGTCGGTTGATGAAGTCGAAGGTGGACGTCGTGGTGCAGTGCGGGGCGGGCGAGCGCGCCGGGTTCCCGGACAGCGCGTACGCCGCCCTGGGCGTGCGCATCGTCGACGGCGCCGGTGCTGCCTGCGCGGGCGCAAACGTGGTGCTCAAGGTACAGGCGCCCAGCGAGAACGAAGTTCCGCTGCTCGAATCGGGCAGCGTCCTGATCGCGATGTTGCGACCCGGCCAGCATGCTCCACTGGCCCAGCGTCTGGCGGAGCGCAACGTGTCGTCCCTGGCGCTCGAGCTGGTCCCGCGCATCACGCGCGCCCAGAGCATGGACGTTCTGTCGTCACAGGCCACCGTCGCGGGATACAAGGTGGTGCTCCTGGGCGCGTCGCACCTCGGCAAGTTCCTGCCGATGCTGACGACTGCCGCTGGCAACATTCAGCCCGCCCGCGTGTTCGTCATCGGCGCCGGCGTGTCCGGCCTGCAGGCAATCGCAACCGCGCGACGACTCGGAGGCGTCGTCTCGGCGTTCGACGTGCGTCCGGCGGCTCGCGAGCAGGTGCTCAGTCTCGGTGCCAGCTTCGTCGCGAGCGACGCCGTCAGCGCCAGCGCGGAAACCGCCGCTGGATATGCGCGTGCGCAGACCGACGACGAGCGCGATCGCACCCTCGCCGCGATCACGAACCACATCAAGGACGTGGACCTCGTCGTGACCACCGCCCAGGTTCCGGGGCGGCCGGCACCACGCCTGATCAGCGCATCGGTTGTGCAAACGATGCGCGCCGGCGCGGTCATCATGGACCTCGCCGCGGAGAATGGCGGCAACTGCGAGCTCACGCGCCCGGGTGAGGTCGTGCATGCCCACGGCGTGACGATCGACGGATCATTGAACCTGCCGAGCACCGTGCCGTACCACGCGAGTCAGATGTTCGGCCGGAACGTGCTCGCCCTGCTTCAGCACCTCATCAAGGACGGACGTGCCCAGATCGACCCGGCTGACGAGATCACGGGCGCGATGCTGGTCACCCACGACGGGAAGGTGTTGCGATGAACTCCAGCACACGCGGTGTCCGATGGTGATCCTCAAGGTGTACATCTTCGTGCTGGCGGCGTTCACCGGCTTCATGGTGATCTCGCGCGTTCCGCCGCTGCTGCACACGCCGCTCATGGCGGCGACCAACGCAATCTCGGGCATTTCCCTCGTGGGATCGCTGCTCCTGGCCGGCGCCCAGCACAGTCGCCTGGCCACGATCCTCGGATTCGTCGCCGTGGTCTGCGCGACGAGCAACATCGTGGGCGGGTTCCTGATCGTTGACCGCATGCTGAAGATGTTCCAGCGGTCGCAGGGTCAGCGTGGCGCTGTTGGCGATCGTCGCGCGGGCGAGGGTCGCCGCGAATCCGACCATGCCGACGCTCCGGCGCCGACGGCATGAGTCTCGTCGCCTCGCAGTCGCCGTCCGCGACCTCCGCCGCTAGCGCTTGATGCGAATCGCGTTCACGCAGATCGCGTACGTCACCGCGTCCATTCTCTTCATCCTGGGACTGCGGAGCCTCACGCGTCCGGACAAGGCGCGCCGCGGCATGCAGCAAGCCGCCGTCGGGATGCTCTTCGCCATCCTCGGCACGCTCGTCGATGCGCAGATCCTCGATTACCGCTGGATCGCCATCGGCATGTTCCTCGGTGCCGTCATCGGCTACCCGCTGGGCATGTGGGTGCCGATGACGGCGATGCCGCAGCGGATCGCGCTGGCGCTGTCGTTCAGCGCGCTGGCGGCGACGCTCGTCGGTATCGCCGAGTACTACACGGGCGTCCGCAGCTTCGACGGCGTGGGGCATTTCCAGGCTGGCGCGCTTGGATTCGAGGTGTTGCTCGGGTCCCTCACGGTCGCCGGTTCGCTCGTCGCGGCTGCCAAGCTGCAGGAAATCATGCCGTCGCGACCGCTCACGTATCGCGGCCAGAACCTGGTGAACGGAGCGTTGTTCGCGTTCACGCTTGGGCTGCTCGTCTTCGTGGTGCTGCAGCCGAGCGCGGCGATGGTGTTCTACGTCATGATCGCGCTGGCGTTCCTGTTCGGCGTTTTCTTCGTGCTGCCCATCGGCGGCGCGGACATGCCGGTGGTCGTGGCGCTGCTGAACTCGTATTCGGGCCTCGCCGCGTGCGCCACCGGGTTCGCCATCAACAACGAGATTCTGATCATCTGCGGCGCGCTCGACGGCGCGTCCGGACTCATTCTCTCGATCCTGATGAGCAAGGCGATGAACCGGTCGTTCTCGAACGTCCTGTTCGGCGCCTTCGGTGCGGAGACTGCCGGCGCATCCGCGCGAGCTGGCGGCCAGCAGCAGGTTCGCTCGATCAGCGTGGAGGACGCCGCGATCCAGCTCGCCTATGCGCAGCTCGTGATCGTGGTTCCCGGATATGGCCTTGCGGTCGCTCAGGCGCAGCATCAGGTGCGCGAGCTCGCCGAGCTCATCGAGCGACGCGGCGGCGAGGTGAAATACGCCATTCACCCGGTAGCCGGCCGTATGCCCGGTCACATGAACGTCCTGCTGGCGGAAGCGAACATCCCGTACGACAAGCTGTATGACATGGACGAGATCAACAGCGAATTCGAGCGCGCGGACGTCGTGCTCGTGATCGGCGCCAACGACGTGGTGAACCCCGCGGCGCGGACCGACAAGGCCTCGCCCATCTATGGCATGCCAATTCTGGACGCCGACAGGGCCAAGAGCGTCATCGTGCTCAAGCGCAGCATGGCGGCCGGTTTTGCCGGCATCGAGAACGAGTTGTTCTACGCTCCCAAGACCAGCATGCTGTTCGGCGACGCCAAGTCGTCGCTCACGGGTCTCATCACGGAGATGAAAAACGTCTAGGACGCCAGCTGGTTCCGTCCTGATTCCCGGCATTTTGACAGCAAGCTTCGGATAGCCAGCTCCGTCGCCGGTCGTAGCTTGTATTTCGTATGCGCAACATCTCAGCACCGATGGCGTGGCGGGCGGTTCAGCGGCGCGACCGCACCTTCGACGGAACCTTCGTCTACGCAGTCAGGTCGACTCGCATCTTCTGCCGCCCTTCGTGCCCGTCGCGCCGGCCGACGCGTTCGCGCGTCGAGTTCTTCGGCACGACGGCGGAAGCGGAGCTCGCGGGGTATCGGCCGTGCAGACGGTGCCGCCCAACCAGCAATGACGCGGCGCGCATCGACAAGGCGATCGCTCGCGCGGCCAGGTACCTCACGGCCCACGCGGACGAACCAGTGACGCTCGACACGTTGTCGCGCGCTGTCGGCGTGAGCGCGTTTCACCTGCAGCGCGAGTTCAAGCGCGCACTGGGAGTTTCACCACGGGAGTTTCGTGACGCGGAGCGGCGCCGCCGGCTGGCGGAACGCCTTCGCAAGGGGGATACAGTGAGTCGTGCGACATTCGACGCGGGATTCGGCTCCAGCAGCCGCGTCTACGAGCGCTCGGCGCGCTCCATGGGAATGACGCCCGCCACCGTCCGCAAGGGCGGCGCCGGCGAGCGCATGCAATTCGGCATCGTCGATTCTCGCCTCGGCAGACTGCTCGCGGCGTACACCGAACACGGCGTTTGCGCCGTGGCCATCGGCGACGACGATCGCGCACTCGAGCAGCAGCTGCGCGCCGACTTCTCCGAGGCGGACATTCGCGCGGCGGGTCCCGCGATTCATGAATGGATTACCGCCATCGTTCGCGGCCTGGATGGCGAGTCCAATGTCGGCGCCATTCCGCTCGACGTACGAGGCACCGCGTTTCAGCGACGCGTGTGGAACGCGCTGCAGCAGATTCCTCGCGGTACCACACTGTCGTACGGTCAGGTGGCCAGTCGCATCGGACAGCCGCAGGCTGCGCGCGCGGTGGCTCGCGCCTGCGCTACCAATCCTGTCGCGCTCGTCATCCCCTGCCACCGCGTCGTGCGCGAGGATGGCACGCTCGGCGGTTATCGCTGGGGCGTCGAACGAAAGGAGCGGCTACTCGCAGACGAGGCCGCCGGCTGACGACTGGCGGCCTGTGTCAATTCAAACCATGCTTGGGTCTGGACTGTCTTTCCAGTATCCCTACCAGGCACAATGCGTATTTCCGCCCTCACGCTGCTGGCAGCCCCGGCGTTGCTTCTCGCTCAGGAAACCACTTCGGACCAGCTCTTTTCCTGGTCCGGCAGGGTCGCCGCGGGCTCGACCGTCGCAATCAAGCACTTCAACGGTCCCATCGACGTTCGCGAGGGAACGACGGATCGCGCCGAGTTCAAGGCGGAACGACGCAGTCGCCGCAGCTCGGAGCTGACCTTCGAGGTCGAGACCGGTGGCAGCGGGCCGACACTGTGCGCCGTCTGGCGCGGGCGCAGCGCGTGTGATGAGGGTCGCGGACGTTGGGGCGGAGACTGGGACGACGGACCGCCATCCTCGCGCCTGAGTGTTGTGCTGCCCAAGGGCGTTAGGCTGCGCGCCGTTACCGGGAACGGTGACGTGACCGTCGAGAAGGCCAGCAACGACGTCGACATCACGTCGGGCAACGGGGACGTCAGAATCACCATGACCGCCGGCACGGTCGACGTGACGACGGGCAATGGCGAGCTCGACATCGAGGGCGCCACAGGCCCGGTGCGCGCCAACACCGGCAATGGCCGAGTCTACGTGACCACCGCAAGCGGCCCCGTGACCGCTCGTACCGGGAACGGTGAGATCGACGTGAAGATGAAGACGCTTTCCGCGACGTCCGACATGCAGTTCATCAGCGGCAACGGCAGCATCACGGTGGCGCTGCCAGCCAACTTCAGCGGAGAGATCGACGCGAGTACCGGGAACGGGGAGTTTCGTTCGGACTTCGAGATTCGCGTCATGGGCCGACTGAATCCGCATCACGTGCGGGGCACCATCGGCAGCGGCGGCGGTCAGCGCATCAGGATGACGAGCGGAAGCGGACGCCTGGAGCTGCGGAAGTCGAGCTAAGGCAAAAAAAAAAAGCTTGTCAGCCTCTCAGCTCGTCACAACACCCCTTCCCGGTCGTGAGAGCTGACAGGCTGACAAGCTGAGTTTAGGCCGCCAGCCGCCCTGGCATCCAGAACACGCTGCCGTCCAGAAGCGACTCGACGCACTCGTAGTGGGCTGGCGGGAATCCGGCGACGCCGATTTCCAGCGTGTCGCCCTTGGTCACGGTCATCCGCGCGCTCACGAGCTTCAGCGCCTCGTCGAAGCTTGGGCTGTGAATCACGCCGGCCTGGCGCGCCTCGGTGGTTGTGTTGAGCGAGAATCTGTAGATAGCCATGTGGACCTCCGGGGTGTCCTTCGTCGGAAACCTCCCTTTTTTCATACTACTCATCGCCTGACCCTATAGTTCCAGCTGATGGACGCGATGCACGACCCCGGCGTGGCGACGGCCCTGGCCAGGAGCGCGGCAGCCGAGCGGGCGAGCCTCGCGCCGCTGGCCAGCGCCACGGGCGCCCGCATCCTCGTGGGCGTCGCCAGCTGGACGGACCCATCGATGACGGCCCCGGGTGTCTTCTACCCGGATGGTGTCAACAAGCCTGAAGCACGGCTGCGCTATTACTCGTCGAGGTTCCCCATCGTGGAGGTGGACTCCACCTACTACGCGATTCCCGCGCGCAAAATGGCCGAGCTGTGGAACGATCGAACGCCGGAGGGATTCACGTTCGACGTCAAAGCGCACGCGCTCATGACCGGTCAGCCGTCCGAGGTGGATCGTTTGCCTCGCGATCTGCGCACGGCTCTGCCGCCGGTCCTGGCGAAAAAGCCTCGCATCTACGCGTCCGAGCTGCCCGACGAGCTTCGCGACGCAGTGTGGGCAGCGTTCCTCGACGCCCTCACGCCGCTCAGGGATGCGCAGCGAATGGGCGCGATTCTGCTCCAGTATCCGCGCTGGGTGGGCCCTTCACGCGCGAACGCGTCACTCATCGAGAATGCCGCCGCGCGCCTGCGAGAGCATGGCTGGCGGGCGGCGGTCGAGTTCCGGAATCGCAACTGGTTCGACGAACGCACCCGGCCGCGGACGCTGGATCTCCTGCGCAGGAACAGACTCTCGTACGTCGCGGTCGACAGCCCGCCGGGGTTCGAATCCTCGGTTCCCGCGATTCCGGAGGTGACGTCGCCGTCGCTCGCGGTCGTGCGCTTCCATGGCCGCAACACGGACACGTGGGAGGCGAAGGTGACGCGCGTGAGCGATCGGTTCCGCTACCTGTACGACGAGACGCAGCTGCGCGAGTGGCTGCCGATGATCCGGGCCATCACCGAGCAGGCCGAAGAGGTGCACCTCGTCTTCAACAACTGTTACGGCAACTACGGAACGACCAACGCGTTCGAGATGGCTGGCCTGCTCGTCGACTCCGGCGTCGCGCGTTGAGGCGGGCTGGCGATGGCGACGCCAGTGCTATTCGCCGTAGGGAACCCAGACGTTCTTGATCTGGGTCGCTTCGCGCAGAAACTCGCGCCCCTCGCCCTCGTCGGCATCCAGCAGGTCCCTGAAGTGCCACGACGCCCAGGTGCGTTTCATGTTGTTCGCGGACGCCAGCTCCACGGCCTTCGCACCGTCGCGGTCACCGAAGTACCACATGCCCTCGACGTCGTCGTGCTCCGCGAGCGTTTTCGCCAGGGCGTTCTTGTCGCCCGTGACGATGTTGACGACGCCGGCCGGAGCGTCGGACGTCTCCAGCACACTGTAGAAGTCCGTCGCGGCCAGCGGATACGCCTCCGATGGGATCGCGATCACCGTGTTGCCGAGCGCGATCGCAGGCGCCACGGTGGAGACGAAGCCGAGGAGGGGAAACTCCTCCGGTGCGGCGATGCCCATGACTCCGATGGACTCGTGCATCGCGAGTGCGACGCCGCGAATTGGCACATTGTGGACCGCGCCGTCCCACTTGTCCGCCCACGCTGCATACGTGAAGAGACGCCGGATGCTCGTTTCGACCTCACGGGACGACTCGCGCTTCGAGCGCCCGTCCATCGCGGACAGTCGCGCCGAAAACTCGTCGGACCGCGTGGAAAGGTTCTCGGCGATGTAGTACAGGATCTGTCCACGCAGATGGCCCGTCGTCTTGCTCCACGACTTCCAGGCGCCGTGCGCCGCCTCGACGGCGTTGCGCACGTCCTTCCGATTGCCCTCGGGGACTTCGCCGACCAGCGCGTTGTCGGGGCCGAGGATGCGGCGACTATAGCCTTGATCCGGACGTACCTGCTTGCCGCCAATGAACAGCTTCGGGGTTCGGTCGATGGGCGGCAGCTTCGTTTCAGTTCGCTGTTCTCCGGTCTCGGCGATGCCGATGTCGAGCTTCTTGCGTGAACCGGTGCTTCGGACGACCGGTCGCGCCCGGTCGGACGCTCGCTTCGCGCGCTTGAGATACTCCCACATCCCCTCGCGACCGCCCTCGCGACCGAACCCGCTCTCGCGAAAGCCGCCAAATCCGGCAGACGCGTCGAACAGGTTCGTCGAGTTGATCCAGACGACGCCGCTCTTGAGCTTGGGCGCCACGTCCAGGGCGAGATTGATGCTCTCGGTCCAGACGCTCGCGGCCAATCCATACGGCGTGTTGTTGGCGAGCGCGACGGATTCTTCGGGCGTGCGGAACGTCATCGACACCAGCACCGGCCCGAAGATCTCCACCTGCGCGATGGTGCTGGAGGGCGTGACGTCCGTGAACAACGTGGGCGGATAGAAGTAGCCGTCCGTGGGACACGCCCACGATGGCTGCCACATCGTGGCGCCCTCCTCGCGGCCCTGCTCGACGAGTTTTCGAATGCGCTCGAGCTGAACCGGCGCGACGATCGCGCCCATGTCCACCGCCTTGTCCAGCGGCTGGCCCACGCGCAACCGCTCCATGCGAGCGCGCAGCTTCTCGATCAATCGATCCGCGACGCCCTCCTGCGCGAGGAGTCGCGAGCCCGCGCAACACACCTGGCCCTGGTTGAACCAGATCGCGTCGACCACGCCCTCGACGACACTGTCGAGATCCGCGTCATCGTAGACGATGAAGGGACTCTTGCCACCAAGCTCGAGCGACAACTTCTTGCCGGAACCGGCGGTCGCTTTCCGGATGACGCGTCCCACTTCCGTCGATCCCGTGAACGCGATCTTGTCCACGTCGGGACTGTCCACCAGCGCCGCGCCCGTTCGGCCGTCACCGTTGACGACATTGAGCACGCCGGCAGGAAGCCCCGCCTCGCGCGCAACCTCGCAGAACAACAGCGCCGAGAGCGGCGTGAATTCAGCCGGCTTGAGCACGATCGTCGATCCCGACGCCAGCGCCGGAGCAACCTTCCAGGCCAGCATGAGCAGCGGAAAGTTCCACGGAATGATCTGTCCGACGACGCCGACGCCCTTGTAGCCGGAAAACTCCGATTCGAGCAGTTGCGCCCAGCCGGCATGATGGTAGAAGTGTCGGGCCACCAGCGGGATGTCGATGTCGCGCGTCTCCCGGATGGACTTGCCGTTGTCCATCGTCTCGATGACGGCAAAGAGGCGTGAGTGTTTCTGGATTCCGCGCGCCAGCGCGTACAGGTGGCGAGCGCGCGCATGACCGTCGAGCGCCTGCCACGCGGGAAGCGCCGCGCGAGCCGCCGCCACCGCGGCGTCGACGTCGGCCTTGGTGCCTTGCGTGACGCGCGCGAGCACCTCGCGATTCGCCGGATTGATGACGTCGAACGTCTCGCCCGGCTCTGTCCAGTCGCCGTTGATGAAGTGACCGAAGACCTTCTCGTACTTGGCGAGCCAATGCCGCGCGGGCTGGTCGGCCTCGGGGGCCGGACCGTATTCCATCGATTTGAAAATGTCGGCGACCGAAGTCATTCCGCTCTCCGTTCCCCCTCTCTGTTCCCGCAGTTGGGGCTGCCCTTGTCCCTTGTCTCGCGTCCCTTGTCCCCGCTCCACATCACGGCATCGGGTGGCGGTGCGCCGCGGCGTATCTGCCGGTCACGAAGTGCTCCAGCTGCCGCTCGATGTCCGTCAGCAGAGCGCTTGCGCCAAAGCGGAACAGGTCGGGCCGCAACCAGCGATCGCCCAGCTCTTCCTTCATCAGATAGAGGTATTCCAGCGCGTTCTTCGCCGCGCGGATCCCGCCCGCGGGCTTGAACCCGACGGCGTATCCGGTTCGCTCGTAGTAATCGCGAATCATGCGCGCCATCACGAGCGCGAAGGGCATCGTTGCGTTGACGCCTTCCTTGCCGGTCGACGTCTTGATGAAATCGGCGCCAGCCTGCATCGCCACCACACTCGCCCGTGCCACATTGTTCAGCGTCGCGAGCTCGCCCGTGGCGAGAATCGCCTTGAGATGCGCCTCACCGCATGCCGCGCGAAACGCTTTCACCTCGTCGTACAGCGCTTGCCAGTTTCCGGTGAGCACGTGCGCGCGCGTGATCACGATGTCGATCTCCTGCGCCCCGGCCGCTACGGACGCGGGGATCTCCGCCAACCGCTGTTCGAACGGGCTCAGCCCTGCCGGGAATCCCGTGGACACCGCGGCAACGGGAATACCCGACCCCTTGAGAGACTCCACCGCGGTCCCCACGAGCGCGTGGTACACGCACACGGCGGCAACCTTGATATCGAGGCTTTCGGCACCGAGCGCTTCCAGCAGATCCTCGCGTAGCGGGCGCCGCGCCTTGGCCGACAACCGCCGCACGTTCCCCGGCGTGTCGTCACCCGAAAGCGTGGTCAGGTCCATCAACGTGATCGCACGCAGCAGCCACGCCGCCTGCCACTGTTTCTTGACCGTGCGCCGCGTGGGAATCGTCGCAGCCCGCCGCTCCACGGCGCTCCGGTTCACCCGGATCGCCCGTACGATGTCCAGGTCCAGCGGCATCCCCGGATTACGCTCCAGGCGCTCCGCGGGCGGGTGCTGAGCGCGGGGTGTGGCCGTCGCGCGGACCAGCTCGAGACTGCGTGTTGCCATGCCCTAATGTAGGGTCGTTTTACGCGTCACGCAGGACGCGGCTGCCTGATTCGACCGGGATGAAAGACCCTGAGCCGGCAAACGATGTATACCGACGCTTGGCGCATGACGTACGCTGACGCAGGGCGCATGACGTACGCTGACTCAGGGCGCATGACGCACGCTGACGCAGGGCGCATGACGCATGATTCAGTTTGGTGTGCCGCTTGCCAATTCATGACCTGGAATCGACCGGAGCAGACCAATGATTCGAGAATCAGCCACCGAACTAGTCAGGGACCCGGTTTCGCACATCTCGATTGCCGGCATCCATGGACGCGATGAGCTCGACGACCGCATCGAGCGGCTGCGCAGCCAGCGATCGCTGCCCGGTCTGGCGCTTGGCGCGCTCGTGCTTGGCGCTGCTGTCGGCGCGACGTTCGCTTATTTATTGAAGCGTGACTAATCACGCCAACACCATCTCACGCGAAGAACTGCGACTCAAGATCCAGCGCGGCGACGAGTTCCACCTTTTCGAGGTGCTGCCGGAGCCCTACTACCGCAAGCATCACCTGCCGGGTGCGCTTCACATGCCGCCCAACGACGTCGAAGCGACCGCGGAACGCTGGATCAGGGACAAGAACGCCGAGGTTATCCTCTACTGCTGGGACGAGAACTGCCCCACCAGTCCGTACGCGGCCCGGCTGCTCGAGCGGCTCGGCTGCACCAACGTGCGGGAGTACGCCGCGGGCAAGAAGGACTGGCGTGACGCGGGCCTGCCGCTCGAGCGAACCGCCGATCAGCGCTCCCTCGTAGCCTGACGCGCCAGACGCCGGCGCAACTGCTCGTGTATCACGCGCAGCCGACGTTCGGTGACCTCGGAATGCGATCCGTAGCGGCGCGAGAGCCAGAGCAGGGCGATCGCCAGCGGCAGCGACATGATCGCCATCGACAGGCCGGCGGCAATCGTGTCGCGCAGCAGCGGAATCAACGAGACGGGGAACCCTTTCGGAACGAACGGCCAGATCAGCACGATGCCAAGCGCGTTTCCGGCGATCGTCGATCCGAGCACGTGAAGCGTGGACCGCCAGGCGGACACGTGGCGTCGCCGAACCGCGAAGATCACAATGACCAGGAACACCGTGAGCGTGAGGATCGCGCCAAGCTCCATGCCTCCGCGGCTGTCGTGCAGAAGCGCGTAGAGACGCCCGGCGCGGACGAGCCCGAATACGACGATGGCGGTCGCCACGAAGGCCCACGCCGGAAGCTGATCGATTCTTAACGCAAGTCGCCGCACGAAAGGTCAAAAAGCAACTTCCATGCGGCGATCGAGGCCGAACTCGACCGAGTATCGGCATCGGTGCTCCAGGACGTGTCAGCGCGTCACGGCGTCAATGCTCGGGCGCGCGACATCCCGGCCTGAGCGCGCACAGCGCTCTCTTGAGCGCCTCACCGGTTTGCCGATCGCGAAGGTAGTGACGGAAGTTGTGTGGATCGTCGGCGGCTGTGTCGGCGCTATGGTCGCGGATGGTGCGTCTCGGAATCGCTCCGTCGAGCGGCGCGGAAAGGACGTCTCCAGGATCGTAGACATTGTCCCACTCGCTCACGCCAGCTGCGGGACGCAACGAATCGACGTCTGCACCGAAGACGAGCTCCCGGATTGGACGTATGCCCAGTGGTGAGCCGACGGTGATGAGCCGCAGGGGCGTCGTGCCACTCGTGTCTCGGCTGCTCAGATAACCGTGGGTGACGAGTGAGCCAAGGCTGTAGGCAATGACGATCACGGGCCGATGCTCCCGCGCCGCGGCTTCGATCGCGCGTCCCACGCGGATTTCGGCCGCACAGCGTATCGACGGATCCACGAGGAACAACACGTCGCCCATCAAGCCACGCACGTCGCGCGAGTCGTCCGGGCCGGCGAGGCTCGCGATGAAACCGACGAAACCGCGCGCGACGTCTCCGAAGGTCAGGGAGTCGCTGACGGCGCTTGCGTGGCGGCAGTCGTTGTCAGACTCGGCGTCCATGACGTCCGCGTACCACACGAGGCGGACATCCTCATCGGGAAGCCGGGGCACGCCG
Source organism: Gemmatimonadaceae bacterium (assembly GCA_035758925.1). Classification (GTDB taxonomy): domain Bacteria; phylum Gemmatimonadota; class Gemmatimonadetes; order Gemmatimonadales; family Gemmatimonadaceae; genus DASPMP01. Next base: position 26,990 of record DASTVV010000191.1, read on the forward strand.
ACCAGCGCCAGCGACGAGTCCAGGTCGGACTTCCATTCGCGTCGCAGCGCTGCGCTGTCCTGGCCATTCTGTCCGCGGCCATGGACCAGAATCACCAGCGGACGCGGCGGCTCCTGGGAGAGTCCGATGGCACCGGTGCCAGCAAGCGCGACGATTCCGAGAGCTGCTGCGAGACGACGCATACGGTTGGGATTACCCCAACCGCCCCGCAAGGATCGCCGCACCGGCACAATTCAACCCCGCATCCGAATTCCACGAATTCCATGAATCGGGCGAATCGATTCTCGGAAACAAAAAGCTCCTCACCAGTGCGAGGAGCTTTCCGCAAAGACACCCCATTCGTTCAATTCGTTGAAATTCGGATGAGGTCTTGAGGAACGAGAGAGATTACGCTTCCCACGAAAGGCCTGACCTTCCGAAGTGCCCGTAATTCGTGGACTGACGATAGATCGGCCGTAGGAGGTCGAGCCGCTCGATGATCGCGCGCGGACGGAAGTCGAACGTGCGCACCAGGTCCTCGGCCGCCTTGGCGTCCCCCGTGCCGAACGTCTCGACGCGTACAGAAACCGGCTCGGGTCTGCCGATCGCATAGCCAACCTGCACCTCCGCACGGCGGGCCACGCCCTGCTTCACCACCTGTCGTGCGACGAAGCGGCAGAAATACGCGCCGGATCGGTCCACTTTCGACGGGTCCTTGCCGCTGAACGCGCCGCCGCCATGCCGACCCATGCCACCGTATGAGTCCACGATGATCTTGCGGCCGGTGACGCCGCAGTCCGCGCTCGGTCCACCCTCCACGAAGGAGCCGGTGGGGTTCACGAGAACCTCGATGTCCTCGTTGTACCACGAGCCAAGGACCTCGGGGCAGAGGGTGCTGGCGACGTAGCGCTTGATCTCCTCCTGCGAGACGTCGCGTGCATGCATCGTCGACACCAGCACGGTGCGCACCGCAACCGGCTTGTTGTCGGCATACTCCACCGAGACCTGCGTCTTCGAGTCGGGACGCAGCCACCGCACGTGATTCGCCTTGCGGACGTCGGTGAGACGCTTGGCCAGCTTGTGCGCAAGCAGGATCGGCAGCGGCATCAGCTCAGGCGTTTCGTCGGTCGCGTAGCCGAACATGATGCCTTGGTCGCCCGCGCCGCCCACGTCCACGCCCTGCCCGATTTCACCGGCCTGCCGCGAGAGGAACTGCGTGACCTGCACGCCGTCGGCGTTGAACGGTTCCGCGGGATCTGTATAGCCGATCTCCTTGATCGCCTGGCGTGCCACCTTTTCAAAATCGACGTCTGCCCTGCTCGTGATCTCACCCGCGAGCACCACCTGGCCTGTCTTGACCAGGACCTCGCATGCGACGCGGCTCTTTGGGTCCTTCGCCAGATGCGCGTCGAGAATCGAGTCGGCGATGTAGTCGCAAACCTTGTCAGGGTGTCCCTCGCTGACAGACTCCGAGGTGAACACGTAGGAGGTGGCGGTTGGCTTCGTCTTCGTGCGGGCTGTCGATTTCGCGGTCGCGCTGACGCTCATGCGGTGCTCCGGCTGACACTCGATGGAGGGAGAAAAAAAAGGCCCCCGATTTTTGGTCGCGGGCCGCTTATCAGCCACGACTTAGACGGGTTTGAACGGTGCGCATTGTTTGCGTCCGTCGCGCGGCCCGTCAAATCGGGGAAATCGCCGCGCGCGTTCAAGCTACACCTGGGTAGGACCAGGTCAAGTGAAATCCGTCACAATGGCAGCCAAACTTCTGTCCCTCCACGAACTTACGGTACGGCCACCTTCGAGTCCTTACTCCTGGCGTCGTTGGCCCCGAAGGCCGTCTTTGTGCTGCGGTCGATGAAGATCGTATGGGCGTCACCCTGCACGTCGCGAAGGCGAACC
>DASTVV010000205.1:0-18872 GCA_035758925.1 Gemmatimonadaceae bacterium
TTTTCATTCTCCCAGCCAAGCGCGCCACCGATGTGAGCGCCGTTGCCGTACAGACGATCGACATTTCCGGATGGCGCCGTCGGACCGCCGTACAGCCCAAAGTACAGGGCGCCCCGTGGAACGGTCGGTGGCGGCGGTGGCGTCCGAACGACGGTATCCACCCTCACTACCATCCGTGGCACGCGCACGGTGTCGCGGCGCGTCAGGAATACCGTGTCGGTGCGCGTGAGGAAAACCGTGTCGGTCCGTGGCGCGCCCGCCAGGGTCACTTCGCCCTTCGAAACCTTGATGCGCTGCTCCGCACGCGGCCGGCTCCTGGCCGTGTCCTGCGATCGAGCGTCACTCGCTCCAAGCGCGAGTCCGAGGACGCACGTGACTAGTACGCTGCTACGCATTTTTCCGCCTCCTCTAATGGCCCTCCAATGTCGGCGCCGCCAAATGTCCAGAGGAGACGGGAAAGCCTGCACTTTCGTAGCGCGAAGACGCGCAAGGGCGAGCACTACGGATGACTGCGGGCAGGCGGTCGGCGACAGGTGGTTCCCACCGCCGCCGTCACTCGGTCATCGGACGCTGCGCTCAGGCGCAAGGCGTGGCTCCGCGCCGAGCCAGTACAGACCGTTGGCCATGATGCAGAATCCGGTCGCTGCAAACCACACCATCGCCACGCCGACGAAGGCGGTGAAAGCGAGCCACCACCGGCTGTGTACCAGCGACAGCGTCGACGCGATGCTGAGGTTGATGCCCACCGCGAGGTAGATGCGCCGCTCGAGATACCAGCGGTCGGTCTGCATCAGGTAAAGGCCTTTCGTCGGCGAAACCCGTCCGAGCAAGGAGGTAAAGCCCATCAGGCGGAGCACGTTGCCCACGACGCAGAAGCCGGTGAGCGATACAGTGATGGATGCGAGCGCCGTGGCGACGGTGAGAGCGATCCAGAGCGGATGGACCCAAAGCGACAGTGCCGTGCTCGCCAGCAAAACGATTCCGGCGATGAGCCAGACCGCGCGCTCGATGTACCAGCGGTGCGTCGGCACTATGTAGATGCCGGAGCGTAACGCCATGGCGTTAGCATACCGCCGCCAGCACTCGCGTAGCAAGAGACGCCCTCGTTCACTCCGGAGCGCCTTCTCGAGCTCGCCGCCTGAGGCAATCCCGGACAACAATACGGCTTTTCCCTACTCACATTTTCGCCGACGCATGCATCCCTCAACAGGTACCAGTTGGGGCCCGCATGATGTGTCTCTGAAACGCGTGGATGGCGTGCGGCCGTCGACGCGGTGACATGCATTCCTTTTCTCTGGGGAGGGGCTTATGAGACTTCACGTCGGAGCACTCGCGGTCACGGGAGCCATCGTGGCGGCAACCGCGTACGTCCTCGGCGGCATCATGCACGTGCTGACCCCCTGGGGAGCGCCTGCACTGGTCAGCTACATCTTCCACGTCGACATCATCCAGCTCGGTGTCCCGTTCTCGTGGGACAGCTTCCTGGTTGGCGCGATCGTCTTCGCTGGCGCCGGAGCGTTTTTCGGTGGGTTCGCTGCGTGGGTGTACAACACGGTGAGCTCGGAGAAGAGGCTCTCCTGGCCGGCCAAGGCTCCAGCGCCCGCGGCAAAGCCCTGACCGGCGAAGCCGTCCCGGGTGCGCGCGCGGATGTATGTTATGAGAGGAGTCTCGGTACTCGTTCCGGGGCGGACGCCGAGCGCGCAAGCGATTGCATGCGGGCGTTCCGATCCCGCGCGAGACTGCGCGCCATCCTCGCCCACCGCATCGTCCGATGTTCAACGGCCAGCCCGATCGAGTGATCCAGGTCAGCGGTCTTGGAAAGCGCTTCGGCATCAAATGGGTGCTGCGCGGCGTGTCGCTCGAGGTGCGTGGCGGGGAGGCCGTGGGGCTTCTGGGGCCGAACGGGAGCGGAAAGAGCACCCTGTTGCGGATCATCGGGACGCTGCTCAAACCGAGCGTGGGCAGCGGGTCCGTCAACGGACTCGACATCGTACGAGAGGCCGGCGGCGTGCGCGGCCAGGTGGGTTATCTGGCACACACCCCGGGGCTCTACGACGACCTCACGGCACTTGAGAACCTGTGGTTCGCGGCGGACATGCTGGGATTGCCATACACGGCGGTCGAAGCCAGCCTCGAACGCGTTGGGTTGTCACACGTCGCCGGCGACCGCGTGCGGGGTTTTTCGGCTGGGATGCAGCGCCGGCTCGCGCTCGCGCGGCTCATCCTGCGCAATCCACCGGTTTTGCTGTTGGACGAGCCGTACAGCAATCTCGACGCCGACGGCGTAGCGCTCATGAACTCCACCATCGCCGGCATCGTAGGCTCCGGTGGAGCGGCGCTGGTGGCGTTGCACGAGCTCGCACCCGCCCGGGAAATGCTCGATCGCACGCTCACCCTTTCTGACGGGCGTATCGCGGCGGCGCACGGGGAGCTCGTCGGCCGCGACTACGCTGTCCCGGTGCTGGGGACCCGCTGATGGCGTGGCGAGACGACTGGCGGCGCGTGCGTGCCATCGCGAGAAAGGACCTCACCACCGAGCTCCGGGCCAAGGCCGGGTTCAACGCCGTGGCGTCGCTTGGCGTGACGATACTCATTCTCCTGGGGCTGGCGCTCGGTCCCGACGCGCAGGCGCTGCGCAATGCCGCGGTCGGGTCCGTATGGCTCGCGACGCTATTCTCCGGGGTGCTCGCGTTCAATCGGTCCTTCCAGGTGGAACTCGAAAGCGGGGCACTCGAACCCTTGCTGCAATATCCTGGACCTCGCTGGACGATCTTTGCCGGGAAGTTGCTGGGCAACCTGGTCTTCGTGACGCTGATGGTCGCGATCGTCGTGGCGGTGGGCGTCGTGTTGTTCGGCGTTCGACTGCCCACTGGCTGGCCCGCGCTGCTCGGCGTCCTGGCGCTCGGCATTCTCGGCCTTGTCGTGTTGGGCACGTTCTACGCGTCGATGGCGAGTCGCAGCCGCGCGCGGGAAGTCTTGCTTCCGCTGCTGCTCTTTCCGATGCTCGTGCCGGTGCTGCTCGCGGCAACGACCGCCTCCCAGGCCCTTTTGGGCGCGGACCTGATGCACGAGGCAGGCGCCTGGATTCGACTGCTCGCGGCGTACGACGTCGTCTTCCTCATTGCCACATTCATTGCCTTTGAACACGTCATTGAAGCCTGAGGGCCCGACGATGTCCGCCCCAGAGCGGCCGCGCGAGTCACGGCCGGCGGGGCCGCCGCGTACCAGTATCTGGTTTGGGTTCGCCAGTTTCGGCGCCGTCGTCGCGGCCCAGACGTACGCGATCCTGACGTCCCCCGCCGAAGGCGACATGGGGCATCTCCAGAAGATCATGTACGTGCACGTTCCGGCGGCGTGGATGACGTTCCTGTCGTTCTTCGTGGTGTTCGTGTTCAGCGTGCGCTTTTTGTGGCGGCGCAGAGAAAACGACGATCTGATCGCCGCGTCGGCGGCCGAGGTCGGTGCGACGTTCAATGGCCTGACGCTGATGCTCGGCATGATCTGGGGGCGCCCGGCATGGGGCGTCTGGTGGGTGTGGGATGCACGCCTGACGTCCACGCTGGTGCTGTTCCTGATTTTCGTCGGCTATCTTGCGCTGCGCGCGTTCGTGGACGACCCGCAGCAGAAAGCGCGGTGGAGCGCGGCGGTTGGCGCGATCGGCGCCATCAACGTGCCGATCGTCTACATGTCGGTGACGTGGTGGCGGACGCTCCATCAGCCGCCATCGAGCCCGGCCACGCTCGACCCGGCGTACACCATGGGCTTGCGGCTGAACGCGATCGCGTTGCTGCTCGTGATGATCTACTTGATCCGGAAACGCTACGAAATCGCCCGGCTCGAGCGGGCAATCGAGCACATGGCCGAAGCGGCAGCCATGGGGCAGGGAGGTCGGTGACAGTGTTTGCGTCGAATCAGACTTTCGTCGTCGCGGCCTACGCCGTGACGTGGGTCGTTCTTCTCGCGTACCTGTGGCGTCTCGCCCGAAAAGGCGGGCGTGCCCGCGCGGACTACCAGCGAATGGCGGAGGTGCAGGGCGCGGGGAGGCGGCAATGAAACGCGCGTGGGTGCTGAGTGGCGCTGCCGTGATCATCGCGGCATTCGCCTGGCTGTTGTTCGGTGGTCTGAAGAAGAACGTGGTGTTCTTTCTCACGCCGCAGGAGCTTCTCGCGAAGGGCGCCGACGGCGTCGACGTTCCCGTGCGTCTCGGCGGGCAGGTGAAGCCGGGCTCCGTGACGTGGGACGCGCAGACGCTCGATCTGCGCTTCATCGTGACTGATGGCATTCGCGAGATGCCGGTGCATTCGACCGGCGCGCCGCCGCAGATGTTCCGCGACGGCATGGGCGTCATCGTCGAAGGGCGCGTCGGCACCGGCGGCGTGTTCAACGCGTCGAACCTGATGGTGAAGCACTCCAACGAGTATCGTCCGCCGAAACCCGGCGAGGCGGCGCACGAGAAGTACAAGACGCTCATCAGGCCGTCGAGCCCGTGACCGGTCCACTCGCGCACAGTGCATTGCTGGTGTCGCTGGCCACGGTGGCGTTCGGGGTGTTCATCACGCCCGTCGCGATCCGCACTGGCCGGCGGGAGTGGCTCCAACTGGCGTACGGCGCGGTCTACACGAACTTTCTGCTCGTGACCATCGCGACGGTGTCGATGGTCGTCGCGCTCGTCACGCATGACTTCTCGGTGTCGTACGTAGCGGCGGTGGGCAGCCGCTCCACACCGTTGCTCTTCACGGTCATTTCGCTGTGGGGCGCGCTCGAGGGATCGATTCTCTTTTGGGCCTGGGTGCTGGCCTTGTACGCGGCCGCGGTCGTATGGCGTCACCATCGCCGCCCCGGAAACCTCGTTCCGTACGCGGCGATGACACTGCTCGCCGTCGCCGCGTTCTTCGCGGTGCTTCTCGTGGGTCCCGCCGATCCGTTCCTGCCGATATCCCCCGTGCCGGCCGACGGCCCCGGCCCGAACACGCTGCTCCAGAATCACATTCTGATGGCGGTTCACCCGCCGCTGCTTTACCTCGGCTACGTCGGCATGTCGGTGCCCTTCGCGTTCGCCATGGGCGCGATCCTCTCCAACGAGGCGGCATCGAACGAGTGGTCTGGCCTTTCGCGACGTTGGATGCTCGCGTCGTGGGCTTTTCTCTCCGCCGCCATCATTGCGGGCATGTGGTGGTCGTACGAGGTCCTCGGCTGGGGCGGCTACTGGGCGTGGGATCCGGTCGAGAACGCGTCGTTTCTTCCGTGGCTCACGGCCACCGCGTATCTCCACTCCGTGATGGTGCAGGAACGGCGCGACATGCTGCGGCTGTGGACGCTCAATCTGTGCGTCGCCACGTTCGTGCTGACCATCCTCGGCACGTTCCTGACGCGCTCCGGGATTCTGTCGTCCGTCCATGCATTCACGACGGGGGCCATCGGCTACTACTTTCTCGCGTTCATCGCGATCGTGCTCGTGAGTACGCTGGTGTTGGTCGCCGGCAACTCGGACCGCATTCGCACCAGAGGCAATCTGGGCGGCGCCGCATCGCGTGAGACCGTCTTCCTGCTGAACAACGTCTTTCTCACGGCTGTGATGCTGACCGTGCTCGTCGGGACACTCTATCCCCTCGTCGCCGAAGCGGTGCGCGGCGTGAAGGTCAGCGTCGGCGAGCCGTTCTTCAACCGAATGGCGGTCCCGGCGATGGCGGCGCTGATCTTTCTCATGGGTGTCGGTCCCGCGCTGCCCTGGGGGAGCGCCTCCTGGACGGACGCGCGCAAACGACTGGTCGCGCCCATCATCGGTGCCGTGATCCTGGGAGGGGCCAGCGTGTTCGCCGGCGCCCGATCGATCTACGCCATTCTCGCCTTCGCGTTCGTCGGGTACGCGGCCATGGCCAACCTGCGAGAGTACTGGATCGGCATGCGCGCCCGACGGCGCGCGCACGGTGAAAACTGGACGACCGCGCTCGTGCGTCTCATCGGCGGCAACCGCCGCCGCTACGGCGGATACGTGGCGCACATCGGCGTGCTGTTCGTCGCGCTGGGAGTCGCGGCGTCGTCCGCGTTTCGCACCGAACGAGAGGCAACGCTCCTGCCGGGCGATTCGCTCACCGTCGCCGGACAGACGGTGCGGCTGAAGAACGTGTGGGGCCGGGAGGAGCCGCAGCGGTCGGTCATCGGCGCCACACTCGATGTGCTGGGCAAGAACAGCGTGGTCATCGGGACCGTCGAGCCGAGAATGAACTACTACCGTGTCTCGGATCAGCCGGTGCCGACGCCAGACGTGCGCAGCAGCCTGCGCGGTGATCTTTACGTCAATCTCATGGCGTTCGAGTCCAACGGCGCCAACGCGACGGTGAAGGTGATCGTCGAGCCGCTCGTTCCGTGGATCTGGTTCGGCGGATTCGTCGTGGTGCTCGGTGCCGTCATCGGCATGTTCCACGGTGGGCGCCGAACCACGGCCGCACCTGCGCCGGCCGGCAGCCTTCCAGCGGCCCGACCCGACATGGCGACGGCGGACGTATGAACTGGAAGCGCGCCACCCTCGCCATGCTCGCCGCGGCGCCGGTCATCGCGCTGTTCGCCTACGGGTTCACTCGCGATCCGGCCGTCATTCCCTCACCGCTTCCCGGACACGACGCCCCCGCGTTCGCGCTCTCGGTCTTTGCATCCGGCGAGCCACCGCTGGCGCGCCAGGTCGGAGACACAGTGCGCCTGCGCGAGCTCGCGGGCAAGGTGGCCGTCGTGAATTTCTGGGCATCGTGGTGCCTCGCGTGCCGCGACGAACACGTCACACTCAGCGAGACGGCTCGTCGATACGCCGACCAGCCGATACAGTTCCTTGGGGTGCTCTACAATGACCGTCCCGCCGCGGGGATACGCTGGATCGCCGACATGGGCGGACAGAGCTATCCGTCGGTAACGGACGACCGCTCGCGCACGGCCATTGACTACGGCCTGTACGGAGTGCCGGAGACGTTCATCCTCGACGCGACCGGTCGCATCGCGTACAAGCACCTGGGACCGATTCCGGAGAGCGTTCTGGTTCAATGGATCGATTCGTTGTTGCCGAAGGCGAAGACCACGGATCCGCCACGCCCTTCCGCCCGGTGACGCGCCACAGATTTGCGATGGTGGCCATCGTGGCCGCTGCACTCTGCGTTGCGTGGCCCGCGCGCGCGCAGGATGTCGAGACACGCGCTCGTCCCTCCGTGACGGCGACGCCGGCGGATTCCGCGCTCGAGGCCCGAACGACGGCCGTGGCAGCGACACTCCGCTGCCCTGTATGCCAGGGCGAATCCATCCAGGATTCGCCGTCCGAGCTCGCGCAACAAATGCGCTCGGTGGTGCGTGACCGCCTGCGGGCAGGCGATAGTCCGGACGAAATCAAAGCCTATTTCGTCTCGAGGTACGGTGAGTGGATCCTGCTGGAGCCAGCCGTGAAGGGGCTCAACATCCTGCTCTACGTACTCCCGGTGCTGCTGGTGGTCGGAGGACTGGCGCTCGTCGTGGTCCTCGTCCGGCGATGGACCACGCCAGTGGAAGGCATGACCGACCGGCCGGGCACCTGAGAAACCTGGCTACATCAGCCCGTTCACCATTCGACATCATGACATCAGACACGACGCAAGCGGCCAGTCCACGGTTCTGCAGCGATTGCGGAACGCGCCTCAATCCCGGCGCTCGTTTTTGCCACGACTGTGGTTCTCCGATTCCAGGGCGGGCGTCGAGTAAGTCACCCCCGGCGGGCCTCTCGAGCGCGTTGCGTTGGGGCGTACCGGCGCTCGCGATCGTTGCGCTCGCCGTCCTCGTGGCAATTCAGTACGGTTCGCGCGGGGCCGGGGCTGCCTCTGAAGGTGCCCTACCGCTCAGCACGGGGACGGTGCGGGCGCCCGATATTTCGTCGATGTCGCCAGACGAACGAGCCGACCGATTGTTCAACAGGGTGATGCGCTTGTCGAGTGAAGGAAAAGCGGACAGCGCGGCGTTTTTTGGGCCGATGGCGTTGAGTGCGCTCGAGGCGCTGACACCGCTGGACGCTCATCGGCGCTATGACATGGGGCTCGTCGCGCTCGTGACCGGCGACGTTTCGCGAGCCGCGGCGCAGGGCGACACGATCCTCGCGCAGCGCCCGACACACCTGCTGGGCCTCGTGCTTGCAGCGCGCGCGGCCGATGCGCGCCGGGACGCGGCTGCGCGCAACAACTTCCGACGGCGACTGCTCGCCGCCGAGTCGGCCGAGCGCGCACGCGCGCTTCCGGAATACACCGATCATGCTGCCGACATTCGCGCCGCTGTCGAGCTGGCGCGCAAATCATGATCGGCAGCCGGAGCGCTTCGTAGCTCGCGACTTACGGTATCGTCGTCGCCTTCACTCTCCTCCCCGAATCCATTCCCCCAACCGGTGCGACTCCCCCGACTGCCCCGGCCGGCGCGACCGCTTCGGCGGCTTCGACTCCCGCGCCTGGCGCGCCGTTGCGCGGAGTGAGTCCGGCAGCGCCCATGATTCCCATCAGTGCCGGGGCGTTCAGCGAGTCGGCCAGTCCCGACGGCACGACCATGAGCGAGCCCCGCTTGACGATGCTCTCGTAGAGCATGTTCATCGCGCGCAGGTTCATGGCTGCGGGGTGGTCGCGGTAGGCATCCGCCGCTTCGACGAACTTGTGGGCGATCTCGGTTTCCGCGGTTCCGAGAATGATGCGCGCCTGTCGCTCCCGCTCGGCCTGCGCCTGGCGCGACATCGCGTCCTCCAGCGCGGCGGGAATGATGACGTCGCGAATCTCCACCGACTGCACCTGGATCCCCCAGTTCTGCATCTTCTGCTCGAGCGCCAGTTTGAGCCCGTGCCCAAGCTCGACCCGCGACTGGATCAGTTCGGCGAGGTCGTGCTTGCCGATGGCGTCGCGCAGCGCGGTCTGCGCCGAGAGGATGACCGCCTCGTCATAGTCCTGGACCTCGAGCGCCGCACGCTCGGCGTCGCGAACGATCCAGAACGCGATGGCGTCGACGTTCACCGGCACCGTGTCGCGCGTCAGACAGGATTCGGCGCCGAAGGCCGTGGTCCGAATGCGTTGATCGATGGTGTACGCGATGCGGTCGAAAATCGGCACGACGCCAAAGTACCCGGGACCGCGCAGTCCGCGGTAACGGCCAAGGCGCATGAGCACCGCTTTCTCCCACTGGTCCGTGTACTTGATCGAGGCGGCCAGGAACATCCACGCCAAGACCCCGGCGACGATCACCACGGGTAGCGGGACGTTCGCGAGAAACAGCGCTCCAGCCAGCCCGGCTCCGCCCACCACCCCTGCTGCGAGGGCGGCGACCGAGTACCGGGTGTCGTTCGGAGTATGTCGAGTCATGTTCATCACCTCATGAGAAGAAGTTGGCTGGCAGCCTGCCAGCCGTTGTACTACCGCGTGCGCACCGGCCGGACGTCCCTCGGGTGCGCGCGCGTGCTGCGCGGGCGGACGATCGGTGCCACGCCAGTGTCTTTGATGTACGGACTGCGCACCTCGCCAAGTTCAATTGGAAGAGCCACACGGACGAGGACCGTGAGAACGAACAGGCCCAGCGCCCACACCCCAGCGGTGACGCCCAGCTCGACGAGGCTCGGTGTGTACTCGACGATTTCTCCGAGCGGCGACGGGATGAATCCCGGGACGACCAGCCCGATGCCTTTTTCGACCCAGATGCCGAAGAAGAGGACGGCGCAGGCCACCATGAGCCAGCGCGGATTGCGTCGCACCGGGTGGATCATGAGCGCGATCGTGGCCACCACGTTCATCGCGATCGCCGTCCAGATCCATGGCACCAGCGCGTGGTGTCCGTCGAGGCCGAAGAAGAGGTACTTCGCGTTGATGCCATGGTGCGTCGGCGAATAGAACTTGTAGAACAGCTCCGAGCCAAGCATCACGAGGTTGATCTGCGCCGTGACCGTCGTGATCAGCGCGAGCTTCGAGAAGGCGCCGTCGGCGATCTCGTACCTGGTCTCCCTGCGAATCAACCAGAGCAGAAGAATCACGAACGCCGGACCAGCCGTGAACGCCGATGCCAGGAAGCGCGGGCCCAGCAACGCGGTATTCCAGAACGGCCGGGCCGGCAGTCCGGCGAGGAGGAACGCCGTGACCAGGTGAATGCTCACCGCCCACATCACCGCGATGTACATCCAGGGCAGGTACTTCCTCTTTTCCGCCGGACGGCCGCAGTACCGGCTATAAAGGATGTAAAAGGGAATGGCGAGGTTGAGCGCCAGATAGCCGTTCAACACCAACACGTCCCACGCCAGGAGCGAGCGAGGCCAGTTCAGGAAGCCGATGCCGGGGATGAGGTGCCAACCACCCAGCGGGTTGCCGATGTCGACCACCACGAATGACAGGCACATGATCAGGGCCGCCACGGCGACCGCCTCCGCCATGAGCACTGCACGTCCGAAATCGACGTCCTGCAGGATGTATGCGGGCAGCACCAGCATCATGGCGGCCGCCGCCAGCCCGACGAGGAACGTGAAGTTGGAGATGTAGAGGCCCCAGCTCACATGATCGTTCAGCCCCGTGACGCCGAGTCCATAGCGCAGCTGCAGCGAATACGCATACGCGCCGACGAGCATCACGAGCGTGAGGCTGCCCATCCATACGTGATAGCGCCGCCCACCGGAGGTGGCCGAATTCAGCGCGCTGAGCAGGAACGGCTTCAGGTGCACGATTATCTCAGTCGGAGAAGTACCAGAAGCGCGGCTCGGTCTTGAGATCCTCTTTCAGCCGGAACACGCGCTTGTTGGCGAGCACCCACCGGATCTCCGAGCTCGGGTCCAGCAGATTTCCAAATACGCGCGCGCCGGTCGGGCATGCCTCGGCGCAGGCCGGGAGCCGGCCCTGCCGTGTGCGATGGATGCAGAAGGTGCACTTTTCAACCACGCCGGCCTTGCGCTCGCGGTTGCCCAGATAGTGCTGATTCGGATTCAACTCGGCGAGCGGCACCTCCGGAGCACTCCAGTTGAAGCGTCGCGCCCAGTACGGGCAGGCGGCCATGCAGTAGCGGCAGCCAATGCACCAGTCGTAGTCGATGACCGTGATGCCATCGGGTTCCTGCCAGGTGGCGCCGACAGGACACACCTTCACGCACGGCGGATCGGCGCACTGGAAGCACTGCGTGCCCATGTAGAAATGACCCTCGGCCGGCACCTGGTGCTGGAACGACGCATCGGCATGATCGAGATCCACCACCCCGTCCTCCATCTCGAAGATCCTGATGTACTGGGTGGCGGCGCGACGGTCCAGGTTGTTCTCGTTGATGCACGCCTGGACGCAGCTGCGAAACCCCTTGCACTTCGAGATGTTGAAGGCGTACCCGAACACGACGCCGGGCTGCGCACCGGTGGACTGTATCGTCACGTCGGCGCCGCGCTTCACTTTGGCCAGGCGCTCGAGACGCGCAATGGTCTCCGCCCGCTCGACTTCCGTCATGACGCGGTAATTGCCCTTGATGTACTCCTTCCAGGCGAGGACTTTGACCTCTCGCTGTTCGTCCGTCATAGCACTGAGCGGCGCGCACGCGCCTACCGCCTCCGCGCCCGCGGCCATGCCGCCGATGAGAATGCCCAGCGCGCGGCGTCGGTCGAGACGTTTCTGCAACACGCTGCCGTCGTCGGAGCTTTCCGGCGGTCCTGTGGTTCCCTGAGCGTTCATTGATCGCCTCGCAGTCGCTCGATTCGCGGAGCGCGGAACGGGATACGCGGTTCGATCGCGGGCTTGTGGGGATCGTGGCAGTCGGCGCAACCCAAGAGGACCCGGCGCCCCTGCCAGCCGTCGAGTCGCTTGCCATGCGCGCCGCCCGCCCACGCTTCAGCCTGCGAGAAATGGCATTGCGCACAGAGGCGGTACGTGTGATCGAGCGTCGCGCGTTCGCCGCTCTTGAGCGCCAGGAACTCGACGTTGTCGGCCGCATGGCACGTGGAGCAGAGACTGCCCGTCTGTACCGGGTGCACCGCCGTGATGTTTCGGTGAGCGTCCGTGATGCGGTCGTCGGCGATCGTCGTCCGTTTGCCCAGGTGGCACGACGTGCAGGGATATTGGCCGACGTTTGGCGTGCGCGAGCGCAGCGAGATCGGCAGTGTCACGGTGCCGAACCGCCGGGCGCCCGCGGACGCCGGATCGGCGGTGCGAATGACAACTTCGAACGGCCGACCTCCAGGTCCCGTCCACAAGCTCACCGACGCCGCGGAGACGGTCTTGAGCGCGCCGGGTTCGAGCGTCGCGTTGCGCATCGTGTCGGGCGGCACGACGCGCGACTCCGCGTTCGCGCGCGCGGTGTCGGTTGTCGCTGCGCTCTGCGTCGCGCCCAGTGCGGCGCGAGCATGTTCGCCGCAAGCTGAATTCACCCACACCAGTGCGACCCCAGCGAGCGCCGTGGAAAGCCGTCGTCGGATCATGGGGCCACCTCGCGGCCGGCCACGTGTCGGGCCGGGCGTACGAATGCATCGGTGTCGGCGCTCACTGCCACGTGGCACTGTCGGCAATTCGCCCGCTCCGGATGGGTTGTTCGAAGGTCCTCGACACCCGCGGGAGCGGCGTGGCACGTGAGGCAATTCCCGCGCATCTCGAGCGCGTGCGGAATAGGCGGTGGATTGCGTCCGGGTATTTTCCGCGTCAGCTCTGGCCAGGACATCGGTTTCCATTTCACCGAGGCCTCCGTCCAACGCGCTGCGCCCGGAGCGTGGCACTGGCGACAGCGGGCGTTCGGGTCTGAGTTTGGAAGCGCGATCGCCATGAGCCTGCCGTCGCCTACGTGGCACTGCAGGCACGCACCCATCTCCGGATGCGGCGTCACGGGGACGTACGCCCCAAAGCGCTGCGAGAAGCCGCCGCGCTCGTGACACGTCTTGCAGCCGCCCGTCTGGAACTCCTGCGGCGTCAGCCCGTGTGGGATGCGTGGCGGCGCGCCCGGGTACGCTCGAAGGGCGCGAAAGGTGGCTAGCGTGCGCGGATGTGCGGCGCGACGAGCATCGGACGCTGGCGCAATCGCCAGCGCGCCCGGTCGGGTGCGAAACACCTGCGCCTCGGCGGCGATCGGCTCGTCGGGCGGCGCGAGCATTGCGACGGAAGCTTTCGCCCGAGCCGCATCGCGGTCTGCCGTCGCGCGCGCGGCCGCGATGATCAGCGCGCCCATCGCCGTGACCGCCGAGGCAATCAGAAAGACGCGGAGCCACATTGCCGAGGGCTGGCTGGGAGAATTCACGTGTCGCCTCCCGCCGGTAGCCGCTCCACGCGCACGGCGCACCTGCTGGCATCCGGTTGTCCGGAGAGCGGGCAGCAGGCGTCGAGCATCAGCCGCCTCACGGGGAGCGATTCGTCGAACGACGGCACGAAGAGCTGGCCGCGCGCGGGCTGAGACCGGTAGTCGATGCGCGCCTGGATCTCGATCGAGCCGCGCCGGCTCACCACCCGCACCGTCTCGCCACTCTTGATGCCGAGCCGTATCGCGTCGTCGCGGTGGATCTCGAGATATGCCCGCGGCACCGCGCGATGGAGCGTTGGGATGCGCTGCGTCATGGAGCCGGCACCCCAGTGTTCCAGCACCGCGCCGGTCTCGAGCCAGAACGGGTATTCGACACTGGGCGACTCGGCCGGTGGCTCGTACGGGCGCAGCCAGATCCACGCGCGACCGTCGGGATGGCCGTAGAAGTCGAACGCGCCACGAGCGCGATCGGCCGCCGGGTCATGCGCGGTGTTGTACCGCCACTTTGTCTCGTGCCCGTTGACGAACGGCCACATCGCGCCGGCTCGATCGCGGATCGCCGCGAGAGGGGCAAGCGCGCCGCGCGGATCATCGTGGAATCGGCGGTATTCCTCCCAGATCTGACCCACGTGACCGCGACGCTCCCAGGGAAAGAGCTTGGACATCCCGAGACGGCGCGCGACCTCGATCATCTGCCAAGCGTCGCTCGTCGCGTCCCCCGGCGGCGCGACCATCGCATCGAAGTGCTGCGTGCGACGCTCCACGTTCGCGAAGATCCCCTCGCGCTCGATCCACAGCGCCGCGGGCAGGATGACGTCCGCGACGTCCGTCGTCGGCGTGGGATACGCCTCCGAGACGACGATGAAACGACCGTCTTTTGCCGCGGCGTCCCGATACTTGTTCAGGTTCGGCAGGCTGACCATCGGATTGGTCGCCTGAATCCAGAGAAAGCGGATGTCGCCCTGATCGAGCGCCCGGAACATCCCCAACGCCGTGCGGGTGGGCCGCGGGTCGATCTTCTCCACCGGCACGCCCCAGATCGCCGCGGCGCGGCGGCGATCCTGCTCGCTGTGCACCACTCCGCGCGGCAGCGTGTGCGTCAGTGTCCCCGCGTCGTGAACGGCGCCTCCGCCGTTCGGCTGTCCGGTGATGCAGAAGGGACTGTTCCCGGGGGAGGCGATCTTCCCCACGAGGAGGTGGATGTTGTAGAGGACGTTGTTCAGCCACGTGCCGCGCGCATGCTGGTTCGCGTTGATGCCCCAGACGGACATCACCTTGCGCGACCGATCCCCATAAAGCGATGCCAGCCAGCGGATGGTCTCTGCCGGGACGCCGGATATCTGCTGGGCGCGCTCCGGCGTGGACGCCGAAAGGAACGCGACGTAGTCGTCCCACGTGACGCTCGTGGCGTCGTCGACGAGGAGCGCGTCGTCGGAGAGGCCGTACCCGATGCCGGTCTTGCCGCGCTTGAACGTGACGTGCCGCTCGACGAAATCGCGATTGACCCACTCGTGCGCGACGATTTCGTGGCAGATGGCGTTGGCGATTGCCAACGCCGCGTGCGGTGCATGCAGCAACGCGTAGTCGGCGGCGTGGCTGGTTCGCGTCGTGCGCGTCGCGAGGTCGATGATGCGGATGGCGGGATCGTTCCGCCTTCGGTCAAGCATCCGGGAGAACAGAACCGGGTCGGTCTCGGCGATGTTGATGTCCCAGAGGACGAACACGTCGGCCTGGTCGATGTCCTCGTAGCAGCCGATCGAGCCGTCGAGGCCAAAGCTGCTCTCGAGTCCCGCCATCGCGCTGGCCGCGTACAACCGGGTGCTGGATTCGACGTTGTTCGTCCCCAACCCGCCTTTGAAGAGCTTAGACGCGACGTAGGCGTCCGGAATGGTCCACTGCGCGGAGCCATAGACCGCGACGCTATCCTTGCCGTACTTCTGCACGGTCTCGCGGAGACGGTACGCGACCAGGTCGAGCGCTTCGGCGATCGGCACCTCCACCGGCGTCCGGTCGCGGCGAATCACGGCGCGCGTGATCCGGTCCCGCCCGTAGAGCGCCTGCACCGAGTAATAGCCTTTTGCGCACGCCAGTCCGCGGCTCACCGTCGAGTCGGGGTCGCCCTTCACGGCAGCGGCGCGTCCGTCCTCGATTCCGACCAGGAGCCCGCAGCCGACGCCACACAGCCGACAAGGGGTTTTTTTCCATACCGGCTCTGGCTCGATCTCGCGCGTGAGACCAGTGCTCGCGTGGAGAAGCATGCCCGGCGCCATTGCCGACCCGGCGGCCGCCGCGGACACGGCGGCCGCCCGCCTCAGGAACGTCCTTCGATCCACGGGGCTCATGGCGCCTCGAGCGAGGGTCTGATGGCTGCCGGCAAGCTGTTCGCCACCAACGAGAATTGAACTGACGCATGAATAGCATTTCGTCGGCGCGCCCGAAGTAATGGGTTCGCCTCTCGCAAGATCAGGGATTGCCTGACAAGCGCTTTGCCTACAGCCGTGCGGAACACTCCTGACTGTCGGCAGGCTCACTATGGAAGTACTCTTGACCCCTCAGCTCCTTCCGTGGTCTCACGTACGAGTGATGCTCGTACACATCGAGGCGACGATAACGCCATGCGCAGCGCACGATCGACCATACGAGCGTTCGGCCTTCTGGCGGCGGCGTTCATCACCGCGACTTCGACTGTCGGGTGCACCGACGAGAAGATTGTGTTCCGGGACCGCGCGCCCTTCAACGTTCCGGTTGCCGCGGCAGCAGGATTCCTTGGCTATTACGACGCGCTGTCAAAGCAGACGACATGCGGCAATTGCCACGCCGAGCTTCAGGGAAGCTGGAAGACCACCAAGCATGCGAATGCCTACGCGGCCGTGAGTACGAGCACCGCCAAGGAGGAATCGTGCTACAGTTGCCACAGCGTCACAGGCAACGGGAACAAGGCGGTGGGCACCCCGGCTGGACATGACGCGGTGAAAGAAGCGACGTATTACGACGTTCAGTGCGAGAACTGCCACGGCCCGGGTCTGCAACATGTCGAGGGCGTCGGACAAGCGACGCTTGTGAGGCCACTCGCGAGGATCAGCATGGCCGGCACGGGCAACTGCGGCGACTGCCATTCCGGAGCCCATCAGCCGTTCGCGGAAGAGTGGAAGGCGTCCGGACACGCAAACGTGAGCGCCTCGCGTGCGTCGAACGCCACGTGCGCCGGCTGTCACGACGGCCGCAAAGTGCTGGCGCGGTGGGGTGTCGATGACAACTACGCCGAAAGAGACTCGGCGACGGCGTATCAGCCCACGACCTGCGCGGTGTGCCACGCCCCGCACGGCTCAGGCAACCCGAGGCAGCTGCGCTTTTCGGTGACGTCGGCGGACCCCGAGCAGAATCTCTGCATGCAGTGCCACATGCGGCGTACCGAACCGGAGCTCTCGACCAGCTCACCGCACGCTCCACAAGGAGCGGTTCTGCTGGGCTTTGCCGGCTACCGGCCGCCAGGGTTCGCATACGACACGTCGCGGATCTACGGGTCGCACGCTACGACGGCGAACCCGAAGCTCTGCGCCGGATGTCACGTCAGCAAGTTCACCGTCACCGACAAGTTGACCGGTGCGTTCACCTTCCAGGCGACGGGTCACTTGATGCGCCCGATCCCATGCCTCGATGCCACGGGCAAGCCGACGGGCGACAAGACCTGTGCCTACACAGAGACCGCGCGCTCGTGGCAGAGCTGCACAGCCTCCGGCTGTCACGCCAGCGCCGCGGTGGCGGCAGGGGCGTTCACGACGGTCCGCAACCGGATGAAGTTCTACACCGATCAGCTCTGGATCGACCAGAACGCGAGTGGCTCGCTCCAGGCTGCACCGACCGACGGCGGTCTCCTGGCTACGCTGAAGCAATCCAGGCCAGCCGAATGGAGCACCACGGACATCGTGATCACGCCGGCCGAGGGCGCCGAGTTCAACGCGCGACTCTGCGGCGAGTACGGTCAATCGAACAGTGACAACTCCAAGGGGATTCACAATCCGTTCTTGTGCGAGGCACTGCTGATCGCCACAATCAACTACATCAAGAGCTACTACGCGTTGCCGGTAGTTTCAGCAGCCCTCCAGGTTCGCATGGACGGTCCGATCGGCGGAGAGTTCAATCGCTCGATGCACGTCTCTCGAATACCCGCGGGTAGATGAACCGATTTCGCTGTTAGCAGTGATCGGAGCCCATTCCAGCGCCGTCGCGCGAGTGTTTCACTCAGCGGCGGCGCTTCAGCAAGCGCACGTTGCGCCTGCGGACTCGGTCGTCGTCGAGTCTCCCCTCCCCGGTGGGGTTGCGGAGGTCGTCCGGTTCCTGCTGAACACGGTCCCGCCGTGGGTTCAGGCGGGCGGGGTCGTCGCCGGCGCTGTCGTCGCCGTGTTCGTCCTACGGTTTCTGTTCCTGCGCCGTCGCGCGATCGGCGGATGGCTGGCTTCGCGCACCGTTGGGGTCAAGGTGGCGCTCGCGGCGGCGGGGGTTGTGGTAGTCGCCGGCGCCGGGGCCGCGGGCACCGCGACCTGGAATTACACACAGCACGCGAACGACTTCTGCACCGGCTGTCACGTGATGAACCCGGCGTTCCAGCGGTTCGGGAACGCGGAGAACAAGCATGGCCGGTTGTCGTGTCACTCGTGCCATCAGCAGTCGGTATTCGCCAGTGCGCGGCAACTCTATCTGTGGGTGGCGGAGCGTCCAGAGAGAATCGGCGCGCACGCCAAAGTGCCGAATCGGGTGTGTGAGACCTGCCACGTCACGGGAGACACCGCCGCCTGGCAGCGCGTCGCCGCTACCGCGGGACATCGCGTGCATCTGGAGTCCGACTCGAGCGCGCTCAAGGGCTTGCAGTGCGTCTCGTGCCACGGCGTCGAGGTGCACCGGTTCAAGCCGGTAAAGGAGACCTGCGGCCAGAGCAACTGCCATGCACCGAACGAAACGAGCATCGTGCTCGGCAAGATGGCGACGCAGACAGTGCGTCACTGCACCAGTTGCCACGCGTTCACGGCAGACGTTCCCGCGCTCGCCACGCGCGATTCGGCGCGGGGCACGCTCGTCCCCGGAAAGCCGGAATGTCTCGGGTGTCACGAGATGCAGCGAGTCCTTGCGGACTTCAATGAAGGACAGGATCCGCACGGCGGAAAGTGCGGCACGTGCCACAACCCGCACACGCAGAAGACGCCGGCGGCGGCGACATCGTGCGCAACAGCGGGCTGCCACGCGAATTGGCGCGACGAGCCGTTCCACGTCGGCGCGAGCCACAGGAAGGTCGGCTCGCAGTGCCTCAGCTGTCATGTGCCGCATCGAGCGAAGGCGGACGCGAGCGACTGTGAAGGATGCCACAGGAGCGTGCGGGTGCGATCGAAGCTGCGGCCACCGCTCCCCTTCGACACGACCAGGGCGCTGCGACGCCCCGGCACGACCGCTGCGACGATGACGCCCGAGGCGTCGTATCAGCGGGCCCGCCATGCCGGGAGCACGCGGTGGGCGCACGTTGGCGGTCCCGCGGCGGACACCGACGATGATGCGGCACTGCTCGCGGTCGGCGAGGCGGCGTGGGTGACGCCGTACCGCGCCGTTCGCCCATCGCGCCCTCCGCCCGAAAAGGCCGACAGCTTTCCCCACGCGAGGCACGCGAA
>DASTVV010000208.1:0-6579 GCA_035758925.1 Gemmatimonadaceae bacterium
CCAACGGCGCGTTCTCCCTGCGGGCATGCCCATATAGTGCTCGGCTCGGCGAGACTGGTGCAAGACACCGTGCAGCATGCGCACCAGGCCGCCGACTGGCCGCATCAATGCAATGCGCCACGGTGCGAAATGCCGAGTCCCGCTCCCGGCGATCCGACGCCCAAACGCCCTGATGCCATCGCACATCGCATCCGACGCGAGATCGAGGCCGCCGGGATCGGACCGCGGTCCACCAGCGTGTTGGAGCGCTCATCCACTCGGAGGTTGACGCCGGCGAGCACGTGCCAACCGACGTACACCGGGTCGTCGTCCTCGGCGAACAGCACGTCTTCCACGGTGCGCCGTCCGTCGATCGCAACGATTACGCTGCCGCAGCGCCGCCACATGATCTGTCCGTCTGGTCGCAGCGATGGCGCCCGGGAAAGTACGACCTTTCATGGCACGGGTCGCGGCCGCACCATTCTTGCCTCGAGGCGGCTGGTCGCGCCAACTCCATTGGGATACGACGCGCTCGTTTGCTCGGCCCGGGCGCCGGCTGCGAGGTAGATTCGGGCATGATCGCGCTGCGCCCGCTTGCCGCCGGTGATCCCGCTCTCGATCGCGCCGTTCGACTGATCGCCGAGCGCTGCCGGCCGCTGCGCATCCTGTTGTTCGGCAGCCGCGCTCGCGGCGACGCGCACGAGGACAGCGATTACGACATCATGCTCGTGGTCGAGAGCCCGACCTCCGAGCTGGAGTTACGCGCGCACGAGGCGGCCCACGAGGCCGGCGTCTCGGCCGACGTGATCGTGCGCTCGGCGGCCCGGTTCGAGGAGGACCGCGACGACGTGGGCACGCTGGTCTATGCGGCCGAGCACGAGGGGCGTCTTCTATATGGTCCACCGCTCGTTCCGCGCCGCGTTGGCGAGCCTGACGGCACGCCGCGCTCGGTGTCCGCCTGGCTGCGTCGGGCTCCGGAGCCTGCTCGCGCGCTGTGCCGACGGGCTGCGTCTCGATGAGGAGCTGCAGCGTGCGTGCGAATTGAGCGTTCTGGCGATTACCGTAATGGTCGGCGCCTGGACCTCCGGCTCCATTGCCGCACAACGACGACATTCCGGCGACGCGCAGCGCACCATCATATATTCCGGCTCGCCGGACGCCCGGTGCTCCGCGTTCCACCGCCGTCGAATCGTCAACGCGTGACCGAATCCAAGCGCGCAATCCTTGGCGTCCTCCTGTCCGCCGCCCTCGCAATCGCGTGCGGCGATGGATCGAGGCCGCTCGATCCCCTGGGGTTGAACATTATCGTCACGCCATCGGCCGTGACGTACACGGTGCGGATCGCCGACGACGACAAGTGGCCGCTGGCCAACTGCACGGTGGACTTCATCGCCAAGCCCGTCGGCGTCGGCAAGGCGACGTGGGAGAGCGCCGACCTCCGCTGGTTCATGGGCACCAATCGCAGCGTCGCAACCGACTCCGAGGTGGTATCGGCCACGGAGATGCGGCAATCGTGGGAGGGAGGCGACCTCGTTCCCGGCGCGACATTGCACTCGCCGTGGCAGTTCTGGGGCAACTTCCCCTTCGACCTCGAGGTCAAATTCCACTACAGCGTCGAAGGCACGAGCGAGCTCGAGACGTCGACCACGCGTTTCACCTGCGGGCCGGCGCTGACGGCGACCGTGCCGCCGAAACCCACGCTCGTCAACTTTGCGTCGCTGGCGCTCACGCCGACGCCGAGTCCGGGTGACACCCTCGCGTTCCAGTATCACGCCACGAGCCCCGCGGGCATCTGGGCGACGCAGCTGGTGGCTGTCGGCGCGTTCGAGAAGACCGTGAACGAGTACGAGAACCGCGAGAAAGACGTCGATCGCACGGCCCGCATCGGCATCCCGCGCGGCAATGCGCTGGGAAGCCCGTTCTCGATCACGGCCTTCGCGATCGATCCGTTCGCACAGTTTGCCGGCGGCACCGTGCAGATGCCGGTGCTCACGGACGTCAGGCCACCGACGCTGGAGGCCGTTCAGGGCGCGATCCACTGCTGCAGCGGCTACTTCCCCACGCTCGGCGGCACGTTCTTCGTGGGCGACACCGCCCGGATCTTCCTGATCGCGCGGGACAACCACCAGATGCATTACGTCCTCTGGGAGACGCTGCCGTTCGGGACGCGCGATTCGATCCTCCAGCAGCCGACCGACATGTCCGTCGTCGAGATGCACATTCCCGTGCGGATCGAGTGGGGCGACAGCGTCGTGTTCCGGATCCGCGCCCGCGACGTGAGCGGGAACTTCAGCGACGCCGTCACCACGCAGCCGGGCGACTACAGGGTGTATCCCAGCGTGACGCATCCGTCCAAGACCATCAACGTCGACGGTGAGGTCCAGCAGGTGCTCGTGGACACGAAGCGCAACGTCGCCTACGTGCTCCAGGTGGGGAGAGCGCGCATCCTCGTGCTCTCACTTGCCAGTCTGACGTTCACCCCACTCGCTCTCGACGGGTCGCCCTCCGGCATGGACCTCACGCCCGGGGGCGATTCGCTCCTGGTGGTGCTGCCGAGCGAGAAGGCGCTCGCCGTCGTGGACCTGAGACCGTCGCCCACGGTCACGACCAAGATTCCCATCGCGATGCCCGACACCGCGGGCACGCGCACGCCACAGCTCGTGGCGGCGACGAGCCGCGGCACCGCGCTGGTGACGTTTTCCGGCGCTGGCCAGGGAGCCATCAACTGGCTCCCGCTCGAGATCGCTCTCGCCACGAACCAGCAGCGGTTCCGCAGCGATGCGCCGTCGGGCGGCATCGCCTGGGACCTCGCGCGCTCGGGCGACAACTCGCTGGTGCTCCTCTTCCAGCAGGGCTGCATGCGCGCGTACGACGCGTCCGGCGACACGTTCGGCACCTGCCGCCAGACCAACCTGCTCGGCGGCGCATCAGTCGATCAGACGGGAGATCACTTCGTCCTGGGATCGTCCGCCTACGACGCGGCGTTGAATCTCCTCTCGACGATGGCCAGGGTGAGCCGGCAGAGCGAGGCACCCGGCGGGATCACGCCGGACGGCCTGTATGCGTACTACAGCGATCCCTATGTCGGACTCGTGCGGCAGCGGGTGTCCGACGGCGTCATCCTCGATCGTTCGCCGTCGACGCTGTTCATCCCACGTCGGATTTTCGTATCGCCCGACGGCACGCGCCTCATCGCGCAGGATGCCGGCACTCTCGGCCAGCTGACTGTCGTCGATCTCGCCACGACACAGCTGGTCGTCGTGGGTCCCGCGGGACTGCGCGCGACCGCGGTCCAGAAACCGGGCCTGTTGGTGGATGGTTTCTCTCGCCCGGGTCTTCCGGTGGTCTCCGAGCTACTCCCGCGTTCGTGGCGCATGCCATCTCGCGCCGCGGGCCTGCGGTCGCTCACAACCGAGCGACGTTAGCGGCGGGCCATCGCAAGACCGCGGAGTCGCTCCAGCAGCTTCACCATCGCCCACGTGTCCCGCTTGCAATAGGCGAGCAGCTCACCGCGCACACGATCGTGATCCTCAGGCCCCACGTGTCCGCTGACGAAGAGCAGCCGCGCGATCTGCACGCTGCCACCAGCCCGTCCATGATGACCAGATCCTCGTACGTCAGCTCGGCACCAGTGCCGGCAGCACCACCTTCAGGCTGAAGCTTCCATGGAATCCGACGTGATACACGTGATCGCGCAGGACACCAACACGCCGGGGCGTCCACGCCATATCGGACGTCTGAGGATCCCCAAGCGACTCGGCGAGGGACGCGGCAACCGCATCTCGTACTCGTTCCGGTCGTTGATGGACGCAGGCGCCATCGTCCTCAACCACACCGACGTGCCAGTGGAGGACGTCAACCCGATCATGAGCTTTTGTGGATTCGTGGCGCGGAAGACGAATGAAGGGAAGGTGGTGGCTCTCCGCGCGGGTGGGAACGGCGCAGCGCTGGTGACTCCCCGCGCGGAATACGCTGCGGTCCTCGGTCGCTCTCGCTCCGTCGCTGCGCTCCTGCGCTCCGCTCCCTGCGGTCCTCGCTGACTTCCGCCGGCCGCGGCGCCAGGCTTCAACTCTGGTGCGGCGGCGCGGGCGCACGCTATCGCGCGTCCGCGTCGAGACCTCAGCTGGGAAGCACGTTGACACGCGGTTGCAAACGTCTACATCGTGATCACCCATGGGGCGCGCTACGTGCAGGAACTCTCATCCCGGGCTGACCGCCGCGTGGCTGCTCGTGTCGTTCTTCTCTATCCTCGGCGGTGAAGCGAGAGCGCAACAGATCCCGACCATCGCGCTTCGCCGCGGACTCGTCATCACGCGCTCGGTTCGCATCGTTCCCAAGTCGTACCGGTTCGCCGCGCCCACCGCGCTCGACTCCGCGGTTGTCGTGATTCGTGGCAGCGACATCACTGTCGACTTCGCCGGCGCGACGCTCTCGGGCCAGAGCCCGGAGGCCGATCCCGATCTCGCCGGCGGCGTAGGGATCCGTATCGACGGCGGCCGCAACGTCATCATTCGCAACGCGGTCGTTCGCGGCTACAAGGTAGGACTTCTCGCGCGCGGCACCCGCGGCCTCACCATCGCCGGCAGTGACTTCAGCTACAACTGGAAGCCGCGCCTCTTCAGCCTCGTCGAGCACGAGAGCCTGGTGGACTGGCTGTCGCATCACAAGAACGAGAGCGACGAGTGGCTGCGGTTCGGCGCGGGCGTCTATCTCGCGGACGTCACCGGCGGTGAGCTGCGCGACAACCGGATCACGCAGGGCATGGAAGGGCTCATGCTCGTGCGCTCCGACAGCCTGCGTATCTGGAACAACACCATCGAGTTCAATTCCGGCGTCGGGATCGGCCTCTATCGGTCGAGCGACAACGTCGTGATGCACAACCGCGCGAGCTACAATGTGCGGGGCTACAGCCACGGCTACTATCGCCGCGGGCAGGATTCGGCCGATCTGCTCCTGTACGAGCAGAGCTCGCGCAACGTCGTGGCGTACAATGCGATGACGCACGGGGGCGACGGGCTCTTTCTCTGGGCCGGCCAGAGCACGATGGACACGGGCCAGGGCGGCGCGAACGACAATCTCTTCTATGGAAATGATTTCAGCTTTGCGCCGACGAACGGGATGGAGGCCACCTTCAGCCGCAACGCGTTCATCAACAATCGCGTCGAGGGATCCGACTACGGCTTGTGGGGCGGCTACAGCTTCGACTCGCGCATCGCCGGCAACGAGTTCGTTCGCAATCGCACAGGCATCGCGATCGAGCACGGCCAGAACAACAGCATCGTCGGGAACCGGTTCGAGGGCGACACCGTCGGTGTGTATCTCTGGGCGAACGCGATCGAGCCGAGCGATTGGGGGTATCCCAGGCACCGCGACACCCAGAGCCGAGACTATGTGATCGCCGGCAACGCGTTCAACGGCAATCGCGTCGGGATGCGGCTCGCGAACACTCGGGGCATCCTCACGGCGCACAACCGCTTCGCCGGCGTCGACTCACCGCTCGTCCGCCGCGACACGGTCGATCTGCGCGACGACTCCTCGGCGGCCCCCGCCTTCGATCCCTCGCGCGTCGCGCCGCCACGCATCGCCGGAGCATGGGATGCTTTGACGTCGGCGGTGACGTCGGCCCTGGCGACCGACACATTGGCGCGACGCGATCGGAGCGCGATCATCGTGGGCGAGTGGGGGCCGTACGACTGGGCCTCGCCGATGCTCTGGCCCGTCGACACGGCGCACTCCGGGCCCGTTCGTCTCCGCGTGCTCGGCCCGCCCGGCGGCTGGCGCGTGGCTCGACGCCGCGGGATCGCGGCCGTGTCGCACGCAAGTGGGAACGTCGGGGATACGATCATAGTAACGCCGGTGACGCCGGCGGCAGGCGACTGGGAGCTGTCGCTCGAGTATCGCGGCGCGGCGACCGTCTCTCCTCGTGGCACGCGACGCGCGGCCGGCGTGCCCTATGCGTTCTCCTATTCACGTCTCGAGCCGGCGGGTTCGTGGACCGTTCGCTTCTACACGTGGACCGACAGCACCGACCCGCGCACGCACTTTACGACGTTGACCGCGATCACCCGCGCGGCGCCGGTCGTCGAGCAACACCCGGCGCGACTCGACTATTTCTGGTATCGGCCGACCGTCGCCGGTCTGCCGCTGGAGAAATGGGCCGCAGTCGCGACAACGACGCTCACCCTTGCTCCAGGCAGATACTCGCTGCGCGCCATCAGCGACGATGCGATTCGGGTATGGATCGACGGCACGCTGGCCATCGATCACTGGAAGCCGCACGAGTCCGAAGCGAGCTACGCCGCGCTCGGTGCCGGCGTGCACGACGTTCGCGTGGAGTATTACCAGGTGTCCGGTTGGACCGAGCTTCGCGTGGACGTCGTTCGAGGAACAAATCGGTCCACAGGCTCACCAGGCCCGCACTAATCGGAACGGCCACATCGGTCTACGATATGGTTGCGGAGGACAGCATTCCGGGGACGCGCGCGGACGTGACGACCGTAGGGGGCAAGGTGCGCTACGAGCGTCCGCGCCCCCTAGCGTCTCCGCCGCCAACCGCCCTCAGGTCCGTCCTCAGGTCCGCCCTCAGGTCCGCCGCTAGGT
>DASTVV010000018.1:0-14405 GCA_035758925.1 Gemmatimonadaceae bacterium
TGTTGTAGAACTCGTTCGTCTTGAGGCGCGAGCGCAGCACCGCAACACCCGCGAACGTGGCCTCCTCCACCATACCGGACGGGGGGCTCAGTCCCTTGGTGAGGAAGACACACGGGATGTGAAAGGCGAAGAAGTCCTTGAGAATGCGCCGGCGCTGGTCGTCCTCGAGCGAGCGGAGGTACGTGATCTCGGTCTCACCCAGCACCTGCAGCCGATGACTCGCGAACCGCACCGTGTAGCCGGCCAGGACGAGGCCGGGACTCGAGACGTGCGGGCTCGTGACCTCACGCTCGAGGCCGCCCGTGCCCTCGACATGTTCCAGCTGCAGCACGTCGCGCGTCCGCTCGAGGAGCCGTCCGACGGTGAGTTTTTGCTTCACGCGAAAGCGGAGTGTTCGAGATGGCGCTCGGTCTCATCGGCGGCGCGCTCCCAGGTGAAGCTCTCGGCGAAGCTCCGCGCGTTGCGGCCGAGGCGCTCCACGAGGTCGCGAGATGACGCGAGCTGGTCCAGCGAGGCTGCCATCGCCGCGACGTCACCGTGCGGAACGAGAAAACCGGTCTCGCCGTCGCGCACGGATTCGCGAATGCCGGGCGAATTGGACGCGACGACGGGCGTGGCACACGCGGCGGCTTCCAGGTTCGTAATCCCCCACCCCTCTTTGGGCGACGCGAAGACGAGCCCCCACGCTTGGCGGAGCAGCGCGAGCTTTTCCGGCTCGCTGACACGCCCAAGAAACCGCACCCGGTTGCCGAGGTCAAGCGACGTGGCCTGATGCTCGAGCGCCGCCCGGTAGTCGCCCGCGCCCGCGATGAGCAACGTGCTGTCGGTGCGGGTCATGCGCGCAAAAGCGGCGATGACATGGTGAACGCCCTTGTACTTCTTCAGCCTGCCAAGGTATGCGAATGTGGGCCGCGGAGCCCGCGCCGCCGGAGCCGGCGTGAACCCCGTCGTGTCGATCCCCGGATAGATCACCGTGATGTTGTTCCGCGGAATGCCACGCTCGATGAGATCGTCGCGTGTGCTTTCGCTGATGGCCTCGAAGGGGACACGCCCGTAGATGCGTCCGAGCGGACGCTCCGCAAGCCAGACGGCCGCGGCGAGCGGAGCCGGCAGCTCGAGAAACGCGGTGACGCCGAAGAGGTGCGGCACCAGCGCGGCCGTCCTGCGCTTGGTCCAGCGGGGCGTGTACAGCGGCACCTTGTTGATGTCCTCGACCAACAGGTCCCACGGCGCATCGGCCAGGTGTCGGCGGAAGTATCGACGAGCCTTGAGGCCGAACGTCTGGCGCGTGCCCACACGCCGCACATCCATGCCGTCGAGCGTCACGCGCGGCTCGCACCCCGGCCAGCCGCCGCACAGGAGCGTGATCTCGTGGCCGCGCCTGGCGAGTCGGCCGAAGATCTCGTGCAGATGAATCTCGGCGCCACCGCCTTGCGGATTTTCGATGTCCTGCCAGTTGACGAGCAGGATGCGCACTATAGCCGGCCCATTTTTCGCGCGAGCGCGTCCAGGACGCCGTTCACGAAGCGGGCGCTCTCGGGATTGCCGTAGCGCTCCGCAAGTCGGATGGCTTCACGAATGACGACGCGCGGCGGCGTCTCGCCGCGCTGCAATTCCGCCGCGGCAAGCCGCAGCACCGACCGTTCGATGACGCCGAGTCGCTCCAGCCGCCAGTTGGTGGTCACGTTGGCGAGCTGCGTGTCGATCTCTTCCAGCCGTTGCTGGGCGGTCCGCAGCAACAGGCCGGCAATGCGCCGTTCGTCCGGCGCGACCGACAGATCATCCCAGATCTGCGTGGCCACGCGGTCGAGATTCTGCCCTCCCCGAAGATCCCACGCATACAGAGCCTGGAGTGCCCGCGCGCGTGCCCGCGACTCGACCCTCATGCGTCTTCAGTCAGCTTCCCGACCAAGTCTGCCATTTCAAGCGCCGCCATCGCGGCGTCCCATCCCTTGTTGCCGTGCGCGCCACCGGCACGCGCGGCCGCCTGCATCGCATTGTCGCACGTCAGCACGCCGAAGCCGATCGGACAGCCGCTGTCCAGGCTCACTTGCGCGAGGCCGCGCGACGCCTCACCGGCAACATAGTCGAAGTGGGGAGTCTCGCCACGAATCACGGCGCCTACGGCCACCAGTCCGTCGTAGCGTCCGCTGGCGATCAATTGACGCGCCGCGAGCGGCAGCTCCCACGCGCCCGGCACCCAGGTGACGTCGATGTCGTCATCCGCGACGCCATGGCGCTTCAGCGCGTCCACGGCACCGTCGAGCAGTTTCGACGTGATGGGCTCGTTGAAGCGGCTGGCTAGAACGGCAAAGCGGCGGGATGTGCCGGTGGGTTGGCCCGATATCTCAGTCATGTGAGTGGAAGCTACTGCGGAATGGGAAATGGGAATGGGAATGGGCGCAGATCAAGCACTCGATCGAAAGAACGAAAATGGGCGCGGGTCGAGTCTCTCCCCGCGCCCATTCCCATTCCGAACGCCCATTCCGCCGTGGCTAGATCATGACGCCAACAGATGCCCCAGCTTGTCGCGCTTGGTCTGGAGGTATCCGGCATTCTCGTCGTGGGCCGGCTGCACGAGCGGCACACGGTCGCCCAGGCGCAACCCGTAGCCCTCGAGCCCCACCATCTTCCGCGGATTGTTGGTGATCGGACGGATCGAGCGCAGACCGAGGTCGAGGAGAATCTGCGCGCCGATTCCGTAGTTCCTGAGGTCCGGTTTGAAGCCGAGGCGCTCGTTGGCTTCGACTGTATCGGCGCCTTTGTCCTGGAGCTCGTAAGCCTTGAGCTTGTTCAGGAGGCCGATGCCGCGGCCCTCCTGATCGAGGTAGACGATGACACCACGTCCCTCTTCCTGGATCATCTGCATCGCGGTGTCGAGCTGCCAGCCGCAGTCGCAGCGTAGCGAGTGGAAGACGTCGCCAGTGAGGCACTTCGAGTGCATCCGGACCAGCACGTTCTCACCATCGCCGACGTCGCCGTACACCAGCGCGACGTGTTCGTGTGGGTCCACGTCGTTCCGATAGCCCACGATCTGCCACGTCCCGTGCTCCGTGGGCAGCCGCGCCTCGGCAACCCGATGCACCAGGCGCTCGTTCGTGAGCCGGTGTGCTACCAGTTGTGCGACGGTGATGAACGTCAGTCCATGCTCCGCCGCGAACTTCTCCAGCTCCGGCCGGCGCGCCGGCGTGCCGTCGTCATTCAGGATCTCGCAGATCACGCCCGACGGGTTGAGACCGGCGAGCCGCGCCAGGTCGACCGCGGCTTCGGTGTGCCCCACGCGCTGAAGGACGCCGCCCTCGCGCGACCGCAGGGGGAAGACATGGCCGCCGTGGCGCAAGTCGCCCGGCACCGTGGCCGGGTCCACGGCAACGTGAATGGTGGTCGTGCGGTCCTGCGCACTGATGCCCGTAGTGACCCCAAAGCGCGGCGACGCATCGATGCTCACCGTGTAGGCCGTCCGATAGTCGTCGAGATTGGTCTCGCTCATTGGCGCGAGTCCCAACTGATCCACGCGCTCGCCCGTCAGCGCAACGCAGATCAACCCGCGCGCCCGCCGGATCATGAAGTTGAGCATCTCGGGCGTGATCAGCTGCGCCGCGCAAATGAGGTCGCCCTCGTTCTCGCGGTCCTCGTCGTCCGCGACAATGACGAACTTGCCGGCGCGGATGTCGGCTATGGCTTCTTCAACGGTTCCAAAAGGATCGTGCGTCATAGGTGCGTCGTCAGCATTCGTCATTCGCCATTCGTCAGCATGCGACATCCGTCATTCGTCAGCATGCGACATCCGTCATGCGTCATCATGCGTCCCGGTGGGCCGCCGCCATCAGCTGACGCCGCACGTACTTGGCGATGATGTCTGCCTCGACGTGAACGGCGTCCCCCACGCGGAGTGCGCCAAGGGTGGTGTGCTGCCGGGTGAACTCGACGATGGACAGCCGCACCGATTCCGGAGTCGGTAACCCCTGAACCGTGAGGCTCACCCCATCGATGGCGACCGAGCCGCGCTCCACCATAAGCTCGGGCAGCCCCGAGGGGAGTGCAAGATCGATCAGCAAGGCGTCACCGTCCAGCTCCGTCTGTGTAACTCTCGCAGTGCCATCGACATGGCCCTGTACTATGTGGCCGCCGAGCCGATCCGTCGGACGGGTCGCCCGCTCCAGATTGACCAGTTTTCCCGCGCGCCACTCCCCAACGGTCGTGACCGCCAGGGTCGTCACGACAGCCGCGCACGTGAACTGCCCCGGACCTGGCTCTCTCACCGTGAGGCAGACGCCGTTGACCGCGATGCTCTCGCCCGGCTGAAGGTCGGTGTACCGGCAACGGATGCGGAGCTCGAAGCCGGCATCCGTGCTCGCGACGCGATCGACGGTTCCGATGTCGTCGACGAGTCCGGTGAACATCAGATCTCCGAAAGGGCGTAGGTGGTCATCACATCGGGCCCCGCTCCCCCCCCCAACTGCCTGCGGTCCACGACGGGGTAGCTCTCCAGTTCGCTGAGCGCCCCGGGTCGCGCGCCATCGAATGCGTGAAGCGCGTCCGACCCCAGCGCGACCGGTGCCTGAAAGATAACCAGACGGTTGACCAGCTTCGCTTCGAGCACCGCCGCCGCGATCGTGGCGCCACCCTCCAGAAGCAGCGCCCGCGCGCCTGCCGATCGCAGCCGGCGAAAGCCCTCGCGCAGGTCCGTGGCGGCAATCAGGTGCACGCCCGCCGCGCGAAGCGACTCGGCTTTCTTGGACGAAACGGACTCGGTGACGACGATCGTCGGCGTCTGACGCGCCGTTCGAATGACCTTCGCGCCTGGGGGCGTGCGCAGGCGCCGGTCGAACACCACGCGCGCCGGGGCCTTCCTGGGCGTCCTGAACTCCCGCACCGTAAGCTCGGGATCGTCCGCGATGACCGTTCCAACGCCGACCGCGATCGCGTCGCTCCCTGCGCGCATCCGGTGTACCTCCGCGCGCGACTCCGGCCCCGTGAGCCAATCACTCGAGCCGCGCCTCCTGGCGATCGCCGTCTCGATCGACACGGCGAGCTTGAGCGTCGTCCAGGGCAGATCGGAGCGCACCGCGTTGAAGAAGGGGGCGTTCAGCTCACGCGCCTCGGCCTCG
Source organism: Gemmatimonadaceae bacterium (assembly GCA_035758925.1). GTDB lineage: Bacteria > Gemmatimonadota > Gemmatimonadetes > Gemmatimonadales > Gemmatimonadaceae > DASPMP01. The sequence goes on from DASTVV010000018.1 coordinate 5,112, forward strand.
AGCACGCCGACGTCGACGTCGAGCAGAGCGTTGCGCAGGATCGCCGCTCCGCCGCCAGCAACGTCGGTCGGGTCGGCGACGGCAATGACCACCCGCTCCACTCCAGACTCGAGAATCGCCTCGGTGCAGGGTGGCGTCTTGCCGTAGTGGCGACACGGCTCGAGCGTGACATAGAGGGTGGCGCCTTCCGCTCGGGAACCCGCCGCGCGCAGCGCCATGATCTCCGCGTGGGCCTCGCCGAACCGCGCGTGATAGCCCTCGCCGACGATCTTGCCGTCGCGAACGACGACGGCGCCGACCATTGGGTTCGGCGCCGTCTGTCCCCAGCCTTCACGTGCCAGGTCCAGCGCACGACGCATGAATTGAGCGTCATGCGCCGTACTGGAATCAGTCATCAGAGTCCGAAGCGAATCCCCAGTGAGCCGTACAGCCGCGAGGCATTCGCCTCGGTGCTGAACGTGTTGAACGTAGTCGCGTTGCCTCCGGACACCATGCCGGTCTCCGCAATGAGCTTGAAGGTCACGATGTTCGCCGAAAGGTTGGCGAAGTAGTTCGTGCGGCGCATTTGCCCCTCGAGCGCCACCGGATTCATGGCGACGCGGTTCAGCACCGGCACACCGTGCACGACCGCCGCGATCGTCGTGCTCGCATCATACGTGTCCTGTCCGACGCCGGCCGCAATCGTGAACAGCACGAGACTCTTGCTGGCCGTGATTCGCCACGAGGTGGCCTTGAGGTCGAGGTCGCGGACGCTCAGCGAATCGTTGCTGGGGGACAGAACGCCCGTGATCGTCGTCTTGGGAAGGCTGCGACGAAGGATCGAGACGCCGACGCCCGGCATCAGCAGCGATTCCTGGATGATGCCGACGCGCGCGCCGTATCCGATCTGCAGCGGCGAATCCGGCTCGACGCTGGTGGTTCCCGAAGAGCCGTTGACATCGAGCTTGGGAACGTACGAGGCGCTGACGAGCAGATCGATGCCGCCGACGTTGGTCATACCCAGCGGGAATCCCTTGAAGACTCCGATTGCCACGTCCGCGGCAGGAAGACCGAGAAACGTGTCTTCCGTCTCGATGGCCCGGGACGGCGAGGCGCCAGTAAAGCGGGTCGACTCCACGTTGGGGACATTGCCCCTTACCGCGTTCACACGCAGGCTGACCGCGAAGTGGGGAAAGCCGCCAAGCGCGCCACCCTGGCCCAGCGTCGTGTTACCGCCGGCGATCGCGATGCCGAGCTGGGGACGCATGTAACTGAAGAAATCCACGGCCTGCTGACACGCATCCTGAACCGCCACTTCCTGCGCGGTTCCACCGGGACAGAGGGGGGACACGGACTGCGCATCGAGCGCACGGGCGACCAGCAGAACGGCGAATGACGTCGCGATTGAACGGAATCGCATGTGTTGTCCTTCTCCTAGGAGAGAATGACCCGGCCGCTGCCGCGCACTACGCGCCCCAGCGTCCAGGCAGGAATGCCCGCGTCCGTCGCACTGCGTATCACCGCGTCCGCGGAACTCGTGATGACCACTATACCGACACCCATGTTGAACGTTCGGAACATCTCGTCCCTCGGTACTCCACCTGCCTTCTCGAGCTGCGCGAACAGGTTGGGGATTTGCCAGCTCGACGTCTGTACCACGGCATCCAGTGTTTCGGGTAGCGCGCGATTGAGATTGCCGGGCAAACCACCGCCCGTGATATGCGCCATCGCATGCACCCGGGTCAGCACCGGACGAAGCGCCTTCAGGTACGACGTATGGACCCGCAACAACACATCAGCGACGGACCCGTCTTCTCCCGGATAGGGATCATTCGCGGTGAGTCGCATCCGCTCCGAAACGATCCGTCGCGCCAGCGAGTAGCCGTTGGTGTGCAGTCCGCTGCTCGCCAGAGCCACGAGGTGGTCGCCTTCGACAACCCGATCAGGACCGAGTACCGCGTCTTCCTCCACGTACCCGACGATGAAGCCCGCCAAATCGTAATCCGGGGGGGTATACACTCCGGGAAGTTCCGCGGTTTCGCCCCCGCTCAGTACACACCCGTTCTCGCGACAACCCTCGGTGACACCCGTCACAATCTGCTCGAGCACTTCGGGGACGAGCTTGCCGAAGCCCACGTAGTCGAGGAAGAACAGCGGCTTCGCGCCCTGAACGAGAATGTCGTTGACGCAGTGGTTCACGAGGTCGTGACCGACCGTATGATGGCGGCCGGCTTCGATCGCGACCTTGAGCTTGGTGCCCACGCCGTCAGCGCTGGACACGAGCACCGGGTGTCGGAGGGTGGCGGGCATCCGGAACATCCCGCCGAACCCGCCGAACTTGCCGACGACGCCGGCGTTGTACGTGGACTCGACCAGCCGCTTGATGCGATGCTTGGCCGCGTCAGCCGCGGCGATGTCGACGCCGGCGTGCTGGTAGTCCATCGCAACGTCAGCAGTCTGGCGTCGTTTGTCAGCATGCGTCATGCGCCCTGCGTCAGCATGCGTTTTGCGCCCTGCGTCAGCCCGCGTCTTGCGTAACGACCTGCCGCCCTTCGGCTTTGGGCTGCTCTTCTTCTTACTCGCCGCTTTCACGGTCCGCTTCTTGGTCACAGTTCCTCCTCGAACGCGACCAGCTTCCGGAAATCGGCGACGCGCGCGCCGAGTTGCTTCGCGTCGATCTCGAGCAGACGCTCGATCGAGAATCTCTCGACGGCGAATGATCCCATGGCGGACCCATAGATCACGGCTCGGCGGAGGCTCGCTTCGGATACGTCGCCCGAGCGCGCGAGATACCCCATGAAGCCGCCCGCGAACGAATCGCCAGCACCCGTTGGGTCGAACACTTCCTCCAGCGGATAGGCTGGCGCGAAGAAGACCGTGTCGCCCGTGAACATGAAGGCGCCGTGCTCCCCTTTCTTGATGATGACGAGCCTGGGACCACGCTCCATGATCCATCTCGCCGCGCGCACCAGATTGTATCTATCCGTGAGCTGGCGCGCCTCGCCGTCGTTCAGCGTGATGGCGTCCACGTGCTCGAGCAGCTTGAGCAGGTCGGGGCGGCGACTCTCGATCCAGAAGTTCATCGTGTCGCATGCGACGAGCTTGGGTTTGTCCACCTGCGTCAGCACGTTGAGCTGCAGGCGCGGGTCGATGTTGCCGAGGAAGACGAACGGCGCTTTGCGAAACTGCGGTGGAATCTTGGGGCTGAAATTCGAGAAGACACCCAGGTGCGTCTCGAGCGTCTCCGCGACATTCAGGTCGTGCCGGTATCGGCCGCGCCACCGGAACGAACGGCCCTGCGTCCGCTCGAGCCCGGCGAAGTCGACACCGCGCTTCTCGAGTGGCCCGAGCTTGTCGACGGGATAGTCGTCGCCCACCACACCCACCACCTGCACGGGAGTGAGGTTGCAGGCGGACGCCGAGAAGAATGTCGCCGAGCCGCCCAGGACCTCGTCGGCCTTGCCGAACGGAGTCTCGACGGAATCGAGGGCGACGGAGCCGACGACGAGTAGGGACATAAGGGGGATTGGACGGTACCAGCTAGACCAAAGCTGTGAGCTGTGAGCTGTGAGCTGTGATCTGTGAGCTATGAGCTGTGAGCTGTGAGCTGTGCGCGATGAGCTGTGGCTTCCAGTGGACGAGCCAAGCCCGGGCGAATCTACATCCGGTCAGGCGCGGAGATGCCCAACAGCGTCAGTCCGTTTCGCAGCACGATCCGACTCGCGCGAGCCAGCACCAGGCGCGCTTTGGTGAGCTCTTCCGGCTCGTTGAGCACGTGCGCCTTGTGGTACCAGAGGTGCACTTTGCGCGCGAGGTCGAGGAGATAGTTGGCTACCCGATGCGGCTCCAGCGCCTCCGCGGCATCCGACACGAGCTTGGGATAGTCCAGCAGTGACTTGATGAGCTCCTGCTCCTCCGGCAGCTCGAGAATCGAAAGGTCGGCACCAACGCCGGTGACGGACGAGGGATCGATCTCACCTACCCGGAAGATCCCGCTCATGCGGGCGTGCGCCATCTGGATGTAGTACACCGGGTTTTCTTCCGACTGCGAGCGCGCCAGGTCCACGTCGAACACCAGTTGCGAGTCGCCCTTCCGATAGAGGAAGAAGTACCGCACCGCGTCGCGGCCCACTTCGTCAACCAGGTCGCGCACCGTCACGTAGCTGCCCGCGCGTTTGGAGATTTTTACCTCTTCCCCGCCTCGCATCACGGTCACCATCTGGTGCAGCACGTACTCGGGGTACCCCTTCGGGATGCCCATGTCGAGCGCTTGCAGCCCGATGCGGACGCGCGTCACCGTGCTGTGGTGGTCGGCGCCCTGCACGTTGATGGCGCGCGTGAAGCCGCGCTGCCATTTGGTGACGTGGTACGCGACGTCGGGCACGAAATACGTCGGCGTACCGCCCTTTTCCTCGCTGCGCAGGACGACGCGGTCCTTGTCGTCGCCATACTCGGTAGTGCGTAGCCAGGTGGCCCCGTCCTTCACGTACGTGTGTCCGGCGGTGCGCAGCTGATCGATCGTCGCCGCCACCTTGCCGTCGGAATACAGCGAGGACTCCAGGAAGTAGACGTCGAACTTGACGCCGAACGCCTGCAGGTCTCGGTCCTGTTCCTTGCGCAGCTCGTGCACGGCGAACTTGCGCACGGCGTCGATGTCCTCGGCGAACGGATCGGACGCATGCGTCTCGATGTAGCGCTGCGCGATGTCACGGATGTATTCGCCGTGATACCCGCCCTCCGGGATCTCGGCGTCTCTGCCGCCAATCTGTCGCACGCGCGCTTGCACGCTGATCGCAAGGTTGTCGATCTGCGCGCCGGCGTCGTTGTAGTAAAACTCGCGGCTGACTGTCCAGCCGTTGTTTTCCAGCAGCGACGCGATCGCGTCGCCCAGCGCCGCCTGCCGGCCGTGCCCGACATGGAGCGGTCCCGTCGGGTTGGCGGAGACGAATTCCACGTTCACCGGCTTTGCCACGCCGGCCTCGCTCTTTCCGAAGGACTCATCCGCGGCAACGACTCCGAGCAATCCACTCGCGACCTTGCCGCTGGCGACGCGAAAGTTGATGAATCCCGGACCAGCGATCTCCACGGAGCTGATCCCCGCCCGCTCCTTATCCAGCTCGCGCTGCAGCGACTCGGCGATGTCGCGCGGCTTCTTCTTGAGCGTGCGCGCCAGCACCATTGCGGCGCTCGTGGCCCAGTCGCCGAATGCGGGGTCGCGCGGGCGCTCGATCACCGGATCGAATTCTTCTGGCGCGCCGATGACGCGCGCCGCGCGCTTGATCTCAGCGCGCAGCTCGTCTTCCTGGATGCTCACTCTGAGCCGGGCTTGGAACTCGAGCTCTTGGGCGTCGAGCCCTCGGTCTTGCTGCCGTCGGACTTCGATTCCGACTTCGCGTCGGACTTGGTCTCCGGCTTCGCTGCACCATCGGTCTTGGCGGCGCTGTCCTTCGAGCCGGACCCAGCCGCAGGCTTGCGATGGGCGTTCTTGCCGTAGTCGGTGAGGTAGAAACCGGAGCCCTTGAAGACGAGCCCGGCACCTCCAGAGATGGTGCGGACAGCAACAGCGCCGCATTCCGGACACGGCAGCTCCGTTGCGGCACCGCTGATGGTTCTGTAGAAACGATCGAATTCGTGGCCGTTGGGGCAACGAAACCCGTAAGTAGGCATGTCCTTGTGACTTAACTGGCTGGAGTCGCTCGACAATGAATGTAAGGGACTGATCGAGCTTGAGGGAGCGACTGAGGCCTCCAGATCACACTGGGCGATACTCGCTCCAGCGGCTCCGCAAGACATCGGCAATCTCTCCCACCGATGCTCGGGCTCGAACGGCATCGACGATCTTCGGAATCAGGGACTCGCCCTGGGATGGTGGCGTTCCGGTAAGCCGATCAGCGCCTGCGTCCAGGGCAGCCAGTGCAGCGGTGACACGGTTTGCGTCGCGCTTCGCGCGAACGCTCCTGAGCCGAGCGATCTGCTGCGCCTCGAGCGTCGAGAAGTCGGGCGTATGCAGCTCCGGCGCCGCCGAGTTGTCCGAGTACTTGTTCACGCCGACGATCACCGACTCGCCGCGCTCGACGCTCATCTGCTGCTCGTAGGCGCTCCGGGCGATCTCTTCCTGAAAGAACGCCGCGGCGATGGCCTTGGCCGACCCACCCAGCGCGTCCACGCGCGCCAGCAGCTCCATCGCGCGCGACTCCAGCTCGTTGGTGAGATGCTCCACGTAGTAGCTGCCCGCGAGTGGATCGGCCGTCAGCGCCGCGCCGGATTCGTTCGCGAGTATCTGCTGCGTGCGGAGCGCGAGCGTCGCCGCCTGCTCGGTCGGAAGCGCCAGCGCTTCGTCATAGCCGTTGGTGTGCAGCGACTGCGTTCCGCCCAACACCGCGGACAACGCCTGTACGGTGACGCGCACAACGTTGTTCAGCGGCTGCTGCGCCTGGAGGGTCACGCCGCCGGTCTGGGTGTGGAACCTGAGACGCGCGCTCGCGTCGCTCGCGCCGAAACGCTCGCGCATGAGGCGCGCGTACATCCGCCGTGCCGCGCGGAACTTTGCGGCCTCTTCGAAGAGGTCGTTGTGCGCGGCGAAGAAGAACGACAGCCGCGGCGCGAACGTGTCGACGGCGAGACCCGCGTCGACCGCCACTCTCACGTACTCCATCGCGTTCGCGAACGTGAACGCCAGCTCCTGGACGGCCGTGGCGCCGGCTTCCCTGATGTGGTAGCCGGAGATCGAGATTGGATTCCAGTTGGGCAACTCCTCCGCCGTGAAGCGGAACGTGTCCGCGATGAGCGCGAGCGACGGCGCCGGCGGATAGATGTAGGTGCCGCGGGCAATGTATTCCTTGAGGATGTCGTTCTGGATCGTACCGCTCAGCACGCGCCGGTCGATGCCCCGCTCTTCCGCCACGACGACGTACATCGCGAGCAGCGTCGTGGCCGTCGCGTTGATGGTCATCGACGTAGAGACCTTGTCGAGCGGGATGCCGTCCAGGAGGACGTGCATGTCCTCCACCGTGTCGATCGCGACGCCCACGCGCCCGACCTCTCCGTGTGCGCGCGCGCTGTCGGAGTCGATGCCCATCTGCGTCGGCAAATCGAACGCGACGGAGAGCCCCGTCTGTCCATGGTCCAGCAGCAGGCGGAACCGGCGATTGGTTTCCTGCGCAGTGCCGAATCCGGCGTACTGTCGCATGGTCCACAGGCGCCCGCGGTACATGGTCGGCTGGACGCCGCGCGTGAACGGGAACGAGCCCGGGTCAGCCAGGTCCCCGGCGTAGTCGGCCGTACCGTCTTCGGGACGGTAGACAGCCGCTACGGGGATTCCCGATGGAGTCGTGCGGTCGGTCAGGCGCTGACCAGCTCCGGGCTCCTGGCAAGCACCTGCGCCGCGAGATCCACGTCGTTCTTGGAGCCGATGTAGAGCGGCGTGCGCTGATGCAGCTCGGACGGCATGAGGTCCAGAATGCGCTGCGCGCCATCGATCGCCGCGCCGCCCGCCTGCTCGACGATGAACGCCAGCGGGTTCGCCTCGTACAGGAGACGCAGCTTGCCTTTCGGGCTCTGCTTGTTGGACGGATAGCAGAACACTCCGCCACCCAGCAGGTTGCGGTGGAAATCGGCGACGAGGGACCCGACGTAGCGCACGTTGAGCGCCTTGTGGTCGCCCTCCAGCGCGCGGTACCGCCGCATCAGCTGCTTCACCTGCGAGTCCCAGATCTGCTCGTACGAATCATTCACCGACAGATAGCGGGCGTCGGCCGGCGTGCGGATGTTCGGATGCGACAACAGGAATTCGCCGATGGACGGATCGAGCGTGAAGCCGTGTGCGCCCTGTCCCGTGGTGTACACGAGCATGGTGCTGGAGCCGTAGATCACGTAGCCGGCGGCCACCTGGCGACGTCCCGGCTGCAGAAAATCCTCGTCCTCGGCGTGCTTGCCGCGCGTGATCTTCTGAACGATGGAGAAGATCGTTCCCACCGGAACGTTCACGTCGATGTTCGACGATCCGTCGAGCGGATCGAACATCAGGCAGTACTTGCCGCAGCGGAACTTCTCGGGGATCGGAATGATGCCGGGTTCTTCTTCGGACGCCATGCCACACAGGCGGCCGGTGTGGTCCATGGCCTTGATGATCGTTTCGTTGGCGAAGACGTCCAGCTTCTGCTGCATTTCGCCTTGAACGTTCTCTTCGCCAGCCGAGCCGAGGATGTCAGCCAGTCCGGCACTGCGCACCTTGTTGGCGATCATCTTGGCCGCGAGCCCCAGGTCATACAGAATCCCGGACAGCTGACCCGTGGCCTCGGGGTGCTGACGTTCCTGCTCGATGATGAAGCGCTCGATCGTAACTACGGATGTCGCTTTGTTTTGGAGCACGGCCGACCGTCGATATTGAGTCGCTTCAATAGTGACTGGTTTGGCCGGATTAGGGCAAGTCTTTTGAGAAGTGACCTGACGGCGGGTTTTTTACGGCGGCTTTTACGGCGGCTTTTACGGCGGCTTTGACGACGCATTTGCCGCGCTGTTGAAGACGCAGTCAAAGCCGCAGTCAAGGTTTGAGCGTCCATGAGTCACCGGCAGCTTCGACCTCGATGCGCCGGCCGTCCGTACGCACCACCAGTGAGCCGTTGAGGTCCGTGCGAAGCGTGATGGCCCCATGCGCCGCCAGCGAGCGGAGTACGGCCGCGTTCGGGTGGCCATACATGTTGCCGGCGCCCACTGACACCAGCGCCAGGCGAGGCGACACGGCGTCGAGGAACTCCGGTGTGCTGCTCGTGCGACTGCCGTGGTGTCCGACCTTGAGCACGTCGGCGCCCAGGAGCGGTCGCCGATTGGCCAGGAGCCAACGTTCCTCGGGCGCCTCGGCGTCGCCGGTGAGCAGCATCGTCACCTGCCCCACACGGATGCGCGCTACCGTGCTCGCGAGATTGGGATCGCTTTGCGACTCGGCCCACGCGGAATCCGGCGCCAGGAAGGTGATGGTCGCCTCGTCCACCACGAGCGAATCGCCCGGGCGCACGCGCCGCCACGCCGTGCGCGTCTGCCGTGCCTCGAGCAGCGAGGCGCGATATGGCGTCGTGCCGCCCGCGTAGCCTGGATCGAAGTACCACCTGGGACGCAGCGCCTCGAGGACGCTGGCGGCGCCGCCGACGTGGTCCGAGTGCGGGTGCGAGAGGACGAACGCAACCAGACCCCCGCCGCGTTCGGCGATGTACGGCAGGACGTCACGCTTGCCTGCGTCCCCGCCGCGCCAGTCGCGGCCGGCGTCCACCAGCACCCAATGCCCGCGTATCGTGCGAAGCGCCACGGCGTCGCCCTGGC
>DASTVV010000039.1:0-60727 GCA_035758925.1 Gemmatimonadaceae bacterium
GGCGACGTTGGCGCATACGATGAGCAGCAGGAGCGCCACGCCGGCCATCAGCGTCATGAGCGGTACGAAGAAGGTCGAGCGCACGCGCGAGAATCCCTTTGATCCGTCCTCGACCTGGATCTCGCTCGGTGCGAAGCGGTCCACGTCTTTCGCGAACTCGGCGTCCGGCGCCAGCTCACGCAGGAGACGCGGCACCTGCGTCTGCACTTCGCTCCGCGCCTGCGCGATGGTCGTGCCGTCGTTCAACCGTCCGAGCAGCAGGAGAAACGCGAAGTGTGGGTCGCTCAACCAATCCTGATTCGGCACGATCATCGGCTGCAGCGTGATCGGCAGCCACATCTCCGGCCGCGCGCCGACGATCTCGCCCGTGAACCAGGGCGGCGTGACACCGACGATCGTGACGCCGGCACCGTTGATCGTGACCGTCTTGCCGATGATGCCAGGGTCCGCGTCGAAGCGGCGCTGCCAGTAGTCGTGGCTGATCACCGCAACCGGCGACGCGCCAGGGTTGCCGTCTTCTTCCGTGCCGAACGTGCGACCGATGAACGCCGGCACTCGCAGCACGTGGAAGTAGTTTCCGGAGACGAGCCGGCCGCGCGGATGATCCGGCTCACCGCTGGCGGCGCCTACCGTCATCGAGAGTCGCGGCGCACGCCCCGAGGCCATCACGCCGCTGAACGCACGGCTGCGTTGCCGCAGCTCCGTGTAGATGCGGTACGGCATGAGATCCGGTCTGGGCGAGCCATTGGACATTCCGCCGACACGCGTGGCGTCGCCGATGGACACCAGCCTGTCGGCGGCGGGCACGGGCAGTTTGCGCAGCAGCACGGCGTCGATGAGCCCGAAGATCGCCGTGTTGGCGCCGATGCCAAGCGCCAGCGTCGCGACCGCGATGGCGGTGAAGCCGAAGTTGCGGCGCAGCGTCCGCACGGCGTACACGAAGTCCTGCGTGAGGTCCGTAAAGGCACTGGCCCGATTCATCGCACGATCCCGCTGTTGATCCAGTGAGACGCAGTCGTCGCGCACCGCGCCGACATCGCCGAATTGTCTGAGCGCCGTGGCGCGAGCCTCCACCGGCGACATGCCCTGCTCCACCAGCGACCGCTCGCGCATGGCCAGATGAAACTCGAGCTCCTCGGCGATCTCGCTCTCGAGGTGGCGCTTGGCAAAGCGGAGCCGGAACACCCGTCGCAGCATCGTGTCACGCGATCGTTGGGGCGGACGCGTCCAGCGCGCGGCTCACCGCACGCGAGTAGCGCTCCCAGAGTGACACTTCGCTCTTGAGCTGCTGCCGTCCGGCGCGCGTGAGGCTGTAGTACCGCGCGCGACGATTGGTTTCCGAGTAGCCCCACTCGGATGTGAGCCAGTTCTTCTTCTCGAGGCGGTGGAGCGCCGTGTAGAGCGGGCCCTCCTCCACGAGCAGGGCGCGATCGGTGACGACATTGATCCACTCGGCTACCGCGTAACCGTGGCGCGGACCCCAACTCACTGCTTTGAGGATGAGCACGTCGAGCGTGCCCTTCACCAGCCCGCCGTCCTGTTCGATCACTCGCCTTCCCCCTCTTGGTTAGAGGGAAGTTGTCGGGGTGCCCTGCGTTCTGCAAGCCGTCGCGCACTGGTGAGTCCCCGGAGCGGACACACGGTGCTCCTCCTCACCATGCGCTCCCGCTGAGCGACCGCCGTGTACTCCGGAGCGCGTGACGAGACGGCCTGGTGCCCTATGCGCGGCCGGCGAAGCCAGCGAGCACCGCAGGAGCGGAGCGGAGGAGCGTTAGCGACGGAGCGAGAGCGACGAGGAGCGCAGCGTATTCCGCGAACGGGGATTCCATTCCGCTCCCGTATTCCGCGTGGGGGGAATCCATTCCGCGGCCCGTCCGCGTAGAGGAATCCATTCCGCGGCCGCACAGCAGCCGGCGCATTAGGCTCGCGCAAGAACAAATGCCGGGTCGTCCAGCCCCAAGCCCTCTCGCCCCCGTGATCTGGTGCATCGCCGCGCCGTGCTCCATACTCGGAAAACCACGATCGCCGCCGATCGCGGTTATAACCACGGTTCAGGTTTCACATTCTCCACGGAGATCGCACATGCGGCTCTCGTCGTGGCGTCGTGTCGCCACCGTCTTTGCGGTGGCACTCGTCGCCGGTCTTTCCTTCCCACAGCGTCTCAGCGCGCAAACCGGATCGCTTCAGGGCAGGATCACCGACTCCACCGGCGCCGCCGTCATCGGTGCCAGGATCACGGTGGACAACACCTCGCTCCGCACCACGCCAACGGCGCGCGGAGCGTACACGCTCAACGGCGTGCCGGTCGGACGTCGCATCGTCCGCGTGCGGTCGCTCGGGTTTGCGCCCGAGTCCCTGGAAGTCTCGATCAACTCGGGCGCGATCGCGACGCTCGACGTGACGCTCAAGCGCGCGGCCACGCGGATCGCCGGCGTCGTCGTCACGGTGGGCTCACGTGCGCGCCACACGGCGGCCGAAGAGTTGGCTGTGCCCGTCGACGTGTACACGACGGCGGACATCGTGCAGGCGGGATCCACGGAGACCTCGCAGATCGTGGCGAACCTCTCACCCTCCGTCAACTTTCCCAAGCAGGCGGTCACGGATGCGACTGAGATCGTGCGTCCCTTCACGCTGCGCGGCCTGTCGCCGGACCACTCGCTGGTGCTGATCAACGGCATGCGCCGGCACCAGACCGCGTTGCTCAACGTGTTCTCCAACGGATCCGCGCCAGGCTCGAGCGGCGTGGACCTCAACGCGTTCCCGTCCAGCGCCATCGACCGCATCGAGGTCCTGCGCGACGGCGCCGCCGCGCAGTACGGGTCCGATGCCATCGCCGGCGTCGTCAACCTCGTGCTCAAGGACGGCGCATTCGCGCCCTTCGTGAACACCAGCGTCGGTCAGTATCGACCGGGCAAGAACTATCCGAGTGACGGGAACACGGTGGACGTGAACGGCGGCGTCGGGTTCACCGTCGGCCGCGGGTCGCTGGCGCTGTTCGGACAGTATCTCAATCGCAATTCCACCAACCGCGCGTGCCCCGACGGCAGCTTCCCGGATCTCCAGGGTGTCGCGGACTCGGTTGCGGACTGCCGCGTCGTCATCAAGCGCACCGGTGTACCGCAGCCGAACGTCCACTGGGGCGACGGGGCGGAGCGCGACATCCACACGTTCGCGAACTTCAAGCTCCCCGTTGGCCAGGCTGGGACGACCGAGCTCTATGCGTTCGGCGGATTGTCCAACCGCGAGGGCACCGGCAACGGATTCTTTCGCAAGCCGCAGAACTCGCGCAACTGGCCGGAGATCTATCCGCTGGGATTCCTTCCGGAGTTTCTGCCAAAGGTCATCGACTACTCGGCGGCCGCCGGCGTCCGCTCGAACGTGGGCGGTTGGGCGACGGACTACGGCGTGTCATACGGCTACAACAGCTTCGACTTCAACCTGCGCCACACGCTCAACTCGTCGCTCGGTCCCAGCCTGTCGGTTCCAACGGCTCCGGGACCGGACGGCATTCTCGGCAACTCAGACGACCCGGGCATTCCGAACCAGACGTCGTTCGACGCGGGCGCGCTGCGCCGCGGCGAGCTCAACGCGGCAGCCAGCTTCTCGCGCCTCATGCAACTCGGGCTTCCGCGTGAAGTGAACGTGGCGTTCGGCGCCGCCTTCCGTCGCGAGTCCTATGAAGTGGTTGCCGGCGAGCGCGCGTCGTGGATCAACGGCTACCATCAAACGCAGGACAGCGCCGGGCCGTGCTGCGGACCCAACAGGTCCATCGCCCAGGCAGGCAGCTCGGTATTCCAGGGCTTCGCGCCGAGCGACGCCAGCGAGAACACGCGCAGCAATATCGGCGGCTATCTCGATCTCGAGACGAATCTGACCGACAAGCTGTTGGCGAATGCCGCCGGCCGGTTCGAGCATTACAGCGACTTCGGACAGAGGCTCACCGGCAAGCTGGCCACGCGCTATCAGGCGACGAAACAGCTGGTGCTGCGTGGTGCGGCGAGCACCGGGTTCCGCGCGCCGAACCTGGCACAGAGCTGGTACAGCCACACGACGACCGCGATCCAGAACGGCGTGCTCGTGGAGATCGGCAACTTTCCGGTGACCAACCGGGCGTCGCGCATCTTCGGCGCCAAGCCCCTGAAGGAAGAAACGTCGGTCAACCTGAGCGGCGGGCTGGCGTGGTCGCCAAAGCGCGACGTCAACCTCACCGTGGACTACTACCACATCACCATCAAGGACCGGATCCTGCTGGGAGCCACCTTCGATGGTTCGTCCGACCCTGTGATCGCGGACATCCTTGCGGACTCGGGGTTGACGTCGATCGTGGGCGTGCAGTTCCCGACCAACGCACTGGACACGAAGACGGACGGCGTGGATATCGCGGCCAACTGGCGCGTCGCGGCCGGCAACGGCGCATTCGACTTCACCGCCGCGACGAACTTCAGCAAGAACAAGGTCACGCGCGTCGATCCGCTGCCCGCGATTCTCGTCGGCAAGGGGTCGTCGTACACCAGCGCGCTGGACATCGTGACCATCAACGCCATCGAGAAAAATCGGCCCGACCGCCGGTCGTCCCTGACCACGGCCTACACCGCGGGCCGCATCCGCGCGATGGGGCGCATCTCGGACTACGGCAAGTTCCGCGACGGCAGTCTGGACGGTCTCGAGGACTTCGGTCAGAAGACGCTGGTGGACGCGGAGCTGGGGTATCGCTTCGACCGGATCGCCGTCTCGTTCGGCGCAAATAATGTGTTCAATGTCTACCCAGATCGAGTTACCGTGGACGCGAACACGAACAACGGGACGTTCATCTGGCCGGGGTCGTCGCCGTTCGGGTACAACGGTCGGTACATCTATCTGCGGTCGGAGTTGCAGCTATCGCGTTAGTCCGGCGCGAAGGTTGATAGCTGACAGCCGATAGCTATGTCGCACAAGGCTTTGTTCGCGATATAGCCGTCGGCTGTTTGCTGTCGGCTATCGGCCTTCAGCTTTCCTGAGTGAGCAAATTCCGGGGCAAAGGGTGTGTAACCCATAGGGGGCGGGAAACGCGCCCCTCAACCTCCTATGGAGACTCCCCATGATCCGCGCTGCGCCGCTCCGCCTCATCGGCCCCCTCGTATTCCTGGCTGCCTGCTCAGAGCGACCAACCAGTCCGGCAGCCGCCGATCTATCCGCCACCGCGGTAGCCTCGGCTGACCAAAAAGACACCCAGGAGCTGGCGACCATCGTCTGGCAACAGACGGCGCGCAGCCTGGCCAAGACGCGCGCCTTGAGCCCCATCGTCGCGCCGCGGGCATACGCGCTCGTTGGGCTCGCGCAGTACGCGGCGGCCGATGCCGTCAAGAAAGACGAACGCCGAGGGGCGGTGGCCGGAGCGTCCGTCCAGGTGCTCTCGTACATCTTCAAGCTCGACATCGCGGCGATCGAGGCGCAGCTCGCGGCGGAAGGCGCCGTTGGTACGGCCGACGAGCAGGCGGCATTCGCGCGTGGAGTCACGGCGGGGCGCGCGATGGGCGAGATCATCGTTGCGCGTGGCAAGGCCGATGGATTCGCGAACGCGGACGGCACCGCAAAGGTCTGGGACCCCGCGACGCTGCCGGCCGGGCCGACGATCTGGGCAATGGATGCCGACGCGACGCCGCACGTCCCGGCAGGCTTTCAGTACCCATACATGCGCCCGTACTTCCTCACGAGCGCCGACCAGTTCCGGTCGCCTCCGCCTCTCACGGATCTCACGGGTCAGGTGAACGAGGTGATCGAGATCGTGAAGAATCGCACGCCCGAGCAGGCTGCGATGGCCGTGGCGCTGAATCTGGGCCCCGGCAGCATCACACCGGCGGGCGACTTTGGCGAGAAAGCCGAGCCGTTCATCAGGAAACGCAACATGGACGAGCGAGCTGCGGCGCACGTCTACGCGCTGCTGAACGCCGCCATCATGGATGCAGTGATCGGCTGCTGGGATACGAAATACACCTACCTGGTGCTCCGCCCGTGGATGGTGGCACCCGCGGACCTGCCGTTCTCCAGCCTGATCATCGGACGTCCGAATCACCCATCCTATCCGTCGGGACACTCGTGCGTGTCGGCCTCCGCGGCCACGGTGCTCGAGCGGTTCTTCCCGGAGAACACCACGGAGCTCGAGCAGCGGGTGATCGACAACGGGATGTCGCGCATCATCGCCGGCATTCACTACCGCATGGACGTCGAAGCGGGCCAGGCGCTCGGTCGCAACGTGGCACACTGGGCCATTCAATTCGACAACACCAACGGGCTCCTCGCGGCGGTGCTGCAGGGGTATCGGGGGAATGACGATCGGTAGGTCTTGATGAGGACACTGTAGTTGAACGACAGGCAGCACAGAGGGCAGACGGCGGAATGGGAAGCGGGAATGGGAATGGGCGCCGATCTCACCACGCGCCAATTCCCATTCCGCAGTTCTGCCTCTCTGTGGTTCGTGCAGGATGACGGAGCGCTACTTGATTTCCCCGAGCTCCCGATCCAATTCCCGCATCGCCGCCTCATAGTGCGGGTCCACGCGCGGCAGTGGCTTCACCTCGACCGGCTGCGGGCGCGGCTTCGAGTCGCGCAACAGCCAGGCGCCCAGCCGGAACACTCCGTACCCGATCAAGCCAATGATCGCCACCCGGAGCGCCAGGATGGCCAAGCCGAGCAGCGCCCCGAAGATGCCGAGTGCCGTCGCCAGCACGATGATCGAGATGGGGATCACCAGGCAGAGAGCGACCACGATCTTGAGCAGCGTCCAGAGCAATCTCATCTATGTCCTCCAACTAAACCGCGTTGAACGCGGGCCAACATTCACTACGTACACAGCCAGCCCGGTGATTCAGGGGGGGGTGGACGGTTCGGCCGGTTTCCGCGCGCCTGGCCAAACAAGCTCCGGCCTTACTGCCGCGTCTCGTGAAACTCGCTGGAGCTCCAGGGGATCGAACCCACTTGGGCTGGAAACACTGATCCGGTACACCCGTTGCGGCTCCGAGCCTTGAAACCGGAGGCCGCATGTCAGTCCGTATCGCACACCCCGCACTTTGCCCCGCGATTCTGTGTTCAGCGCTCGCCGCGACGCTCGCCGCGACGCTCGTCGCGTGTACCAAGGGGAGCGAGAAGTATCCAGGCAGCTACGAAAGCGCCGCCGGCAATGTCGGTGCGCGCGCGTCCACGACCACCGCCACCAGGCCCACGGCCAGCGTGCCGCCCGGCATCGATGCCGTCGGCACGCACGGCGAAGATCTGTTCGACCAGGTGAAAGCCGGCAATTGGAAGAAAGCCACAGAGCATCTGGACTCGCTGCGCGCCGCCGTTGCGCGGCTGCCCGCCGACGTCGACACGAAGGCGTCGCTCACGGCGCTCGGGGATTCGTTGTCGCGAGACATCGCAGGCAGGCGTCGCGAGCAGGGAATGATCGACGCGAATCGCGTCACGTACCTCGCGGCTGAAATGGTGCGCCCGTACGAGAGCACGGTGCCCGTGCAGGTGATGCTGCTGGACTACGACGGACGAGAGCTGGAGATCTGGTCCGCCGCGCGCGACAACGAAAAGCTCGCCGCCACCAAGCGTGACCTGCGCCGCACGTGGAACGAGATCCGGCCGGAAGTACAGAAACGGAACCCGAAGCAGGCGGAGCACGCCGAGACGCTCGTCGCGCGCATCGATGCGGCGAAGACACCAGCCGAAGTGAGCAAGCTGGCGACCGCGTTCCTGGACGAGGTTGACCTGCTGGAGAAGGTGTTCGAGGCGCGGCGCTAGCGCAGGCGCGCGAGCTCGGCTTCGGCGGCGATGTAGCCGAACGCGCCCCACTGCCCGCCGGCGATGATGCGCTCGAAGACGCGCGTCGCCTCGGCGCGCCGGCCGTTGTACAGATGCCAGTTGCCGATCCCGTACGCGGCTGTCGCGTCTGCGACGGACATCTCGCCGGTCGCCGTCATCCCTAGCACCGAGTCCGCCGGCAACGCGCCCTTGTACATCAGCAGTAGCCGGTGATACGACTGGTTCTCGATGACGTCCATGTCGCGCCGCACGGATGTCAACACACGCGCCGCCTCTGCGTCGCGTCCCAGGCGCCGCAGGCTCATGTAGAGCCAGTGCGCGATGGAGACCCTGCGATCGTCATTCCGCGCGTTGGCGAACTCGCGCTGGTATATGGGCAACGCGCGCGCGAAGTCGCCCTTGAGGTAGTACGCCAGGCCAAGATGGTAGTCGATGTTCGACTGCAACGTGCCGATCGGCGTATTGCGCGCGTTGGGCTGGCCGTCTGGCTCGACCTCGTCCGGCCTGCCTGCGACAAGTTTGCGCGCCTGTTCGAGATCGGCGATCGCGTTGTCGAGCTCGCGCACGGTGATGTAGCGGTGTCCGCGGTGGCGATACAGCCGCGCATCCTTCGGGTACAGCTCGATGCCCCTGGTGTAGGCTTCGATTGCCTCCCGAACATGGCCCGGATACGCGAGCCGCCGTCCATACCAGATGATGGAGTCGACATCCGCCGGCGCGCGCTGGTAGGCAGCGCGCGCCTCGGCCAACTGACGCTCGTACCGCTCTCGTGTCTCGGCAGAGAGCGGCATGCTCCGCAGTGTGTCACCCTGCAGTGAGATGGCCTGGACGTCAGCACGGGGCGGCGCATCGCCCATCGTACAGACGCGAGTCTCGCGGCCGCTGGCGACCAACTCGTTCAGCCTGCCGCTTGGCGACTTACGGACGGTGAATGACGCGCTCCCACGCGAGTATTCGCGGCTCACCGCCTCCGGCGCAAAGGCGAAGCCCCGCCGCAGCAAACCCATGCTGGAAACTCTCCCGTTCGGTCTCCTGAACATGATCGCGTACATGCCGTCGCCGCGTTCGAGGCCGTAGCCCTCGAACGGCTTCGCCGGCGTCATGCACCGGCGCATCAATTCTGGCGTCGTGTAGGGGCCGAACACGTACATGGCTGTCCAGTCGCTCGGGCCGAGACTGTCGAGCGATACGGTCGTACCTGGACCGGCCATGGTGGCGCGTGTGAGCACTGAGTCGATCGCCATCGGATGAAAGCGGCCGCCCGCATCATCGGTGCATGCCACGACCAATACGGTGAGCGCCAGCACTCGCAGAGTCATCGGGATCTCGTGTCCGCGGACGCCATCAAGCTACATGCAGCTGGATCGCCGCGCGGTCGAGACGCTTCTGGGCACGCCAGGCTCTCTCGCGCTCAGGTTTCTCGGCGCATTGAACCAGGGATTGACCGAGGCACTGCGGGCCGCGGATCGTCGTCTCATGCAGCTGAACACCGAGGGCGTCGAGCGGAGCCGTCAGCCGAGCGACGAAGCCTGCCTAGCCCGTATTGCGAAGCCCCTGCGCGATGCCGCTGAGGGTCGTCGCCAGCACGGCGTCCACGATTGCCCGGGACTTGTCGTCGGCACCCGGTTCCCGCTTGCGCCGCAGCAGCGCGATCTGCAACAGCGAGAGCGGGTCGACGTACGGGTTCCTCAGCGCGATCGCCGACTGGAGCACGGCGTTGCCGCGCAACAGCACAGCGCTGTCTCGAATGGCCAGGATGGACTGCACCGTGCTCTCGAACTCGCGCTCGAGCCGCGACAGGAGCGCGACATCGCCACCCAGATGTCGCACGTAGGCGCCCGCGATCTCGAGGTCGGTCTTGGCGCACACCATCTCGATCTTGCCCAGCAGATCGTCGAAGAACGGCCAGCGCGCCGCCATGCGTCGCAGCACGTCCAGCCCCTTGGACGTCGTTGCGTAGTGCGACAGGGCGGTGCCGGCGCCGAGCCAGCCGGTGAGCATGAGGCGGATCTGGGTCCAGCCGAAGCTCCACGGAATGGCGCGAATCCCCGCGATCCCTTCGCCCGACCCGGGGCGGAACGCGGGACGTGAGCCGAAGCGCGCGTCCGCCAGCTCGTCGATGGGCGTCACCGTTCTGAACATCGCGAACAGCTCGCTGTGCTCGTGCACGAGGTCGCGATACACCGCCAGACCGCGCGCGGCGAGATCGGTCATCGTGGCCTGGAATTCCCGCAGCTCGCTGTCCGCGAAGTCTGACGGCCATTCGTTGAAATCCTGGAGCAGCGTGCCGACCAGCGTGACCTCGAGCGTGCGCTCCGCCACGGGCAGCAGTCCGAACTGCTGCGAGATGATCTCCCCCTGCTCGGTGATCTTGATGCGGCCATTCACTGTCCCCGGCGGCAGCGCCGCGAGTGCGCGCGACACGGGCGACCCGCCCCCGCGACCGACGCTCCCGCCGCGTCCGTGGAATAGACGCAGCTCCACGCCTGCGTCGCGGAACACCGCGGCCAGCGCCTCCTGCGCCTCGTACAACGCCCACGACGATGCGAGAATGCCGGCGTCCTTGCCGGAGTCGGAATAGCCGACCATCACCTCCTGAAGGTTGCCGCGGGCCGCGAGCTGGCGGCGATACAGGGGCTCGCGCAGCAGTCCGCGCATCACCGCGGACGCATGATCGAGATCGGCCAGCGTTTCGAACAGCGGGACGACGTCGAGACGGGAGACGGGAGGTTCGGCCGCGAGATCCACGAGGCCGGCCTCGCGCGCGAAGAGCAGGACACGCAGCAGGTCGTCCGCCTCCGTGGTCATCGACACGATGTACGTGCTGGCCCCCGGTTCGCCGACCTCGTCCTGGATGATTCGGATCGCGCGAAAGGTGTCGATCACGCGCGTCGTCTCCGGCGCCACAGGCAGGTGTGCATTCACCAGCGGGCGACGACCGCCCAGCTCGGCGCGCAGCGTGTCGCCCTCGAGCGGCGCGACGCCGAGTCGCGCCGTGAGGTCGTCGAGCGCGGCGCGATGCACCTGCGCGTGATCGCGGACGTCCATCAGATATCCGTGGAATCCGTGCGCCCGCACCGCGGCGACGAACGGGTCGATGGACGTCCGACACACATGCGTCGCGCCAGCGCGTTCGAGGTTCTCGCGCACGAGCAACAAGTCGCGCTCGAGATCCAGCGCGGACGAGTACGCGGCCGGCTCGTCCACGGACCTGCCGGCATCGCGAGCGGCGGTGAGCCGCCGGGCGGCGTCGACGCGGGCGCGCATGAGCGACAGCTTGAGCCGCACCGGCTCGTCCTGGTTGCGGCGCCGGTTGGCCTCGAACACGTCGGGCGCGAGCGCGCTGTCGCGCGCGATGGACTCGCGCAGCTCGTCCGTGGGCGGCGTGAGCGCGGCCGAGAGCGACAGACGCTCCACGAGATCGTCCAGCGCGTCCCCGTAGTGTCCCAGGATCGCGTAGCTGGCCCGTCTGGCGGTGGCGACAGTGATGTCGGGCGTCACCGAGGGATTGCCGTCGCGATCGCCGCCGACCCAGTTGCCGATGCGCAGCGGGACGGTCCGCGTCGTGCTGGCTGCGTCGCCGAATTCGTCTTCGAAGGCGCGCAACAGCACCTCGCGCGCGCTGGCACCGGCGGCGAGCAGCCGCGTTTCGAGATACCAGAGGACGGTGCTCACCTCGTCGCGCACCGACGGCCGATCCTGACGCACTTCGGCCGTGACCCAGAGCAGCTCGACCTCGGCGTCGAGGCGTTCCTCCGTCGCACGACGTTCGGGCGGCGGGGCTCCCTCGCGCGCGAGCAGCAGGTCCGCCACGCGCGCCTGAAGCGACAGCAGCGTGCGCCGGGTGGACTCCGTGGGATGCGCCGTGAGCACCGGTCGAACATCCAGGCGCGCCAGCGCGCGCTCCACCGCGGCACCGTCATGACCCGCGGCGCGCAGCGAGCGCATGGCCCAGCGCGCCGATCCGGGCTGGGGCTCTTCGTTGTTCGCCGTGCGATACGCGCGTGCGCGTCGTACGCGGTGCACCTGCTCGGCCGTGTTGATGAGGAGAAAGAACAGCGTGAACGCGCGCGCGATCACCGCACAACGGTCCAGCGGAAGCGCTTCGACGCGAGCCAGCAGGTCGTCCAACGACGGGGCATCAGGCGCGCCGTGCCGCCGCGCGCGACACGCCTTGCGCAGCGACTCGATGGCGTCGAACGACGCCTCGCCCTCGAGGCGCCGGATCACCCGGCCGAGCGACGCCGCGAGCCAACGGACGTCCTCGTGCAGTGGAACGTCCTCGCGCCGGACGCTGGGGCCGGATACCGCTCGCAGTAAGGGGTCCGTGGACGTTGCCGGCATCGCTGAATCGTACTGCCCCTGGGCGCGCCGGAACATCCTTTCCGTCGCGACGCCGACGCAGGATGTCGTGTTTCAGCCCGAATTCGCGAGCGGAGCTACTCCTGGCGCAGCGCGATCACGGGGTCGACGCGCGCTGCGCGCCGCGCGGGGACGACGTTCGCCACGAGCGCCACGGCCGCAAGCACGCCGAACGCCAGGCCAAAGCTCGCCACGTCGAACGGCTGCACGAAAAGCGCGCTCGACAACACCCGCGCGCCGAGTGCGGCGAGCACCGCGCCAACGACCCCGCCGATCGCCACCAGCCGCATGCCTTCGCCAAGCACCATTCCCACCAGCATGCCACCTCGCGCGCCCAGCGCCTTCCGAATCCCGATCTCGCGCACGCGCCGGCTCACGGAGTACGCGATCACGCCGTAGAGTCCCACGGCCGCGACCACGAGCGCGAGCAGGCCGAACGCGCCGATGAGCACAGCGCCGGCCTTCACGGGGAAGATCCGGACGTCCGCGGCCTCGCGCAGTGTGCCGGTCTTGAGAAAGACCAGGTTCGGGTCCAGCGCGCGCAGCTCGCGCTCCAACGGCTGCACCAGTCCGTGCGCCGGGGGCGTGGTGCGCACCACGACCTCGGCGTATGACTCCTTCGTCCCGAACGGCAGATGTATGTACGGTCTCGGTGACTCGCCCGGCGTCACCGTCTTGTAGTCCGACACGACGCCTACGATGACATATGGCGCGTCGCCCCAGCGCGTCCGGAATTCCTTGCCCACGGCATCCAGGCCGGGCCAGTACTTCTGTGCCATCGCTTTCGTGATCACCGCGACTCGGCGCCCCTCGGTGCGGTCGGCTGTCTCGAGAAACCGGCCGGACAGGACCTGGAGCCCCAGTGTCTCCGCATACCGCTGGTCGACGTATGCGCCTTCGGTGTCGAACGGCTTGTCTTCCGCCGACCGCTGGTGTCCGTCGATGAAGACCGAGAACGTGTTGTTGTTGAGCGCCAGAGGACTGCGCGTGGTGAGCGAGACGGACCGCACTTGCGGCAGCCCCTCGAGCCGCTGGCGAACCGTCTCGAAAAACTGGCCGCCGCGCTCGCGGTTGTAGCCGTTCATCTCGAGGGCCATCGCCAGCACCGCGGCGTGCTCGCCGTCGAAACCGAGGTCCACTTTGCTCGCGACGTTCAGGCTGCGCACCAGGAGCGCGCCAACCACGACGAGCACGAGCGACACCGCCATCTGCACCACGACGAGAGCGTCGCGCAATTCAACCTTGCGACGCCGCGCGCTCCAGCTGCCCGCCTGCTTGAGCGCTGGCACCAGATCCGGGCGTGAAGCCTGGAGCGCGGGAATCAGCCCGAACACCGCACCGGTGAGTACCGCCGCGGCGAACGTATATACCAGCACGCGCCAGTCGGGCGCGATCTCGAGACCGATGTCGATGGGCAGCGGGTACTCGATGTTGGCGATCCAGCGTGCGAGTCCCGCCGCCAAAGGAAGCGCGACCGCGCCGCCGGCCAGCGCGAGCACAACGCTCTCGGTGAGCAGCTGGCGTACCATGCGTCCGCGCGCCGCACCCAGCGCCAGGCGCACCGCCACTTCGCGACGCCTGCCAGCCGCGCGGGCGAGCGTGAGATTCGCCAGGTTGGCGCAGGCGACGATGAGCACGAGTCCCACTGCTGCGACCATTACGAGCCCGGCACCGAGCAGCACGCCGTCGACGTCCGGATTGATGCGCACGTCCTTGCTGGGAATGACGCTGATGCGCTCCTGTGCGTTGGTCGCCGGGTACGTCGCGCCAAGCTGACGCGCCATTCCGTCAAACTCGGTGCGCACCTGCGCGACGTCGGCGCCGGAGCGCAAGCGTCCCTTCATCCACATCCAGTGCCGGCCGCGCTGCTCCAGTCTGGTGGCTTCAGGAGACTTGCCCGACGTGCGCTGGTTGCCCATCGGCTCGACGTGCTCCACCATCGTGGTGGGAATCCACATCTGCGCCGTCGCCGCGGGCACCATGCCGCCAAAGTCGGCGGGTGCGACGCCTACTATGGAGTAGGTGATGCCGTTGAGCCGGAACGTTCGGCCGAGGACGCGCGGGTCGCCGGCGAAGCGGCTCTGCCAGAAGCGGTAGCTGATGACGGCAACGGGCGACGCGCCCTGGGCGACATACTCGTCCGGTACGAACGCGCGACCCAGAATCGGGCGAACGCCAAGCGTCGAGAAGTAGTTGTCGGTGACCAGCTCACCGATGACGATCTCGGAGCTGCCCTGGATGGAGAGGTTCGCGAAGAAGTTGGAGTACGCGGTGAGGCCGGACAGCGTCTTCGTGTTGGCGCGGTAGTCGAGGTAGTTGGGATACGAGTGCGTGTCGTGGGTGTTGGACGTTGCGGAGTGTCCGTATATGTCCACGAGCTCCGCGGGGCGCTCGACAGGTAACGGACGGAAGAGAATTGCGTTGACGACACTGAAGATCGACGCGTTGACGCCGATGCCGAGGGCGAGCGTGAGGAGCGCGACCATGGTAAAGGCGGGCGAGCGACGCAGCCCGCGCAGCGCGTATCGGACATCCTGGACAAGCGTTTCCATTATCGTGGCCCCAAGGATCAGTGCCGATCCCTACGGGCCAGCGTTGGTTCGGTTTCGGAATAAAGCGCGGAGGGCGCGGAGAGATTTCGTCGAGCGGCTAGCGTACGATCGAGTATCCGAGCGTCACCATCGCCGATCGATTCCGCACCTCGTCGCCCGTCTCCTTATTCAGATTCACGAACCCGAGCGTGTACCGCAGGTCCGCGACGAGCGCGCCAGCTCCCAGCGCCAGTCGCACCGAGCCGCCGAGTGTCGCGCCGACGTCCATCTGGCGCCGATCGAAGACGTCGAAGTTGGGATTGTCGCAGTTGAAATGATCGCGCGTCGGCACGCCGGTCATGGTTCCGTGGCAAGACGCTTCGAGCGCCAGCGCCGGCCCACCATATAAGGAAGCGGACGCGGAGCTCGGGCCGCCGATCGGCACGACGAGCAGGAGCGGGATTTCGAGATAGTCGAGCTGGATGTCCAACGCGTCCGTCGGATTCGAGGGCGTCACCACCGAGGCGCCCTTGCGGACGAAATTGAGCTCCGTCTGAAGCCCAAGCTTTCCCGGCCGGAAGCGCACGTAACCGCCCGCGGCAAACCCGGTGATGCTGCCTTCCTCCGCGTTGTTCTGGCCCGAGGGGGACTTGATGCTGACCGTGGAGAAGGCGAGGCCGAGGCGTGGCCCGAACTCGACATGCTGCGCGGCGACGGACGTGGCGAGAGCGATGGACGCGAGCGTCGCGAGTGCTGCGGTCTTCATGGGAGCCTCCCTCAGTTCGTGCCTCAAGATTGGCTCCAAACCGGGAAAGGCGGAAGCACGTCGCGACTCTAGTGCTGCAGGGCCACGGACGGCGTGGGAAGGTGCAGAGTAAACCGTGAGCCGGCGCCCTCGGTGCTCACAACGGTCACATCGCCTCCCATGGCGCGCGCCAGCTCCCGCGAGATTGCCAGGCCGAGCCCCACGCCTACGGGACGCGGCGAGCGATCCGAGCGCACCTGGAAGAACGGCTCGAAGATTCGCTCGAGCGCGTCCTCCGGAATGCCGGGACCAGTGTCCGACACGCTGATGTTCCAGCGGCGGTCGTCACCGTCCAGCGACACATCCACCGATCCATCGCGCGGGGTGAACTTGATCGCGTTCGTCGCCAGGTTGATCAGGATCTGCACGGCCTTGTCCGGGTCCGCGCGCACGATGCACAGATCGTCGCACGGGTCCACGCTGAAATGGACGCCGCGCTCCGTGGCCTGCGGCAGCATCACGGTCTCCAGCGCCTCGAACAAGTCGCACACTCTCGTGTCGGACAGCTGATATCCGATCTTGCCCCGCTCCAGCTTCGCGTACCCGAGCACCGCCTCGATGAGCGCCTGCAAATGCACGGCGCTCGTCTGGATGCGACGGGTGAACTCGACGTACGCGGGAGCCAGGTCGCCGTGCGTGCCGGCCATCATGAGATCCGCGTACCCGCGCACGGCGTTGAGCGGCGTGCGCAGCTCGTGGCTCATCACCGCGAGGAAATCGCTCTTCGCCTTGTTCGCCGCCTCTGCCTGGACGCGCGCGGCACGCTCGACCTCCAACGCCGCCGCGCGGCGGCGCATCTCGCGCAGATCCGTGACGACCGCGCACAGGCCACGAAACGACTCGTGCGCCAGCGCCGCGACGGACAAATGCACCGGCACCAGTTCGCCGTCGGCGCGAACGAGCTCGAAGTCACCGCCGGCGGGTGTGTCGCCAACGGTGGAAAACAGCTCGTTGCACGACGCGCGGTGCACGGGCGCGACGAACGCCTGCAGCTGGCGCCCTGGAATGCTCGACGACGGCATCCCGAGCAGCGTCCCAAAGCGCGCGTTGGCGTAGAGTATCTGGCCAGTGGCGTTGAGCGTGAGCGCGCCCTCGCTCATCTGCTCCACCAGCATGCGGTACGATTGGTCCGCCGTGACCAGGGTGTAGGCGCGCGGGCCCGCGGGGCCCTGAACGACGAGTGCATCCACTTCGCCGTGCTGGATGGCGCGGAGCGTGTCTTCCGCCTCGTGCAGCCGGGCAAGCAGCTGCTCGACATCCACGTCGGTGTGCGTCGTCTGGGACTGCTGCGTCACGCCGCGCCCTCTGGCGCCACGCGCATGCCAAGCGCGACCAGCAGACGGTCCTCGTTGGCGAGATCGCCGATGATGCGGCGCAGCGGTTCTGGCAGCGATTTGACCAGCGTGGGCGCGGCGATCACCTGCCCTTCCGCCGCTGCTTCGGGGGCCTGATAGATGTCGATGACCTCGAGATCATAGTTGCCACGCAGATGGCGTTCGCAGACGCGCGTGATGTTCGCCACGGCGTCGAGCGATCGCGAGCTCGAGCCCGCGACGTATAGCCGGAGGACATATCGCGCCACAGCGCTCACCGATGCGGGCGAAGATCGAGACCCACGAGCGTGCGCTCGTCGTTCGAAAGGTCCCCGATGATCTTGCGAATCGGCTCGGGCAGTCGCCGCACGAGCGTCGGGATGGCGATGATCTGGTCGCCTTCGGCGAGCTGCGGGTGCTCGAGCAGGTCCACCACTTCGATGCGATAGCGCCCGGCGATGTGCACTTCGCAGAACTTCCTGAGATTGGCGAACGCGGTCAGCGACTTGGGCGTCTGGCCCGCGACGTAGAGCCGCAGGTCCCAGTGTTCCTCGTCGCCCGGCAGCGCGTCTCGATGGTCTGGTTCGACGATGACGTTGGGCATATCGATCAGTCTCGATTCTCGGGTTGCGTGGACCCGTTCCCGGGCCGCGCCACGATCGACGCCGACAGGGGTGATGCCAACCGAGACCGCGCGATCGTGCGCTGCGCTTCTTCGATGGCCTCGATCTGCCTCTCCTCGTCGGCGTCCACGGCCCTGAACTCGGTCTCGGCCGCCACGAGGTCCGCGCGCAGCGCGGCGATCTGCGCTTCGATCGCGGCACGCTTGACGTCCAGCTGACGTTGCCGCTTCTGCGCCTCGAACGAACGTATCGCAGCGAGCTCGCGCTCCCGGATTTCCTGCGCCGCGCGCGCCGAGCCGGTCAGCACACCTTCGATGCCCAGATAAGCTGGCACGATACGGATGCCGGTATCGTCGATGATGAACTCGCGGATCTGGTTCGAGTGCTTCATGCCGCGCGACTTGAGCACGAAGATGCCGCGATTCCGCTCGCCGTGGAGCTCGATGTCGCGCACGAACATCCACGTGTCCACCAGCGACGAGATGCCGACATTCGTGTGCTCCAGGTCGTGCACCGCCGCGTTCTGCGAGAGCGACGTGAAGAACGACGTGATCTGGCGCGTCTTGAGCCAATCGATGAGACGCGTGGCCAGGCTGCTCACGTCCTCCGGACGCGCATTGGACACGAGCGCCGTGAGCGGATCGAAGATCACGACGGACGGGTCGAAGGCATCGATCTCGCGCAGCATGTGCGCGAGATGCGTTTCGAGGCCGTACATCGAGGGCCGCACCGCATGATTCCGGAGGAGGCCTCGGTCGAGCGCTGGCCTGAGGTCCAACCCCACCGAGCGCGCGTTGCGCACGATCTGCGCGGGCGATTCCTCCAGCGTGTGGTACAGCACGCGCTCGCCGCGCTCCGCGGCCGCCTTGGCCAGGTAGAGCGACGTCAGTGTCTTGCCCGTGCCGGCAGTGCCGGACAGCAGGATGCTGCTGCCGCGGAAGTAGCCCTGGCCGCCAATCATCTCGTCCAGCTCGGGAATGCCGCTCGAGATGCGCTCGTCGCTCACGTCGTGATTCAGCGTCGCGGACGTGATGGGTATGACCACGAACCCGTCGGTGTCGATCAGGAACGGGAACTCGTTGGTGCCGTGGCTGGTGCCACGATACTTCACGATGCGCAGGCGGCGCGTGGAGATCTGCGAGTCCACGCGATGGTCCAGGACAATCACGCAGTCGGAGACGTACTCCTCGAGTCCCTGGCGTGAGATGGTGGCGTCGCCGCTGCCGCGCTCGCCTGTGATGATGGCGGTGACGCCGCGCTCCTTGAGCCAGCCGAAAAGACGCCGCAGCTCCGCCCGCAGGATGTTGGTCTGCATGAAACCGGAGAACAGCGTCTCGACAGTGTCTAGCACGACCCGCTTGGCGCCGACCTTGTCGATGGCGTGGCCGAGCCGGACGAAGAGGCCTTCGAGGTCGTACTCGCCAGTCTCCTCGATCTCGTGGCGCTCGACGCGAACGTAGTCGATGTGGAGCTTGTTCTCCCGCTGCAGCTTTTCGAGATCGAAGCCGAGGGACGCGACGTTGGCGGCCAGCTCGCGGGACGTTTCCTCGAACGCCATGAACACGCCAGGTTCGTCGTACTCCGTGGCGCCGCGGACGAGGAACTCCATGGCGAACAGCGTCTTGCCGCATCCCGGCCCTCCGCACACGAGGGTTGGCCGGCCGCGGGGCAGTCCGCCGGAGGTTATTTCGTCCAGACCACGGATGCCGCTCGGGGTCTTTGCAAGCGATGCTCGAACTTCAGGCATGAACCTAGGGGTCGTGTTCAAAACAGCCTGGGAATACGACCTGCTCGCCTAGGCGAGACTTGTGCCAGTGTGCCGCGAGCTGGCTGTCGGCGCTTGGCCCGGCGACTACCAGAGTGTCGTGAAGACGAGACGCAGAAGCCCGCCCGCCGCCATGGCCAAACCAGTGCTGGCCAGAGTTCCAATGAGGAAGTATTCGGCAAAGTTGCGGTCGTCGAACTCCTTGCTGCGCACCAGCCCCTTGGCCGCGATCGTGAACGCCAGCGCCGCGTAGCTCCCGCCTGCCACCATGCCCGCCAGCAGCAGGCGCTCGATGGAGCCCACCAGCCGGCCGCGGTTGTACTCCGCGATGTCCAGCCGCTGCTCGCGCGTCGGCAGCGAGCCCACCTTGTTGAGCACCGCTCGCACGATCTGCGTGCCGCCACGAACGAAGAAGCCGAGGATCGCGGCCGTGAAGAACAGCGCGGCGAGCCGGTTGTCGGACACCGGAAGCTTGAGCGGCGCAACCAGCGGACGCACCACGGCGTCGCCGATCGTGACGGCGCTCGCAAGCACGTACGCCGCGGTGATGCCGATCTCGAGCTCCGCGCCCTTCGTCCTCCACCGATCCGAGCCCGACCCGCGCGCCAGCAGCAGTGCGCCCGCGAGCAACATGCCGATGAGCGCCAGCAGGATCGAGACGAAGGGACGACGGCCCGCGACCAGGATCGGAACGACCACCAGCAGCCCCATCCTGAGCAGCACGAAGCCGGCGTGCTTTTGGCCGCCCCCGCCCATCTGCGCGCGTCCCCACAGGGACTCGGTGGGACCCACGAAGTACATCGCGACGACCCACGTGACGAGCAGCATGGACCACTGCAGGAGCGCGGCGTCGCTCACGGGCCAGGTGACGTTCATGTGTCGCTCACAACTGAGTGGTTCAGATCCGCGCCGCGATCATGCACCCGTCTTCGGGTGATGTCGCGCCAGGATCTGGCGCAGCGCCTCCATGCCGCCCTCGAACTCGCGCCAGCCGGCCGTCAATGCGCGATTGCTCATGGCCTGCTGGCTGATCCTCATCCCGCTGGCAGCGTCCTTCCGGAGTCCCTCGTGGTGCCTGAGCGCGGTGATGATTTCTCGTTGCGAGTCCTCCAGATGGCTCCAATGGTATGTCAGCAGCCCGGAGATCGCATTGAGGGCGACGTCGTCGCCGCCGAATCCCGTGAATCCCAAACCTTCCCGCTTGCCGGCGCGCCACTCCTCCAGCAGGTCGCGCGCCGCGTGCCAGACCGGACCGTCGGTGCCAATGGCCGTGGGCTTGAGCTGCGTGGTGAGCACGCCGCGGCTCGCGATGATGCGCATCCGGAGCCGGGGCAGCGCTTCGCGGATGTCCTGCACGATGTCCGGGACGACGTCCGGGACGTCGAGGATGCCCTGGAACTCGTCGCCCAGCGTCATGAGGAAGTCGCCGAGCACCTGGGCCTCGTAGCGCTGGTTGATGCGCGTCATCAGGCGCTCCAGCGCGCGTTGGAGCTGGTCCCGCTCGGCGGGCGCCATGCGGCGCGAGCGGACGACGTCGCCGAGGACCGCGACGACGGGCGGGCGCGAGGGGGCGCCCGGCATCCTTGCGCGGGAGTTCCGCGACCTGCGGGCCTTGCCGGGCTTGTGGGCGGACACGCTGCGTGAGTGGGAGTGGTGGCGATACAGGCGTTAACGTGTATCACGACGACTCCACGTTATAACGTGTAACACGGCAGCGCCAGTGCGCTACATGATAAAACGTGTAATAGGGCGATTACACGTTTCGGGGCGCTGACGCGATCGGCCGCCGCGCCGGCGGTTCGCGACGGACGGCGGGGGCGGCTCAGCGTGATCTGCATCACAAACCACCCGCGGTCGGCCGGTATGCACCCTATGGAGTATGGCGGCTGGTCGGATGGCCGGACCATACTCATCGCCGTGCCGTCACACACGCAGCCGCCGGAACACGCCGCTCCGCTCGCGAGCACGACGCTCTCGCCGCCAGCGAGCGCTGAAACGGAGTACCGGAAACTGGCCAATGCGCTGCCGGAGATCATCTGGACGTGCGATGCGCACGGCCGCCTGGAGTGGTGCAACGATCGGTGGTACGAGCTCACCGGGCTCACGGAAGCACAGACCATCGAGGAAAAGCGCGGCCGCGACGTCATCCATCCCGACGACCTGTCGGAGCTGGATCGGCGCTGGCAGCACTGCCTGGCGACAGGCACGCAGTGCGAAATCGAGTACCGACTGAAGAACACGCAAGGCGAGTATCGCTGGCACCTGGCACGTGTGGCGCCAGTCCGCGATGAGGCGGGCACGGTCACGCGCTGGGTGGCAGCGACGCTCGACATGCACGACCGGCATCTTGCCGAAGAGCGGCTGCGCGCGTCCGAACGCCGCTTCGAGACCGTGTTCCAGACCATTCCGCAGGCGACGGCGATCATTCGCCTCTCTGACGGCGCGCATCTGCACGTCAACGACAAGCTGCTGCAGGTAACGGGCTTCTCGCGCGAGGAGATCATCGGCCAGAGCACGGTGACGCTCGGCATCTGGACCGCGGAAGAGCGCGCGCGGCATATCGCGCCACTCGCCGCCGCGGACCGCGGCAGCACCATCGTCCCGCTGCGCAAGAAGGACGGAACGCCCATCCGACTGGCGCTGTCCAGCAGCAAGATCGACTTTGGCGGCGAGCCATGCATCGTGATGGTC
Source organism: Gemmatimonadaceae bacterium (assembly GCA_035758925.1). Taxonomy (GTDB): domain Bacteria; phylum Gemmatimonadota; class Gemmatimonadetes; order Gemmatimonadales; family Gemmatimonadaceae; genus DASPMP01. Next base: position 21,876 of record DASTVV010000039.1, read on the forward strand.
GGCATCGACATCACCGAGCAGCAGGCCACCGAACAGGCGCTGCGCGAAAGCGAAGCCCAGGCTCGCATCCACGCCGTGGCGCTGCGCGAAGCGGACCGACGCAAGGACGAGTTTCTGGCGCTGCTCTCGCACGAGCTGAGGAATCCGCTGACGCCGATCCTCACGGCGGCGCAGATCCTCAAGCTCCGCGCCGACGCCGAGGCGCAGGAAGACCTGGACGTGATCATCCGCCAGGTACGTCACCTGGTGCGGCTGGTGGAAGACCTGCTGGATGTCTCGCGCGTGCAGCGGGGCAAGGTGACGCTCAACAAGCGACGCATCGAGGTCTCGAGCGTCGTGAAGAAAGCGGTGGAAGCCACGGGGCCGCTCATTCAGGCGCGCCAGCATCGGCTCGACCTCGCCGTCCCTCCCGACGGGCTCGCGGTCGACGCCGACGAGGTGCGCCTCACGCAGGTGGTGAACAACCTGCTTTCCAACGCGGCGACGTACACGCCGCCGGGCGGCAACGTCGCGGTGAGCGCGACGCGCGAAGGCGACAGCGTCGTCCTGCGCGTACGGGACACCGGCGTCGGCATCGATCCCAAGCTCCTCCCCGACGTGTTCGAGATGTTCGTGCAGGGCGATCGCGGCCCGGACCGAGCACAGGGCGGGCTGGGACTCGGCCTCTCGCTCGTGCGGACGCTCACCGAGCTTCATGGCGGGACGGTAACGGCCGCGAGCGAAGGTCCGGGCCGCGGGAGCGAGTTCGCGGTGCGCCTGCCCGCGTCCGCATCGGGCACAGCGCGCCGCTCGCCAGGCGCGACCATGCGTCCCGAGTGGCTCCGCGACGGCGACCGCCAGCGTCGCGTCCTGGTCGTGGACGACAATCCCGACGTCGCCGAGATGACGGCGCGCCTGCTGAACGTCGCGGGCTACGAGACCATGAGCGCGACGGATCCGCTCACCGCGCTGTCGATCGCGGAGTCGATGCGTCCGCACGTGGCAATCCTCGACATCGGCCTGCCCCTGATGGACGGCTACGCGCTGGGTCGCGAGCTGGTGTCGCGCCTCGCGGATGCGCCGCCGATCCTCGTCGCGATCAGCGGCTACAGCCAGGACCGCGATCGGCTCCGCAGCTCGGCCGCCGGCTTCGCGCTGCACCTGGCCAAGCCGGTGGACGCTGAGCAGCTGGTGCTGCTGCTCGACGAGCTCGTCGCAAAGCCGCGATAGAAACGAGCCGACGGTGCGGTCGTCCTCCGTGATCAGCGCGGAGGCGCACATGAACCGCAAGCTGCTTCCCTGGATCGCGTCGGTTGTCGGCTCGTACGTTGGCTGGTGGATTGGCGAGCGATGGGGTTTCGCGGCTGGGGCGATTCTTTCGCTCGTGGGCCTGGCCGTCGGACTCCACTACGGACGCAAATGGGTCGCGGAGAACCTGTGATGCGACGTCTGGTGTTTGTCGCGGCGCCGCTCGCTGCATGCAGCGGAGCCGGAGAAGCGAAGCGAGGCATCGAGCCGTCCCATCGCGGCGTGTACCTCGGTGGAAGCCAGCTCAACTCGTTCATGGCCTGCGGCGACAAGAAGATGTACTGGGTGGAGGGCAAAGCCTCGTTTGGACAGCGTGCTCGAGGCGCGCACGATCATCCCGCGCACCTGTAAGTTGCCGGAAGTCGAGCCGGACTAGAGATCGACGGCCGGGTAGCGTTATCCGGTTCGCGGCGACAGATTCGCAGACCATCTTCGCCAGCGAGACGGTTCTCAGCATGCAGAGCACTCAGTATGACGCGATCGTCGTCGGATCGGGCATCTCCGGCGGCTGGGCGGCGAAAGAGCTCACCGAGAAGGGGCTCCGTGTCCTTCTCCTCGAGCGCGGCCGCAACGTCGAACACGTCAAGGACTACCCCAACGCCATCAAGGGTCCGTGGGAGTATCCGCATCGCGGCGGCCGCACGCGCGCGATGGAGGAGCTGTATCCGGTGCTCAAGCGCGATTACCCGCTGAACGAGAAGAATCTCGATTTCTGGGTGAACGAGCAGGAGAGCCCATACACCGAAACCAAGCGATTCGACTGGTACCGAGGCTATCACGTGGGCGGTCGGTCCCTCATGTGGGGACGCCAGAGCTATCGCTGGAGCGATTTCGACTTCGAGGCCAACGCGAAAGAAGGAATCGCGATCGACTGGCCCATCCGCTATGCGGATATCGCGCCGTGGTACGACCACGTCGAGCGTCACGCCGGCATCTCGGGAACACACGAGAATCTGCCGCAGCTGCCGGACGGGCAGTTCCAGCCGGGCATGCCGCTCAACTGCGGCGAGAAGCTCGTGTCGGACCGCCTGGCCAAGCAGTTCGGCGGCAAGCGCAAGCTCATCATCGGGCGCACCGCGAACCTCACCCGCCAACTCAAAGGTCGCGGCGCGTGCCAGCATCGCAACGCGTGCTGGTTGGGCTGTCCCTATGGCGCGTACTTCAGCACGCAGTCGTCCACGCTGCCCGCCGCGCTGCTCACGGGACGCCTCACGCTCAAGCCGTTCGCCATCGTCACGGAAGTCATCTACGACAAGGACAAGAAGCGCGCGACCGGCGTCCGCGTGATCGACGCCACGACCAACCAGAGCACCGAGTACAACGCCAAGGTGATCTTCCTTTGCGCGTCGACGATCAATTCGACGTGGCTGCTCATGCGGTCGGCGACGGACGTGTGGCCTGGCGGGCTGGGCAGCAGCTCGGACGAGCTGGGACACAACCTGATGGACCACCACTTCCGCGCTGGCGCCGAAGGCGCGCTCGAAGAACCGTCGATCGACGACAAGTACTACTACGGAAGACGGCCAACGGGCTTCTACATCCCGCGCTACCGCAACCTGTTCGGCGACAAACGCGACTATCTCCGCGGCTTTGGCTACCAGGGCGGCGCGAACCGCAAGGACTGGACGCGCGCGGTTGCCGAGCTTGGCGTGGGCGCCGCGTTCAAGGACATGATGGCGACCCCCGGCGGCTGGAGAATTGGTGCCACGGCATTCGGCGAGATGCTGCCGAACCACGCGAACGGGATCTCGCTGAACCCGAACAAGAAGGACAAGTGGGGTCTGCCGGTGATCGCGATCGATTGCGGCACGGGTGAGAACGAGCGCCTGATGCGCAAGGACATGATCAACGACATGGCCGAGATGCTCGAGGCGTGCGGTGTGAAGCGGGTGAGAACGTACGACGACGAATACTTCCCCGGGATGGGCATCCATGAGATGGGGACGGCGCGCATGGGCAAGGATCCCAAGACGTCCGTGCTCAACGCGCACAACCAGGTATGGGACGCGCCCAACGTGTATGTGACGGACGGCTCGTGCATGACGTCGGCGGCGTGCGTGAACCCTTCGCTGACGTACATGGCGCTCACCGCACGTGCGGCAGATCACGCAGTAGGCGAATTGAACCGAAGGAACATCTGACGCGGCGAGAACCCCGCATCCGAATCCGACGAATTCACGCGAATAACAGCTGCGAATCCAACGGCAAGTGATGGATTCGTTGTGATTCGTTTCATTCGTCGAATTCGGATGAGCAGTTACTCGAAGCAACATCGAATTCGTTCAGGAGCGATACGGTGACGATTTCAGCGAACAAAGAAGCGCCGGAGCTGACGGCGCTGCGTGAAAAGCTGGGAATGATGGATCGGCGCGAAGCGATCCGGCGCGTCACTCTGGTGCTGGGTGGCGTGGCGTTGGTGGGCGGCTCATCGCTCCTGGACGGGTGTCGGCCCGCGGACTCCGACAACAAGCCGGAGACCGCTGAGCCATTCACGGCCGACGACGTCGCGTTCCTCGACGAGATGGCGGAAACCATGCTGCCGGAAACGAGCACGCCCGGGGCGAAGGCCGCGAGAGTGGGCGCCTTCATGGCGCTCATGGTGACGGACGCATACAACGCTACGAACCAGGGCATCTTCCGCGATGGCATGCGCGCGCTCGACGCCGCGACGAAGAGCGCGAACGGCGTCACGTTCCGCGCGGCGACAGCGCCACAGCGACTCGCGGTGCTGGAGCAGTTCGATCGGGAGCAGCGGGCGCATAGCCGCCTGCGGGAGGAGGCAACGCGCCGGAAGCGTGGCCTCCGGCCACTGCCGCCAGACCCGACCGAGGAGTCGCGCCCCGACCAGCGTCCCGCGGTAGTGATTCCGCAGGCCGACGCGATCACGGCCGATACGCCACCGCACTTCTTCCGGCTCATGAAGGAGCTCGCGCTACTGGGCTACTTCACCTCCGAGATCGGGTGCACCCAGGCGCAGCGGTACATCGAGTCGCCGGGTCGCTTCGATCCATGCGTGGAGCTCAAGCCCGGGGACAAGAGCTGGGCGCCGCACGCCTAGCCGCGGCTTGATGGGCTGATGGTTGGCGGGTAACGGTTGGCGGGTGGCGGGTGGCGGGTTGGCAAAGTGCGGGTGGCTCCCCACGCGGAATACGCTGCGCTCCTCGTCGCTCTCGCTTCGTCGCTAACGCTCCTACGCTCCGCTCCTGCGGTGCTCACTGACTTCGCCGGCCGCGCATATGGCGCGGCTCGGCTCAGACATTCCGCTTAGGGGAGTCACCCGCACTCCGCCACCCGCACTCCGCCACCACTCCTCCACTACTCCGCCACTCCGCCACCACTCCGCATCGGCATGCCAGCCTGCCTCCACCGCTACCGCACGCGCCCAACCCGACAACCCGTTAACCCGATTCAGCTCCAGGGTTCGTCGGCCGTTGGCCCGTAGATCGAAGGCACCTTTCCTCCGTTCATTCGGACCTACACCGACAACTGTCCGCGATGGTGGATCTGGTCGCAGAGCGCGAACCAGAGCACCTGCATCTGCGGCACGTCGCCGATCTTGCCCGGGCCGGTGAAGAACGGCACGGTGCCCGCGAGCTGCTCATCCGTCGTTGACTCGAGCAGCGAACGCACCTTCTGGAAGTCATTCACGAACTGTTCGACGATCTCGTCGAAGCTCTCCGGCGCTGGTGGCATCCTGCGGCGCGAGAATCGCGCGTCGCGTGGGGTTCGCGAGCGCGCCGAACGTGGCGTCGAGCGTGGCTTGTAGGTAAACGATGTGGTTTACTATCGGTCCGACGGCTTGCGACGTAAAGCGGGGACTAGGGACGTGGGACAAGGGACAGGGGCAACCGACTGGGGAACGGAACTGGGGAACGGATCAGGGGAACGGGTGGCGCCGCTAAGGCGTCGTGGAGTCGTGGAGTGTCGGGTGGCAGTGTGCAGTCGTGGAGGGCGGTGGCGATGCGGAGTCGTGGAGTGAGGGTGGCGGAGCGCGGGTGGCTCCCCGAAGCGGAATGTCTGAGCCGAGCCGCGCCATATGCGCGGCCGGCGAAGTCAGCGAGCACCGCAGGAGCGAAGCGCAGGAGCGTCAGCGACGGAGCGAGAGCGACGAGGAGCGCAGCGTATTCCGCGTGGGGAGCCACCCGCGCTTCGTCACCCGCGCTTCGTCACCCGCGCTTCGTCACTCGCGCTCCGTCACCCGCGCTCCGTCACGAGCACGCCGTCACCCGCACCGTCTCCGCACTCCGCGAACTCGGCCGCGTGCACTAGGTCTCGCGCTTCTGTCTGTGCCCCCGCTTGTTGTCCTGACGTTTGGGCGCGTCGACGTGCATGGAATCGATGGGGCTCCTCATTCGACCGGAACCCGAGTGGCTGTGGGCGCGGTCCTGGGCTTCCCGTCTCGACAGTTCGGCGGGCACCTCGTCGCCTCGCCCCGCAGCCCGCTTCGACCCGACGTACTTGCTTGGCGTCATCATTCCTTCGCGAAACAGATGTAAGCAAGGGTTAGCAGCGCACATGCCAACTTTGAGACCACAGTCGCGCTAGAATGATGCGGGGATCACGGTTAGCCGAGTTACCATGACCGAAAGGTCGGTGAATCCATGTCTGACGAAGAAATGCGGGCCGAGCTGGAGCGCCTGCGCAAGGAAAACGAGTCGCTCAAGAAGACCGGCGCGAAAGGCGTGTCGCTCAAGGTGAGCGAAAAGGGCGGCGTTTCGGTCTACGGACTGGGACGCTTTCCCATCACGCTCTACAAGGAACAATGGCTGAAGCTGCTCGATCTGAGCGATCAGATCCGGCAGTTCATTGCGTCGAACGAGAGCCAGCTGAAGACCAAGGCCTGAGCGCCGCGAGAGGCCAGGCCCGCGCCTCACCGACCGCTAGCGGCGATAGACCTCGGCGCCGGGGATTTCGCGCAGCCGGCGGAGAAGTCCGCTGCGCGGTTCCACGGGCACGACGGTGACGCCACTCACGCCGGGAAGGCTCACGCGCTTCGAGAGGCTGGCGGCCAACTCCGGCGCGCTGTCGGAAGACAGCTTGTACCACGCAACGCCAACTTCGGCGGCGAGCACCACGCAGTGGTCCTCCACCAGCACGGTCGGGCGCTTGCGCACCAGATACGCGCTGGCGAGCAGGCGCTCGGACCCGCACGCTCTGCGCAACCGCTCGAGCGTAGTCGCCGGCAGTGGAAGCGGTAGGAGCGCGTCGTCTTCCCGCTACGTCAGACGTTCGTTGAGCCCGAGCAGGATGCGATCGCTCAGCTGACGCGCTCGGGACTGTACGCGTTCGACGTTGACGGTACTGCCCTCGCGAGCGTAGTGCTCCTCCAGCGCCTGTGCCGCGACGAGTGCGTGGGCGGTGTCTCGCAGATAGTCCGTCTGCAGCGTGCGCAGTCCTTCCGCGCGCTCCGCGGCGTCATCGCTGTCCAGCAGCAGCCGTCCGAGCTGGATCGACCTGAGTAAGCAGCATCAAATCGATCAAGAGGGGGATTGCCGCCAACGCTACGTCGCGGACGTCACCATATCCAGTGCCTTGTCTTCCGTGAACTGAGCGCATACTACTGCGGCGTTGACGGAGATCACGTGATGAAGCTCGAGGATCTGGTGCGCGTGTCCGCTGGCGTCGCCGCGACGTCGGGGCGGCTGGAGAAGATCTCGCGCCTGGCGGACTTCCTGAGACAGCTCGAGCCGGACGAAGTCCAGATCGCCATCGGCTTCCTCACCGGCTGGCCGCGGCAGGGAAAGCTTGGCGTGGGCTGGGCGACACTCGCGTCGGTCCGCGAGCAGACGCCGGGCCGCACGGCCACCGAGGACGGCGAGCTCGTTGCGGCCGAGATCGCGCGCGAGGTGCTCGCACTACGCGACGTCGACGCCGGCTTCGAGTTGCTGAAGGCGGTCAAGGGCAAACAGTCGGGCGTCGAACGTCTGCGACTGCTCAACGAGCTGTTCGCGCGCGCGACGCTGGAGGAACAGCAATTCCTCACAGGGCTCGTGATGGGCGAAGTGCGTCAGGGCGCGCTCGAGGGCGTTCTGCTCGAAGCTGTCGCGAAGGCCGCCGGGCTTCCCGCGACCGACGTTCGGCGCGCCGCGATGATGGCTGGAGACCTTGGGGTCGTCGCCAAGGCGGCGCTCGGAGAAGGCGCGGCTGGCCTCGAGCGCTATGGCCTCGAGCTTTTTCGTCCGGTGCAACCGATGCTCGCGGACTCGGCGTCCACGCTCACGGAGGCACTCACGTCGGCCGAAGGCGCGGACATCGCCGCGGTCTCCGTGGAGTGGAAGCTGGACGGCGCCCGGATCCAGGTGCACAAGCAGGGCGATCGTGTCGCGGTGTACACGCGCAACCTGAACGACGTCACCGTGGCGGTGCCCGAGATCGTGGAGTCCGTGTTGTCGCTGGCCGCGCGTGAGCTGATCCTCGACGGCGAAACGATTGCCCTCACGCCCGACGGCAAGCCGCTGCCGTTCCAGGACACGATGCATCGGTTCGGACGCCGCCTGGACGTCGAGCGGCTACGCGCCGAGCTGCCGCTCAGCGCGTTCTACTTCGACGTACTGCTCCACGACGGCGAAAGCCTCGTGGACACGCCGCTCGCGGAACGTCTCCAGCGACTGGACCAGGCCGTGCCGGAGCGGCTGCGCGTGCCGCGACTCGTGACCGCCAATGCCGACGAAGCGGCGCGCTTCCAGTCGCACGCGCTGGAGACGGGGCACGAGGGCGTGATGGTGAAGTCGCTCGCGGCACCGTACGCGGCCGGCCGGCGCGGATCGGCGTGGCTCAAGGTGAAGACCGCACGCACGCTGGACCTGGTGGTGCTGGCGGCCGAGTGGGGCTCGGGGCGGCGCAAGGGCTGGCTGAGCAACTTGCACCTTGGTGCGCGCGATCCCGCGGGCGGCTTCGTCATGCTTGGCAAGACGTTCAAGGGCATGACGGACGAGATTCTCCGCTGGCAGACCACGGAGCTGCTGGCGCGCGAGATGAGCCGCGAGGGGCACATCGTGTACGTGCGGCCGGAGCTCGTCGTCGAGACGGCGTTCAACGAAGTGCAGCGCAGCTCGCAGTATCCCGGCGGCGTCGCGCTGCGATTCGCGCGCATCAAGCGCTATCGGCCGGACCGCACGGCGCTGGACGCCGACACCATCGACGCCGTGCGCGCATTCCTTCCCTGACACCCGATGCGCCGAGAGGCTGCGGGATCTTCAGCCTGGCGCTGTCGTCTAGAGACTCCCGATCTCCAGCCGCATGCCGATCGTGAGGGCATGGTGCAGACTGACCGGAAGTCGGCGCGGCGGTGTATTTGTGCCTATGTCGGAGCGGACCGTATGGGACTCACGACGCCATCGATGACCACGATCGGTTCGCTCACCGCCATCGCCATCGCGCCGCGCAGCAGGAGCGTCGGCGCGGCTCCCAGCTGATTGGACGTGGTGACGACGCGTCCGCCGGGCACTTTCCCAGCCAGGACCGCGGTGAGCGATGAGCCGGGAACGGCGTGAAGTAGTGCGCTGTCAGCGTTCGTGACGTTGTACGTTCGGTCCTGAGCGCCTGCGGCGGCGACAGAGACACACAGGATGGCGCACGCGACGGTTTGCACGCGGCAATTGTACGGAACCCGGCACGGATGGACCAGAGCACGCCGCGTCTGCGGGCGCCCTGTATACTCACGTGCACCAACACGCGCGGTTATACCAGGCTGCTCACGGAACACCTGCGAGACTCATGAGTGAAACGCTCGTCCGAATCGGCTACATCCGCTCGACGCTTCGCGATCCCCGCGATGCCCCGCGTCAGGGCTCCGAGGGTGCACCGGACGCATGGCTGGAAGTCGACGCGGTCCACGCACGGGGCCTGGCGCGCATCGACGTCGGTGACGAGCTCGAGGTGATCACGTGGCTGCATCTCGCGGATCGCACCGTGCTCGAGACGCACCCGCGCAATGATCCCCGCGCTCCGCTCACCGGAGTCTTCGCGACGCGCTCACCCGACCGGCCGAATCCACTGGGACTTCACCGTGTCACCGTCCGCCAGATCGACGGGACGCGCCTGCGCATCGGCCCCATCGAGGCGATCGACGGAACGCCCGTCGTGGACATCAAGATCGCGCTTTAGCCGCTACGGACGCAGGTCGGTGCTCCGGTAGCCGATCGGGTACAACGGCTTCTTCGTATCGTGCGGCTTGTCTGACTGCTGCGCCTCCACCTCTGCCATCGAGGACGGTAGCTCGAACGGCAGCCTGCCCTCCGCTTTCACCTTGCCGGTGATGACGTCGAGCAGCGCCGCGTCGCTCACGCCAAAGTTGCCGATGAGCGCCGCCACGCGGTCGTTCACACCGGTCAGGATCGCGGGCCGGTCGAGATACACCGTGAGGATCGTCGGAGCGGCGACGCTGATCTTCTTGATGGCTTCGAACTCCTTCTCGCCGTCTCGGAAGCCGAGGTTCCCTTCATGCATCATCGAACCGAACATGTACTGCGGGTGCAGCAGCTCGGACGGCGCGTCCGCGCGGACGATCGCGAGGTCTGCCTGCGCGGGATCGTCGACGACGGTAAAGCCGTACTTCCTGGCGATGTCGGCGGCGACGCGATGTAAATAGACTTTCTTGCCGGTGGCGCTCACCGGCAGGGTCGCCTTTCGGTTCTCGAGGATCACGAGCGAGCGTGCCTGCGCACGCGTCGCCTGCTCGCGCCACGCCTCGGCGCCGACGATCGACGCCGCCTTGGCGGCGTCCGCGTACGGATTCTCGAAGAGCCCGAGCTGAAACTTGGGCAGCAGGACGCGATACGCGGACTCGTCGAGGCGTTTCTCCGACACCGCGCCGCTGCCGACCAGACGCGTGAGCGCCGCCGAGCGCTCCTCGCCGCCGAACTGATCGACGCCGGCAACGACGGCTTTCCGGAAGCGTTCGTCGACCGACAGGGTTTCGACGCCCCACGGCATGCCCAGGTCCGCGAACGACGGACGCGATCCGGCCGGCGCCCCTGCCTGGCAGACAGCGGGGCAATCCGCAGTGATGAGCCAGTCCGTGATGATCATGCCGTTGAAGCCATGCTTCTTGCGCAGCAGATCATCGAGCAGCTGTGAGCTGTAGCCCGCGCCGATCTGCTCCACCGGCTTGCCATCGACGGTCGCGCCCTGAAGGATCGAGTACGTCGGCATGACGCCGGCGACCTTCACGTCGAACGCGCCGAGAAATGGCGTGACGTGATCGGTGAGGCTGCCGCCGGAGATGTTGGCGTAGCGGCCGTAGTAGTTGTGACTGTCCCAGCCGTCCTTCGCCGCACCGTAGCCCACCCAGTGCTTCACGACGGCCAGCACGCCACTCGGGGTGGCGCCCGCGGCACTGCCCTGGAATCCCTGGACGTAGGCGCGCGTGAGGCGGCGCGCCAGCTGCGCGTCTTCGCCGAACGTGCCACTGATGCGGCTCCAGCGCGGTTCGGTCGCGAGATCCGCCTGTGGCGACAGCGTCATCTGGATGCCGACCGCACGATACTCCCGGCGCGCGATGTCGCCGAAGGCACGTACGAGCGCAGTATCGCCGATCGCCGCGAAGCCGAGCGTCTCCGGCCACTGCGAGAATCCGCCGTTCCGATTGCTGGCGCCGACGATGAACTGGAAGTGGTTCCGCGGGTCGGTGCTGATCGTGAGTGGGATCCCCAGCCGCGTGCCCTCGGCGATTGCCTGCAGCGAGTTGTTGGCGGTGGCGAGCGCGGTAGGGTCACCGCCGAGTCGGGTGATGAAGCTGTTGACGTTGGCGTCCCGAATGAGGGCGACGTTGGCGGCGGAGTCGTACTGCGCGCCGATGCCCGCCGCTCCCATGGGACCGACGCTGCGCGCCGTTCCGTGCATCATCAGGCCGGCCTTTTCCGCGACCGTCATGCGAGCGACGAGGTCTTTCGCCCGTGCGTCCGGCGATTGGCGCCAGTCTTCGTAGACATCCAGCTGGCCGTTGCGGTTCAGGTCCCTGAAGCGCAGACCGTCGATCTGGAGGATCGGCGCGGAGCGCGAGCCCAGCTCGGGTTGAGACTGGCCGAGTGCAGCCGCGGACAGAGCGACGGTCATGACCGCGGACGCAACGGCGGGTGTATTCGCGACTGCTCGTCTGATGGCGGAAATGGGCGATAACGGGAGGCTCATAGACACTTGAAGACGTGCGCGTTGCCGCCGCGCGTGAGTGTAAATGTCTGCGGCGGCTGGGCACCGTCGGTGAGCGTGAGTGTCAGCGTCATGGATGCAGTCGTCGCGCGTCCCGTGTAGCGAGCCGGATGCGCGTTGGGCGGTTGATCGACACGAATGGGACCGCCCTGACCGATGTAGTGAATGCCCATCCACTCGAAGTCGCCGCCGGCGTTCAGGCGCAGTGGTTGACTGATGACGCCGGCGGCACAGTCGTACTCGATCGTCGCGCCCGTATCGGTGACCAGCATGCCGATATGCTCTCCGCCCCAGGCACCATTGGCGATGCGCCTTGCCGACTCCGTGGGACACTGCGCCGCTGCAAGCACCAGACACGCCCCCAGCAGGAGCAGGGCGCGACCCCGGCTTCGTCTCATGCTGCATACTACGACCAGGCACGACGTTCAGCCAACGCCCATCGACCATCGCAACTTGATTCGCGCTCACGGGACGGGCAGCTTGGACCGATGACCGCCGTCGGCCAGAGCGTCAAACGCAAGGATGGAATCGGCAAGGCCACCGGCCGCGCGATGTACGCGGACGACCTCACATTCCCAGGCATGCTTTACGGCCGGACGATTCGCACGACGATTCCGTCGGGGAACCTGATCGGCGTCCGGCACGACTACGACATCACCGGGTTCACGATCGTCGATCAGCGCGACATCCCCGGCAGGAACATCGTTTCGCTCATCGTGGACGATCAGCCGTGCCTCGTGGAGAATGCCATCCAGCACGTCGCGGAGCCGGTCACGCTTCTCGCGCACGAGGACCGCGACACGCTGCTCGCCGCAAACGTCATTCTCGATTGCGCGGAGACGCCACCGCTGTTCGACCCGCGGCGATCGGACAAAGTCCTCAAGGAGTTGCTGATCGAGAAGGGCAACCTGGAACGCGGCTTCAGGATCGCGGATGTGATTGTGGAGGGTACGTATCGAACGGGACACCAGGAGCACGTCTACATCGAGACGAACGGCGTGGTCGCGGTGCCGGAAACGGCTGGTGTGCCAGGTGTAACGGTGTACGGCTCCATTCAGTGCCCGTTCTACGTCGATCGCGCGCTCCGCGTCCTGCTCGGTCCGGAATACAGCGTTCGTGTCGTGCAGACGGAGACGGGTGGCGGGTTCGGCGGCAAGGAAGAGTATCCGTCGATGCTCGCGTGCCACGCGGCGCTCCTGGCCATCAAGAGCGGGCGGCCGGTAAAGATGATCTACGACCGCGTGGAAGACATGCTCGCGACCACCAAGCGGCACCCGTCGATCATCACGCACCGCACCGGCGTCAAGCGCGACGGCCGCATCACGGCCATGGACGTTCAGGTCGTGATCGATGGCGGCGCGTACGTCACGCTGAGTCCCGTGGTGCTTTCACGCGGCAGCATTCATGCGGCTGGTCCGTACCGCTGCACCAATACGCGGATTCACGGACGCGCGATGTTCACGAACACGCCGCCGAACGGCGCATTTCGTGGCTTCGGCGCGCCACAGACGCAGTTCGCCATGGAAGTGCACATGGAGCGGATCGCCGAACAGCTCGGCATCGACCCCGTGAAGCTGCGAGAGAAGAACGCCCTGCGTCCGGGAGATCTCACGGCAACGGGACAGAAACTGAGGGAGGACTGCAGCGCGCTGCGGGTCCTGAAGGAGGCGGTCAGGAAGTCGAGATATCGGGGAAAGGTTCGCAAGTACCAGGCGCAGACTCCTGACATGAAGAAGCCACGCGGCATCGGCGTCTCGTTGTTCTACCACGGATCCGGATTCACCGGCAGCGGCGAGTTGAAGCTGGCGTCGCGTGCCGCGGTCGAATGCACCGAGCGCGGCGTACGACTGCTGGTCTCCAGCACGGAGATCGGACAAGGCACGCGCACGATGCATGCGCAGATCGTCGCCGACGCCATGGGTTTGCCGTACGACGACGTCGAGGTGGCACCCATCGACACGTCGATCGTACCGGACAGCGGGCCAACAGTGGCGTCTCGCACCACCATGGTGGTCGGCAAGATCCTCGAACGCGCCGCCCACGAGCTCAGGGAGACACTCGGCGGCATGCACCCGGCAGAGTATTTCGCGACGCGCGGACCATTCCGGGTCGAGAAGCAGCACGAGCCGCCCGAGTGGCTCGAGTGGGACGAGGAACGCTATCGCGGCGACGCGTACGCGACGTTCGCGTGGGCCTGTGACGTCGCGGAGGTCGAGCTCGATCCGGACACGTTCGAGGTGCGGCCAGTCCGAATCACCGCCGTGCAGGACATCGGCAAGGCCATCCACCCCGCGCTGGCAACGGGGCAGATCGAGGGAGGTACCGCGCAGGGTGTGGGCTTCGCGCTCATCGAGCAGGTGGTGATGAAGAAAGGCGCGATGGCAAACGCGCAGCTCACGAACTACACGATCCCGACCACCCTCGATACGCCAACGATGGATGTGCACCTCGTCGAGAATCCGTTCCCGGAAGGACCGTTCGGCGCGAAGGGTCTGGGCGAGCTCCCGATCGATGGACCGGCGCCGGCCATCGTGAACGCGATTCGATCCCTGGGCATAGACGTGAGGGAAGTACCGGCGACACCCGAGGTCGTGATGCTCGCGGCCACCGCTGCACGCCCGGAAGTCGAGCGACTCGTGGAGCGGTTGACCTATGGCGCCCCAGTGGCTGGCTGAGGACGCCTAGATCTTCAAGACGACTCGCCCCACCACATGCCCTTTCTCGATGAGCTCATGTGCCTTCGCGACGTCTGCGAGCGCGTACGTCTTCGCGATCGGCAGCTCGACATCACCTTTCTCCATCGCCTCGTTGAGCCGCTCGAATTGTCGCACACCGGGCTCCGCGTCGTAGGTCTTGACCTTGAGGCCGCGGCGTTTGCGCGGCTCGGGCTCGATACCGTTCGGATAGGCCAGGCGTCCGCCACGCCTGAGGTTGTCGAGGCACTTCGTGAGCACCGTACCTCCGGCAAACGCCAGCACGGCATCCGCACCGTCGGGCGCGAAGCGCTTCGCGTCCGCGGCGACGTTTTCGCGACGACCGTCGATGGCGGCATCGGCGCCCAGGCGACTCACGAGCGCGACCCCGTCGCCGCCTGACGCTACGGCCAACACCCGCGCGCCGCGCAGCTTCGCGAACTGGACCGCGAGAATCCCGACATTCCCGCTCGCGCCAGTAATGATGACGGTCTCGTCCGGCGCGAGACCAAGCGCGTCGTCCACGCCCTCGAGCGCGGTGAGGCCGATGGCCGCCAGAGCGCCCGCGTGAATGGCGTCGAACCCCGCTGGAAAGCGCATCACGTTCGAGACAGGCACGGCAACGTATTGCGCGTAGAAGCCGCCCTTGGCATTGCCGAAGTTGTAGCCGTACACGCGCTCGCCTAGCCTGAAACGATTCACGCGCGCACCTTTGCCGACGACGGTCCCGGCTCCATCCGAGCCGAGGATCAGCGGGAACTTCTCGTCGCCTTGGCTCCATTCGCCGCTGCGCAGCGGAGGGTCCCAGCTTCCCACGCCGGCTGCCGCGACCTTGACGAGCACTTCGTTCGGTCCTGGCCGCGGTGTCGGCACCGACTCGATGGAGAAGGCGTCGGGGTCGCCAAAGTCGTGGAGGACCGCCGCGCGCATGATCGAAGGAACGGTTGCGCGGAGTCGAGGGCGGAGCCGGGTCGCGCGGCGCCGGCGGATCTTGACTGGAGTCATGGCCGCCACGCCGCGCAGAAATCGTTCCCGTCCCATTCCGTGCGCAGCGCGGTCGTGGGATCGGTCAAAACCGCACGGCGAGCCGGCACCCAGCTGGCACCCAGCTGGCACCCAGCTGGCAAGGAACGCAGCGGTCCGGAGCCGAAGCGACAAGATGCAAGAGAGTCACTGACTGCCCACCAACCCCTTGGCGCTCGCGAGCAGCTTCGCCGAGTCGTAGCCGACGCCGTCCTTGAACACGAGCTCCACCTTCTCGATGTCCGCGATGCGGAACGCGGGATCGCCGCCAATGAGCACCAGGTCGGCGGTCTTGCCGACCGCAATCGTGCCTACCTTGTCCGCGCGCCCGAGATACGTCGCACCATTGAGCGTCGCGATCCTGATGGCCTCGACGGGAGTGAAGCCCGCTTCCACGAGCAGCTCGATGGCGCGCTGCGAGCTCATGCCGGGGATCACGCCGCCGTAGCCGGTGGGATCCGTGCCGACGAGGAGCAGGCCGCCGGCGTCCGCGAACTTTTTCTCGAACGCCATCTCATTCGCGAAGATCTTCGTCCAGGGTGAGTTGGCGACGCCGGCCGTCGCCGCGCGCGTCTGCAGGTAGCGGAGCCGCGCGTCCGTTGCCATGGCGTCGAGAATGCGCTGCGGCGTGGGCGGGCGGCCTGGGACGAACGTCTCGAACACTGCCAGCGTGGACGTCACGGCGACTTTGCGGTCCACCAGGGTCCTGATGACCGACGCGAGCGTGGTGTCGGTGGCGGGATCGATCGTCGCGACGGGGCTCAACGCGCCGGCACCGGGACACGCGTCCGGACGCTTGCCCGCACCGAAAAAGTCGCTCGCCGCCGTGATGCCGTGCTCCAGGTTGTCGATGCCGATCATCGCCGCTTCGCGGAACGTCACCGAGCAGAGATGTCCGGTGACCTTGAGGCCACGCTTGTGCGCTTCATCCACCGCGGCGCGCAGCTCGTCGCGAGTGATCCACATGTACGCCTTGAACGATGTGGCGCCGAGATCCGCCCAGTAGCGCACCGTGCGGCGCGCGTCCGCGGAATCCGAGAGAATGTGGAACTGCGCGAGGGGCGACCCGACGCCGCTGAGGTACGGTCCCGTCACGTCCAGCCGCGGGCCTGGCACGGTGCCCTCGTTGATCCACCTGCCCAGGTTGAGATCCGCGTAGGGCGACATGCTGCCGCCGGTGCGGGCCGTGGTGATGCCGGCGCCGAGGTAGAGGCGCGGGGCGCTGTAGGCGAGCTCGATGTAGGTGGGCGTCGCGACACTGGCGCTCGGCGGATAGAACATGTGCTCGTGCACCATCACGAGCCCCGGAATGACGCTCTTGCCCGTTCCGTCTATGGTGTAGGCGCCAGCCGGAACGTTGTCACCGATCGACGCGATCCTGCCGTCTCGAATGACGATGGTCTGGTTGTCTTTCGGTGCGGCGCCCGTGCCGTCGATCAGCTTGACGTTACGAATCACGACGACCGGTGTGTCGACCGCGACGTACTGTCGGGCACCGGCTTGCAGGGTGGGCCGTTGGGCGAGCAGGGTGCTCGAGATGGCGAGCACAAGGGCGGGGAGGAGTCGCATGGCAAGAAACTATGCTCGCCAGGGACAAAAGCACCGCCAACCGCCAACCGCGTCATCCGCGCTTGGCAGTGCTTCTCTTTCTGCGCGTGGAGCGTTTGGCTGCCGCGCCTTTTCTGAGGCTGCGCTCGAGCGCCTTCCTCAGATCGATCACGTCCGCGCCCGTGGCTTCCTCTTCTTCCTGTTCTTCGGGCAGCTCGAGAACGTCTTTGTCTTTCTTCAGCTTCTTCTCGACCAGATCCAGCAGCTTTACCGCCGGATGATCCACCAGCTCGTTCTCGTCCAGCTCCGACTCGGTGAGCCTGGCGATCTCGCGTTCGACCCGCTTCAGGTCCGCGTCCGGGACGCGCGCCGGCTTTGGTAATCCGATGCGCTCCGGCGTCCGAAGCTCGTCCGCGAAGCGCAGCGTCTCGGCGCGCAGAATCCCGTTTTCGGCCATGATCGCGACGAGATACTCCTTGCCACGCATCACGAACGTCGCGATCCCGGCGAGCTCCATGTCCTCCATCACGCGCGCGAGGAGACGATAGGCTTTGGTGTTCGCTCCCACCGGCACCAGGTAATAGCCGCGCTCGAAGTACATGGGGTCGATCTCCGACCGTTTCACGAACACGCGCAGATCGACGTCGCCGGTCTTTTCCGGCGCGAGACGCTCGAGCTCATCGTCGTCGAGGACGACGAACCTGTCCTTCTCCACCTCGTAGCCGCGCACGATGTCGTCGCGGGACAGCTCGCGATCGTCTCGCGCCGTGTAGAAGCGCC
Organism: Gemmatimonadaceae bacterium; assembly: GCA_035758925.1. Taxonomy (GTDB): domain Bacteria; phylum Gemmatimonadota; class Gemmatimonadetes; order Gemmatimonadales; family Gemmatimonadaceae; genus DASPMP01. Next base: position 39,356 of record DASTVV010000039.1, read on the forward strand.
GATGCAGCGGCGTTCCGCCCTGCGACACCATTCGCAGCGCCGTGGGATTCGACCTGCTGGCTGGGAACAGTCCGACGGGGACGTTCACGAGCCCGAAGCTCACGGTGCCCGTCCAGAACGGCCGCCCATAGGACTCGCCTTCGTCGCCTCCATCAGGCAAGTCGCTTGCCGTGCGCCCGATGTGCTCAGGCACTCTTCCTCCCCGCCGCCTTTCCCTGGCGGGCGGCCGCGAGGCTCTTCTGAAGAACGGATGCGAGCGACTTCTGCGACTCGCGCCGCGGCGTCCTGGGGAACTTCACCACCTTGCCTTCGGCCTTGGCGTCGGCCAGCTCCTGCACGCGCTCGCGATACGTGTCGTGGTAGCTCTCGATGTCGAACGACCCTTGCATCGACTCCACGAGCTGCCTGGCCATCGCCACTTCCTTCTGGTTCAGGTCGCGCCCGCGCGGCGGGGAGAGGGACGACGCGGGCACCACTTCGCCCGTTCGCCGGAGCGTGATGAGCGCGAGATGGCCGCCTTCGGCCTTGAGCGCGCCGACGTATTCCTTCTTGCGCATGACCCAGCGCGCGACGCCTTCCTTGTTTTGGTCGGCCAACGCCCGGGCCAGCGCGAAGTACAGCCTGCTCGTCTGTCCGTCGGGGCCAAGCCAGTACGGCCGGTCATACCACTCGGACGCAATCGCATCCGAGTCCACGAAGCGCAGGATCTCGACCTCTCGTGAGTCCCTGGGCTCGGTGGCATCGAGCTCGTCTTCGTCGAGCAGTACGAGCTGGCCAGCCTTGGTGGCGTACGCGCTGCGAACCTCCTCGCTCGGCACGACGTCGCCGGTCTTGGGGTCGATCATGTGCTGGACGACTGGCTCGTTGTTTTTCGCGTCCAGCAGACGGAAGTGGATGGACTTGTCTTCCACCGCGGCGTACAACTTTACCGGCAGCTCGATGGAGCCGAAGGTGATACGTCCCTTCCACATGGCGCGCACACCGCCAGCGGCGCCACGCGTAGATCGGCGCGCTCTGCCGGCCTTGGCAGTTTTGCGCGGAGCCTTCCTCTGGGACGTCGTGCGCGACCGCGGCGCGCGCCAGCGGCGTTTTCGGGTTGTGCGGGTGGCCATGGTGGCCGCCCGAGCCGCAATGGGCGTGCCCCGTCAGACCTTCTTGATGAAGTTGCCGCTGCGGAGATCGGAAAGCGCCTGGTGCAGCTCCGCTTCAGTGTTCATCACGATCGGCCCGTACCACGCCACCGGCTCCTCGATCGGCTTGCCCGACACGAGCAGAAAGCGAATTCCCTGCTCACCCGCGTGCACGGTGATCTCGTCGCCGCTGTCGAACACGACGAGCGAACGGTTGCCGGTCTGCTCGCGCACGATGGAGTCGTCTTCCTTCTCCGTCAGAACGCCGAACGGCTTCGACGCATTCCGGAACGTGCCGCTGCCCTCGAACACGTACGCAAACGCGTGGTGGTTCCAGTCCACCGGCAGCGTCTTTCGCTTGAGCGGCGGCACCCAGACGTCGAGATAGCGGGGATCCGATGCGACGCCCTCCACCGGTCCCGTCTTGCCCCAGAACGTACCGACGACAACGCGCACCAGAGTGCCGTCGTCGTCGGTGATCTCGGCGACGTCTTTGGCCGCGATGTCCTGATACCGCGGCTTGGTCATCTTGAGGGACGCGGGCAGGTTGGACCACAGCTGGAAGCCGTGCATGCGACCCCGATCGTCGCCCTTGGGCATCTCCTGGTGCATGATGCCGCTGCCAGCGGTCATCCATTGGACGTCGCCGGCGCCCAGCGTGCCGCGATTGCCGAGGCTGTCGCCGTGGGCGACGCTGCCGGCAAGAACGTAGGTGATGGTTTCGATGCCGCGGTGCGGGTGCCAGGGAAATCCGGCCAGGTAGTCGGCCGGACGATCGTTGCGGAAGTCATCGAAGAGCAGAAAGGGATCGAACTCCTCGGTCGCGCCAAAGCCGAACGCGCGGCGCAATTTGACCCCCGCGCCCTCCATGGTGGGCTGCGACTCGATGACGTGTTTTACGGGACGAATGGACATCGTGCTTTCCTGTAGTGAGGCCTCCAATCGCAACCTAAACCAGGTGTCCAGTGAGGCCGCACAGTCGCTTACGGGCAGCCGTAACCCGCGATAGAATCCGCGTTTCATGTCCCATCCCATCCTGAGTGCGCCGTGAGACTCGCGTTCAATGGCGCGTCCTGGAAGCGCGTGGATTTTCTCGTGCACCGGTGGACCGCCATCATTCTGGGGTTGCTGGTGTTCTCGTGGTTCCTGAGCGGAATCGCGCTGATGTACTACCCGTGGCCCGCTGTGACCGAATCGCGGGAGCTCGCGCACCTCGAGCCCCTGGATCTCCCGAGCGCTGACACCGCAATCATCGGCTTCGCGGACGCCGCGTCGCGCACGCTGCAGCGGACGGACGCCATTCATCTCGCGCGGTTCGGCGGCCGACTTGTCTACCAGATACGCCGCGACGATGGGCATGGTCCGGAACCCGTCGAGTTCCTCGATGCCGCCGACGGAAGACGGTTGACGCCGATCTCCGACGGCGACGCGCGAGTGCTGGCGAGCGCGTACGCACCGGCGGAGTCGGGTCCGCTCGGCGTCGATCGCCTCGTCAGGGGCGACCGCTACCTGATGTCCCGCGAGTACGCACGCTTCTTTCCCGCGTATCGGGTGCGCTTCGACGACGCGGCCGGCACCGCCGTGTATGTGTCGCGCGACCGCGGCAGTGTCTTTGCGACCGTGACGAGTCGAACCCGCGCAACGACGTGGCTTGGGGTCGTGCCGCACTGGCTGTATTTCCAGTGGCTGTATCGGTCATCCCGCCTCTGGACATGGCTCAATCTGCTGCTGCCGGCGTTCGCGGCGATCATCGCGATGACCGGCATCGCGTTCGGCGTCACCCGACTCTTTCCGCGGCGCCGTCAGCATATCTGGCGACTCAGCGAGTATCGCGGCGTGTCCAACTGGCATCACGTCGCCGGCGTGCTGTTCGGCGTCATCGTCCTGACGTGGACGGTGAGTGGTGTGCTCGAGATGCTCGGCGGCGATGACGCACCACGACCGGGCGATGGGGCGCGGGCGCGGGGTTCGGTCGCCTGGGACTCGGTCCGTGTGACACCGGCGCGAGCCATCGCGGCCGCGACCGGCTTCGCCCGAGCTCCCGCAGCCGACGTTGTCGCGCTGGATCTCGTGCAGCTCGATGGTCGTCCCGGTTATGACGTGCGGCTGCGCGATCGCAGAGAAGTTTGGGTGGACGCCGGTACCGGCGCCGTTCGCGGCGACATGCCAGAAGCGGACGCCGTCGCCACGGCGCGCCGCGTGATGTACGGGCCGTTGGCGCGAGGCGGGCCTGGAGACAGCGTCCGCGTCACACACGCCGAGCGCATCGACCGCTACGACACATACTACTACGCGCGGTCGGGACGCGAGCGCCACCTTCCCGCGTGGCGCGTGGCGTTCGACGACCCGGCGCGCTCGGTGGTTTACCTGAACAGCGTCAGCGGCGCGCCCGTGGGCTTCGTGGACGCCGGCGTTCGCCGCTGGCGCTGGTGGCGCGATGCCGCGCACAGTCTCGATTTCCCAGCCATCAACAACCACCGCCCGCTGTGGGATGCCATCGTTCTTCCGCTCATGCTTGGCGGCGTCGTGCTCTCGGGCACCGGCATGTGGCTCGTCGTTCGGCGTCTGAAACGGACGGTCACCGTTTCTCGGTCTGAGTAGCCAGCCCTCGCGGGCCGAAGTAGAATCCCGGCTCATGCTCTGCCCCCTCCTCAGGGCGCCATGAGATTCACGCTCAACGGCGCCGCCGTCGACGTCGACGCGCATCCGATGAAACGGCTGCTCGACGTGCTTCGCGAAGAGTGCGCGCTCACCGGCACGAAGGAAGGCTGCGGCGAGGGCGAATGCGGCGCGTGCACGGTACTCGTCGACGGCGAGCCGGTGTGCTCGTGTCTCGTGCCGTGGGCGCACGCGGAGTACAAGTCGGTCACGACCATCGAAGGACTGGCCGACGAGCATCCGCTGCAGCAGGCGTTCATGGATCACGTGGGCGCGCAGTGCGGGATCTGTACGCCGGGGATGATCCTTTCCGCGATCGCGCTCGGGCCGAACCCGTCACTGGGAAAGATCAAGGAAGGGCTCGCGGGGAATCTCTGTCGGTGCACGGGATACGAGGCGATCTACCGCGCCATTCAGTCAGTGCGTGATGCGTCATGAGTCAGCATGCGTCATTCGCCATACGTCAGCATGCGTCATTCGCCATACGTCACCATGCGTCGTGCGCTATGCGTCCGCGTGACGTACGACGGATCCTGAAGCACGGCGCATGATACATCCTGAAGCACGGCGCACGATCCGCGGACCGGCTGAATGAGGACGGCAACCAGCACGCTCACGCTCCAACGACCGCGCACGCTCAAGGATGCCCTGAGCGCGCTCCGTGACGATCCCACGCTGATACCGCTCGCGGGCTGCACGGATCTGTATGTCGCGGTCAACTTCGGCACGCTCCCCGGCACGCGGTTCCTGGACCTCTGGGAGCTGGAGCCGTTGCGGCGTGTCCACCTCTCCGACGGCGTGCTGTCCATCGGCGCCCTCGCGACGTACTCCGAGATCACGCGATCGCGCCACGTGAAGAAGCACCTGCCGATGCTCATCGACGCCGCACGACAAATTGGCGGGCCGCAGATCCAGAACCGCGGCACGATCGGCGGGAACATCGCCAACGCGTCGCCTGCCGGTGATTCATTGCCAGTGCTCGCGGCCGCGGACGCGATCGTCGTTTTGCGGAGCGCGAGCGACGAACGGCGTGTGCCGTTCAACGAGTTCTACTCGGGTTACCGCCAATCCGTGCGCCGACCCGACGAGCTGATCGTCGCCGTGGAGGTTCCGCCAGTGAGCGGCCAGCAGTGGTTCCGCAAAGTCGGCACGCGGGCCGCGCAGGCGATCTCGAAGATCGTGATGGCCGGCATCCGCGACGCACGTCCGCGGATCGCGATCGGCTCCGTCGCGCCGACGATCGTGCGAGTGCCGCGAACTGAAGAGGCGCTGGCGCGCGGGTCGATCGACGACGCCGCCACGGAGTTGGCGGGCGAAATCAGCCCGATCGACGACACGCGCTCCACGGCGGACTACCGTCGCGCGGTAAGTGTGAACCTGCTCAGACGGTTCTGGGCCGACACGGGCTGATGCGCATCGCCCAACAGCACTGCACAGCGCAGATGACGCGGATCGAGCGAAAACGGCACGGATACAGCAATCAGTTTTGATGATCTGGCCACCTACTCCGGCGCTGGTCCGAGGCGAACGGATCATGATGCGCAACGGCGTCATGCCTGCCGCGTTGCACATCGCCGGCGGCCGCATCGCTCGCGTGGGACACATTGACGACATCGCCGACGTCGATCCAGAGGATGTACTCGATGCGGGAAGCCGGCTCGTGATCCCGGGACTGGTCGATACGCACGTTCACATCAACGAGCCCGGACGCACGGAGTGGGAAGGGTTCGTCACCGCCACCAACGCGGCCGCGGCGGGCGGCGTCACCACGCTTCTGGACATGCCGCTCAACAGCATTCCCGCGACCATCAAGGCCGTGGCGCTCGAACGGAAGCGCAAAGACGCCGAGGGCCAGTGCCGCGTCGACGTCGGATTCTTCGGCGGCATGGTGCCGAGTAACCTCGCCGAGATGGAGCTGATGTGGACGGCGGGCGTGTTCGGCTTCAAGTGCTTCATGGTGCCGTCCGGCGTGGACGAGTTCCGGCACGTGTCCGAATCCGATCTGCGCCAGGCGATGCCGATCCTGTCCAGACTCCGGGCGCCGCTGCTCGTGCACGCGGAGCTGCCGGGGCCGATCGATGCGGCGAAGCCGAAGCGCGGAACGGACGCGCGCTCGTACGCCACGTACGTCGCGTCACGCCCACCCGCGGCGGAAAGGTCGGCGGTTCAGCTGGTGATCGACCTGGCACGCCGGTACAACACGCGCGTGCACATCGTCCACGTGTCCGCCAGCGAGACGCTCCCGGTGCTGCACGCGGCTCGCGCGAGCTATATGCCGGTGACGGCGGAGACATGTCCGCACTACCTGACGCTCGCCGCGGAGGAGATTCCAGACGGCGCGACGGAGTTCAAGTGTGCCCCCCCCATTCGCGACGACGCGAACCGCGCCGCGCTGTGGGACGCGCTGGACGCCGGAGTGCTCGACTGCATTGTCTCGGACCACTCGCCATGCCCGCCCGAGATGAAGAAGAAGGACAGCGGCGACTTCCTCGCGGCATGGGGCGGAATCGCGTCGCTCGAGCTGGGGCTGCCCGTGATCTGGACCGAGATGCGGGCACAGTCACGGCCGTTCGTGCAGCTCACCAACTGGATGTCCGCCGCGCCCGCGCGGCTGTTCGGCCTGCACCATCAGAAAGGGCGGCTCGCGTCCGGCCTTCACGCGGACTTCGTGGTCCTCGACGAGGACGAGACGTTCGAGGTCGTGCCGGAGAAGCTGCAGCAGCGCCACAAGGTGACGCCGTACGCGGGCCGCACACTGGCCGGTCGGGTCCACGCGACCTACGTCCGTGGCCGGCTGGTGTTCGCCGACGGCGAATGCGTGGGCCGACCGTCCGGCCGCTTGCTGCGACGTGAGCCGGTGGCGTGACGCTGGCGCTTGTATGTGCGTCCGCAAACCATGAGCCAGTTCACTGAACTCGTCGACCTCGCCGCGGAGCGCCTGGGTGGCGCGGTGCTGCTTGCGAACGACGAGTTTTTCGCGCCCAAGGAAGCGCTGCTCAAGCCGGGCGCGCCGGTCTGGCGCGAAGGCGAGTACACCGATCGTGGCAAGTGGATGGACGGCTGGGAGACGCGCCGCCGGCGGAGCCCGGGTCACGACTGGTGCATTGTGCGACTCGGCCTGCCCGGGACGATTCATGGCGTCGTCGTGGACACGAGCTTTTTCCGCGGCAATTACCCGGAGCAGTGCGCCATCGACGCCACGGTCGTCGAAGGCACTCCGCCCATCGAGGACCTGGCGGACGAGAAGAAGACGCGCTGGCGCTCGATCCTGCAGCAATCACCACTGAAGGGCGATTCGCGCAACGAGTTCGGCATCCACGGTATGCCCCGCGCCACGCACCTGCGGCTCAACATCTATCCCGACGGAGGGGTCGCGCGCCTTCGCGTGTTCGGCGAGCCCGGCTTCGACCCGGTGAACGTCCGGCCGGACAACGAAACGGACTTGGCCGCGATCGAGAACGGCGGACTGGTGGTGGGGTGCAGCGACATGTTCTTCGGCCACAAGCACAACCTCATCATGCCCGGCCGTTCGACGCACATGGGCGACGGCTGGGAGACCAAGCGGCGGCGCGGACCCGGGCACGACTGGGTCATCGTGCGCCTTGCGGCCCGTGGTACGGTGCGTCGTGTCGAGATCGACACTGACCACTTCAAGGGCAACGCGCCGTCCAGCTGTCTGATCGAGACGCTGGACTCCCAGACGGACGCGAAGAGTGTCAACGCGCCGGGCGGCACATGGCAGACGCTGCTGCGCCAGTCGCCGCTGCAACCACACGCGCGGCATCGGTTCGGCGAGCTGTCGCACCCCAATGCCGCTACACACGCCCGGCTCTCGATCTATCCCGACGGCGGCATAGCCCGTTTGCGGCTCTACGGGACCATCGTGTGACGCTCGACGAGCTGAACTCGGCGCCGCGCGACGTCGCCGAGCGGGAGCTCGGAGCCTGCTGCGGATCGGCGCGGTGGTCGGCCGCGATCTCGGCGCGTCGCCCGTTCGAGAGCGCGGAGCAGCTGTATACGGCGGCGGACGCCGTCTGGCGATCTCTCGATCGCTCGGACTGGCTCGAGGCATTCGGCCACCATCCACGCATCGGTGACCGAGCGAGCGGCTGGGCGCGCGACGAACAGTCGGCGTCGCGCGACGCGTCGGCCGAAACGCGTCGCCGACTCGTCGAGCTGAACCACGAGTACGAGCGCAGGTTCGGGTATGTTTTCCTGATCTTCGCGACGGGCAAGACGGCGCCGGAAATCCTGGCGAGCCTGGAGCGAAGGATGCGGAACGACGCCGACACAGAACTGCGCGTCGCGGCCGACGAACAGGCAAAGATCACGCGACTGCGACTGGAAAGGCTGCTTCAGCACGACACGGCGGCATCGAGGACGACATGATCTCCACGCACATACTGGATGTGGCGAACGGGAAGCCGGCGGCAGGAGTACGTGTCGTGCTTTCGTCCCTGGTGGACGGGCGCCGCACCACGCTTGGCGCTGGCGTGACCGACGCGGACGGACGCCTCAAGGACTTCGCGCCTCGCCTGCCGACGGTGGACGCCGTCGTCTACGAGCTGACCTTCGAGACCGGAGCGTACTGGCTATCGCGCGGCGTGCAGCCGTTTCATCCACACATCACCGTGACGTTCGACGTGTCCGACCCGGAGCGCGCGTACCACGTGCCGGTGATCATCTCGCCGTATGGGTACACGACGTACAGAGGATCGTGAGCGTTGCCAGCTCAGAGCAGACAGCTGACGGCTTATAGCCGATAGCTATGTCGGGCGACGCTTCTTCGCGCCATGGGTGCAAGCTGACTGCTCACAGCCGTGCGCTTGGAACTATGGTGGGCGGATCTCGACGCGATATAGCTGTCCGCTGACAGCTGTGAACTATCAGCTGTCAGTTGGCTACTTGATGCTTGCCCCGTCCGCGATCCAGCGCGCCAGGAGCGCGCGCTCCGCGTCGGTGATGCGCGTCTTGTTCCCCGGCGGCATGGTGCGCTGAACGACGGCGCGCTCATTGATCCGTGTCGCCAGTGCACGGATCTGCTCCGGCGTATCGAACGCGACGCCGGCGGGCATGACACCAAGCGAGACGTCCGATGGAGTCGAGGAGTGGCAGGCGGCGCACCGGCGATCGATCACGCGATGGACGTCCGCAAAGTCCGCGCGAGCAGGAAGCGGGGCGGTCGCATTTGGCGCCGCCGAGCGCCGGCCGAATGCTCCCAGCTCCGCGGCAAGCATCGCCGTCCCGGCGACGAGCACCGTGGCTAGTGCCGGCCTCCAGCGGCGATATGTGAAGCGGATGTTCAGCACATGTCGCACGGCCGCGCCGGCGGCGATCAGTGTGAGGAGGGTGACGTCGCCGCGGCCCGCGTAGAGTGACGGGAAGTGCGCGGCCATCATGAGAATGATGACCGGGAACGTCAGATAGTTGTTGTGGATCGAGCGTGTCTTTGCGCGGTCGGCGATCTCCTGCGACGGCGCGCGGCCAGCTCGCAGTGCCGCGACCAGCTCACGCTGCGACGGCATGATGGTGAAGGCGACATTGCCGGCCATGATCGTTCCGAGCATCGCGCCAACGTGAAGGAAGGCGGCGCGTCCGCTCAGCGTCCTGAGAAGCAGCTCGACACTGCCGAGCAGCACCGCGAGCGAGACGCCGCCAGCGACGATCGGCTTCACGCGTCCGATGGTGCGCCACACGATCTCGTAGAGAAGGAACGCGCCGAGGATCGTGCCGACGGCGATCGCGACGCCCGTGGGCGCGCTGACCGCGGCGCGGCCCGGATCAACCAGCAGCGCGCGGCCACCCAGGTAGTAGACGATGATGAGAAGCGCGGCGCCGGTGAGCCACGTGGTGTACGCCTGCCACTTGAACCAGTGCAGGGGGTTCGGCAGGCGCACCCCTCCGGGCACGCGTTCGCCCTTGTTCTTCTCGACGAGATAGAACCCGCCGCTGTGGATCAGCCAGATGTCGCCGTAGCTGTCGGGCTCCGATCGCGGACGCAAGTTGCGGTCGAGCCAGTTGAAGAGCATCGAGTTGCCGATCCACATGATGCCGGCAATCACGTGCACCCACCGTGCGATGAGATCCAGCAGCTCGAGGAGGGCGCCGCTCATGCGTTGTAGATCACACCGCCGCGTGAACGGTACCAGTCGAGCACCGCGCGGGCCTCGTCCCGCAGCACGCCGCGCGTGAACGAGATGCCGCGGTCTTCCAGGTACGCGTACGACTGCGGGAACACGGGCCCCTCCTCGAAGTTGAGCCGCGTGGCATCCTCACGGGCCGCGCCGGTGACGATGCGTCGTACGCCGCTCCAGAGCGCGGCGCCAAGGCACATGGCGCACGGCTCGCACGACGTGACCAGCTCGTGCTCCGGCATGCCCGGCGCAGCGAGTGTGTAGGATCGCAGGCGCTGTTGCGCCATCATGAACGCCACCATCTCGCCGTGCAGCGTGCAGTTGTTGAGTGGCACGACGCAGTTCGTCCCGACGGAGACGAGTCTGCCGCTCTCGCGCTCGACGATCACGGCGCCGAACGGCCCGCCGGTGCCGCGCTCGACGTTCTCTTTCGCCAACCGGATGGCCAGGCCCATCCGATCTATATCGTCATGGAGCGGCCGGTCCCAGTCGATGATCTCGGATACCCACGGCGGATACTCGACGACGATGCGCGGGAGAGGCATCCGGGGAAAGTCTGATGGCGCCCGGGAAAGTCAACTCTCACGGTCAACAGCTTGTCACGGACGAGACGGGATTAGCGGTTCGTCTTGAGGAGATGGCCGACAACGCGTCAACCGATGCCGCATGGACAGTGTCAAATAATGGTCACGTGAGCTATCAGCCCTCCGGCCTTTGTCGCAACATTATCCCATGAGACTCTCCGTCCTTCTCCTCGCCTTCGCCGCGTCGAACGTGTCGGCGCAATCCCTTGGCTACTACCGCCAGCCGTCGCTCTCCCGCGACCAGATCGTCTTCGCCGCCGAGGGCGACTTGTGGACTGTAGGCGTTGCCGGCGGCGTCGCGCAGCGGCTCACGACGCACCCGGCCGCGGAGTCGCGACCGTTCATCTCGCCGGACGGCAGGACGCTGGCGTTCTCCGCCGCCTACGAGGGTCCGAACGAGGTCTACACGATGGAACTGGCGAACCCCGGCCCGCCGGTACGCCGCACGTTCGAGGGTGGCAACGCGCTCGTCATCGGGTGGACGCCCCGCGGCGAGATCCTTTACTCCACACGACGATTCTCCGGCCTGCCCAACACGCAGCTCGCGCTGGTGGACCTGAAGACGCAGGCGACGCGGCTCATCCCGCTGGCGCAGGCGTCCGATGGCGTCGTGGACGACGCGGGCAACCTCTTCTTCACGCGGCTGCCGTTTCAGGGCAGCTACGCCAAACGCTACAAGGGCGGGACAGCGCAGAACATCTGGCGCTTCGCGTCTGGACAGAACACTGAAGCGACGCCGATGACCGCGGACTACGCCGGAACGTCGCGCACACCGATGGTGTGGAACGGGCGCATCTACTTCGCGTCCGACCGCGACGGCACGATGAACCTCTGGTCCATGACCACCGACGGGCGTGACGCGCGCCAGCACACTCGGCACGCGGGTGGGTTCGACGTCCTGTCGCCGTCGCTGAACAACGGCCGCATCGTCTATCAGCTGGGCGCGGACATTCATCTCTACGACATCGCGTCGAACGTGGACCGCCTCGTGCCCATCCGCCTGATCTCGGACTTCGATCAGCTGCGTGAGCGCTGGATCAAGAATCCCACCGAGTGGATCACGGACTTCCACATCTCTCCCAACGGCGACCGCGTCGTGTTCACCGTCCGGGGCCAGGTATTCGTGCTGCCAGTGCAGCAGGGTGCGGGCCGCATCGTCGAAGCGCTGCCCAACAAGAGTGTCCGCTTCCGTCAGGCGAAGTTCTTCCCGAGCGGCAAGGACCTTCTTGCGGTCGGCGACGAATCCGGCGAGAACGAGTTCTGGAAGCTGCCCGCGAACGGCATCGGCCAGCGCGACCAGCTGACCAACGACGCGACGATCATGCGCTGGGATGGCATCTCGTCGCCGGATGGCAGGTACGTGCTGCACTCCGACAAGCTCCAGCGTCTCTTCCTCACCGACGTGGCCGCGAAGCAGACGAAGAAGATTCTCGACAGCCAGACGAGCGACATCTATGCCGCGCGGTGGTCGCCGGACTCGAAGTGGCTGGCGTACGGCGTGGGCGCCGACAACGGGTTCGGCCAGATCTGGCTCTACGAAGTGGCGACCGGGAAGGCAACCGCGCTCACGTCGGACCGCTACGACAGCGACGATCCCGTGTGGTCACCTGACGGCAAGTGGATCTACTTCCTGTCCAACCGCTTCTTCCAGTCGCTGGTTGGCGCGCCGTGGGGCAACCGCGGGCCGGAGCCGTACTTCGACAAGCAGACCAAGCTGTACCAGGTCTCGATGCGTCCGGGGGAGCGCTCGCCATTCCAGCCGGACGACGAGCTATCCGTCACGCTGGCCGGCGACACGTCGAAGAAAGCAGACAACGCGTCTGCCACGAGCGTGGATCTCACCGGGATCCAGACGCGGGTGATGGAAGTACCGATCCCCAACGGCAACTACCGCGCGCTCGAGCACGACGGCAAGCGGTTGTATCTCCTCACCGCTGACGCGAGCACCCCGCAGGGGCGCAGCAGTCTCCAGACGCTCGAGGTGACGAACAAGCAGCCGCGGCTCGAGACGTTCATGGAGGACATCCGGTCGTTCGAGTTGTCGGCCGACCGCAAGAAAGTGCTGGTCCGTCGCGCGAACGACTTCTACGTGCTGGACGCGGCGGCCAAGGCGCCCACGGATCTGTCCAAGGCGAAGGTCGATCTCGCCAGCTGGCAGATCCGCTTCGATCCGCGCGACGAGTGGCGTCAGATGTTCGTGGACGCCTGGCGCCTGCACCGCGACTGGTTCTACGACGCGAACATGCATGGCGTGGACTGGAAGGCGATGCGCGCGCGGTACGAGCCGCTGGTCTCGCGCGTCACCGACCGTGGCGAGCTGAGCGACCTCATCTCGCAGATGATCGGCGAGCTGTCGGCGCTGCACGCGTCCGTCGGTGGCGGCGACATCCGCGGCGGACGCGATACGGTGGCGGTCGCATCGCTTGGTGCGACCTTCGAGAAGGTGCAGGGTGGATTCCGCGTCGCGCACGTCTACGCGAGCGATCCGGACATCCCGAACGAATTGAGCCCGCTGGCGCAGCCGAACGTGAACGTCCGTGTCGGCGACGTCATCGAGTCGGTGAACGGCGCACCCGTATCGTCCGCTGCCGACATCGGCCAGCTCCTTCGCGGCCAGGTGGACAGGCAGGTGCTGCTCGGCGTCCGTGGTTCGTCCGGGTCGCGACAGATCGTTGTCGTGCCGGTTTCTCAGGCGCGCGACTTCGACCTGCGGTACGACGAATGGGAGTACTCGCGCCGGCTGGTGGTGGAACAGCAGTCGAACCGGAAGATCGGATACGTCCACCTGCGGGCCATGGGCACGAACAACATCGCCGAGTGGGCGCGCGAGTTCTATCCCGTGTTCGACCGCGAGGGGCTGATCATCGACGTCCGCAACAACAACGGCGGCAACATCGACTCGTGGATTCTCGGTCGACTGCTGCGGAAGGCGTGGATGTACTGGCAGCCGCGCGTGGGGCAGCCGTACTGGAACATGCAGAGCGCCTTCCGGGGACACATGGTGGTGCTCGCGAACGAGTGGACGGCGTCGGATGGCGAAGCGTTCGCTGAGGGCTTCCGTCGCCTGGGGATGGGAAAGGTGATCGGCACCCGCACGTGGGGCGGCGAGATCTGGCTGTCGGGGTCGAACGCGATGGTGGATCGCGGCATCGCCACGGCGGCCGAGAACGGCGTCTACGGTCCTGAGGGCGCGTGGCTCATCGAAGGCCACGGAGTTGATCCCGACGTCGCCGTCGACAACCCGCCATTCGCGACGTTCAGGGGCGAAGACAAGCAGCTCGACGCGGCGATTGCGTACTTGAAGGAAGAGATTCGCAAGAAACCGGTTCCGGTGCCGGCGGCGCCGAAATATCCGGACAAGGCATTCAAGGCAGGAGTGATCCAGGCGGGGAAGCCGTAGGGCCAGCTTTCCAGCCTTACTGCGTGAGCTTTCGGAGCGCTGCGACAGCGCGTACGGCCGCCCCGGACGGCATCGCGCCACCAGCTACTGCCTGCACCAGCTGGTCGTCGCGATGGTACAAGTCGTTCGCGAACCACACCGCGCTGTCGCGCACGTACGCGGTCATGTAGGTGATGTAGACCGGGACCTTGCGCGGCAACGTGACGTGTCGGGCGTTCGGGCCATGCTCCATCGCGGCGTTCACGCGTTCCGCGTCCCAGCCGAGCACCCACTGCGCCAGTTCGGCTGGCTTCTCCAGCCGAATGCACCCGTGGCTGAACGCGCGCACGTCCTTCTTGAAGAGCTCGTCTTGCGGTGTGTCGTGCAGATAGACGTTGAAGTCGTTCGGGAAGAGAAATTTCACGAGGCCCAACGCGTTCTTCGGTCCGGGGCGCTGGCGCAGATGCGGCTCTCCGCCGCGGTAGCTCATCTCGTAGCCTTCGGGCACGCCATTCGGGAGAATCTCCTTCCGTGCGATACTTGGCGGCACGTCCCAATATGGACGGAAGACGACGAGCTCCATGCTGTCGCTGAAGACCGGCGTCGAACGTCCCTCGTACTCCGCGCCGACGATCACCTTCATTTCTATAGTAGTGTTGCCGCCCTCGTGGCCCTCGAGACGAAATGAGGGAACGTTCACCAGGATGTATTTGTCGCCCAGCGTACGCGGCAGCCAGCGATAGCGCTCGAGGTTGGCAGCCACCTGAGAAAGCCGGAACGATGCCGGGACACTGAGAGCGTCACGTGTCTCCGGTCCCACCGCGCTGTCCACCGCAATCACGTGGCGCGCCTGGAATTGAGCGACGGCGGCGGCAAGCGCGTCGTCATAGACGTCGCCACTTCCCGTCTCGTAGCCCTCCTGCCGCAATCGGGCACGGAGCGCCGGCACTTTCACCGGGTCCCGGTCGCCACGCGCGAGCGAGCCGTTGGTTGCGATCGGGACCCAGCCGCCGGCCGCGACGATCTTGCGGTACGTGTCGAGCGCGCCCCGCAGCAGCCGATAGTCCTCCTCCTGTGGACGCATGCGCTCGATGGCCTTCGCGAGATCCGGATCGCGCAACGAGCGCACGAGGGCACTGTCCACTTCCTCCTCGCGCGGGTCGATGTGCCAGCTCTGCGAGACAGTCTTGGGATCGATCTGCCCGGTGAGATAGTCCTCACCAAGTGCCGCGTAGGACGTGGTGAGCAGGAGATCGGTGCGGATGATCTGCTGCGGCGTCGGCCGCCTGGTGCTCCCGAGCGTGTCGAGATAAGCAACGAGCTCGAGCAGTGGGAAGTCGTCGATGCGGATGCCGTCGCCAGTCGCGCTGGCAAGCGCATTCACCATGGTGTGTGCGCGATCCTCGACCACGCCTCGGTCATCGATCCAGAGCGGTGACGCGTGATAGCTGGCATAGAGGCGCGCCACGTGACGCCATTGTTCGTCGGTCGCGTACGGTGGCCTGGTTTCCAGCGCACGCTTCATCCCGCCGCGGAGAACATCGGCGTCAACGCCTACGACTTCTTTCAAACCACTGGGGTCCCAGGAGCGGGTGACGTCGCCGAACGCGAGCTGCTTTTCCCCACCGCAACCCGAGCTCAACCAGAGTGTCGTCAGTAGGAGAATGGTGCGGGGCTGGACCATAGGGGGGCACAAGGCGAAATGCGGGCCAGCTCGCTGGCTCGTCGCGTGCATTAGAGGCCGGGGTCGGCAGACGTAAGCACGATTCAACGCAGTTCAACCCATTGAATCATGATGTACGCATCGACTTCAGCACGCTCGGGCCGCGGTCAGCGTGGCCCGCGACGCAAGCGCGGCGGCGACCGCCGCACACATCGGCGGCTCCGCGATCTGTGCGATGAGGTACTCGCATCGTATCGCGTGGCGCAGGGCGAGGACTACATCACGGCCGAGGACAGGAAGCTGGCGGAGCAGGTGCTGCGGGGAATCGGTCCACGGCACGGCTGAGCTGAAAATGATGAGCCCCCTAAGGTCTGCACGCAGTCCCTAGGGGGCCCTTCACCGCTGGCGGGATTCAGTCGTCGGTTTGACGCCACGTCGTGCGTGGCCCGGCTGACTTCCCTTACTCGAGTCGCACGGTTACGGCCCGAGTGCTCCGTTCTATTTTTCCTCGAGTGGAGCTACTAGCTGCGGCCAGCGACCCCGCAGCCGTCCCCCAGGGGTCAAACTCCCTGAAGGAGATCGCTCGGTGATCCGCTCTCGCGTTTTCATCGAGCAATCACGTTTCGATCAACACCGTGAGATCGAATCGCGCGATGAAGATGCTGGTGAGACACAACTCGCGCAATCCGGAAAAGAAACCGAAATCTTCGTGCTGAACGATGGTTACTCTGCGCTGACCTTTTCTTCACGTGTGGCAGAGCAAATGCAGTTCTCCACATGAGAAGCAACCAAGGGTCCCGGTGCGTGCTCCATTTCGCGATCGATCAGAAGCTGGCCAGCAGCTCGCGCGACAACTCGCCCGTTATGCGAAGCGCGATACGCTCGTCCTGGCCCTACCGCGCGGCGGAGTACCTGTCGCATATGAAGTTGCGCGCGCGCTCGGGGCAGAACTCGACGTCTTTGTCGTGCGGAAGCTGGGCGCGCCGATGCAGCCCGAGCTTGCGATGGGAGCGATCGCGTCGGGCGGCGTCCGCGTCGTGAACGACGAGATCGTCCGGGCGCTCGGACTCACGGACGAGGACGTTAGCGCCGCTGTCGAGGCCGAGAGCCGCGAGCTGGAGCGGCGGGAGCGGCAGTACCGCGACGATCGCCCGTTCCCGGCGGTGCGCGGCCGGACCGTGATCCTGGTCGACGACGGTCTCGCGACAGGCGCCTCCATGCAGGCAGCCGCCCAGGCGCTGCGCGCGCAGCAGCCAAGCCAGCTCGTAGTTGCGGTCCCGGTGGGCGCCCCCGATTCGTGCTCGTCCCTGCGGTCGACGGCGGACGATGTGATATGCATCGAGAGGCCCGAGCCGTTCGTCGCCGTCGGCTACTGGTACGAGAACTTCGACCAGACGTCGGACGAGGAGGTTCGCGAGATCCTCGAGCAGGCGCACCGCGAGCGCGAATCGACGCGCGCGAACCAGGAAGGCGCGGCCGGCGGACCACGCCGAGTCGGCGGGTCGGAGGAGGTCAACGTCTCGATCCCGATTGGAGACGTCACGCTCGAGGGGACGCTGACGGTTCCGTCAACGGGCCCGCGACTCGCGGGAGGGACAGCCGCTGCGAGAGCTGGCAGGCCGCGTGGAATCGTGTTGTTCGCGCACGGCAGCGGATCAAGCCGCCACAGTCCACGGAACCGATTCGTGGCCCGCACGCTCGCGGACGCCGGCATCGCTACCCTTCTCATGGACCTCCTGACGAACCGGGAAGAGGAGGTCGACAACCGTACGCGCGCATTGAGGTTCGACATCGGCCTCCTGTCCGACCGCTTGATCGGCGCAATGGACTGGATCCAGCGAGACCGCAGGACCGAGTCCATGAAGGTTGGACTCTTCGGCGCGAGCACCGGAGGCGGTGCCGCTCTTGTGGCGGCTGCGGAGCGGCCCGACCTCGTGGGCGCGGTGGTGTCGCGCGGCGGCCGCCCGGACCTCGCGGGCGAAGCACTCGCGCACGTGCGCGCTCCGACGCTGCTGATCGTGGGCGGCCACGACGAGCAGGTGATCGAGCTGAACGAGTGGGCCAAGACACGCATGCGCGCGCCCGTGCGACTCGAGATCGTGGAGGGCGCGACGCATCTCTTCGAGGAACCTGGAACGCTCGAGGAAGTCGCGCGTCTCTCGCGCGACTGGTTCGTGCGGTACTTGTCCGGCAACGGCACGACGCCTGCGGGCCTTGAAGGCCGCTCTCGCGGCACGGATACCGAGTACCGGTTGTGAAGCGCCAGGCAGGCGAGTTCGTGCGCGAGGAGATCGAGCGTCTTCGCCGCTCGAATTCACCTCAACGGGAATCGACGATGGCAACCACGAAGCGATCCACGACGCGGAGATACCGGAAGGCCACGACCAAACGAGGCAGCGTGGGACGGTACACGAAAACCACCACCGCCCGAGGGAGCACTCGGGGTGGGCGGAAGTACGGACTCGTCGCAAGCGAATCCGTCGAAACAGCGATGCGGAAACGGAACCAGGGAACGCTGCTGAGCGGCAGAAGCGGAAAGGGCGGTCGCGTCACGAGCCGGAAGCAGGCGATCGCGATCGGGTTGTCCGAAGCGCGCAAGAAAGGAGCGAAGGTGCCGCCGCGTTCGAGATCGCGGTCGAGATCGCGGTCGAGATCCAGAACGAAATAGAGAGCGGTCAGCGACAATCAGGACACGTTCAGCCTCCGGGCTGAATGTGTCCTTTTGTTTGCACCCGCACCGACTCCGCTGCTGTGCTCGGTGCGCTCACCGACAAGCGCCAGCGGGTGAGCACGGCAATTGATACAACAGCCGGGATCGACGCGCAGGAACGCGAAGACCGTGTGCCGGACTGGCCGACACGCGACGTATCCCCTTTACCACAGCGAGGCGAACATGCGAACCCCAACTGCCGTGGCCCTGATGGTCCTGTCGATCGCTGCCTGCAGCAAGAAGGACACTGCCATCGTCGACTCGGCGAGCGTGGGAGCAAGCGCCGCGGCGGCGACGCCCGCGCCGCTGCCGACACCACCGGCGCCACTCCTGACGGAATCGAACATCGTCGCGAAGGTCGCATCGGCTGACTCGTCCGAGATTGCGCTGGCAAAACTGGCGGAGACGAAGGCGAACAAGGCCGACGTAAAGTCGTACGCGCGGATGTTGGTCGCCGACCACACGGCAAACGCCAAGGAGTTCGCCGAACTGGAGAAAAAGGCCAACATGACGGCCCAGATGCCGGCGAACGACATGAGCGCGCAGGACGCTCAGGCGGCGTTGGAGCGGTTCAAGTCGATGGACAAGGCGGTGTTCGACACGGCGTTCGTGAACCACGCGGTCGAGGCGCACCAGAAGATGCTCACCGAAGTCCAGAACCTCGCCGCCACGGCCACCACACCAGAGCTCAAGGATCTGCTGACCAAGACGGGCCCGGTGGTGCAGAAGCACATTGACAAGGGCCAGGAGCTGCAGAAGAAGCTGACCGGAATGTGAGAACTGACAACTGATGGCTGACAGCTCACAGCCCAGAGCTATATCGGGCAAAGCCTTTCGCGATATAGCTCTGAGCTGACAGCTGTGAGCTATCAGCTGCGAGCTTAGCTTCGGGCTGCAACTGGGGCCGCCTGTGCCACGGGGCGCGAGCTGGCGCCTTCAAGCTGCGACGTGCAGTGCGGGCAGCGAGTGGCCGCGACCGGGATCGGGGTCGCGCAGAACGGGCACGTCTTCTCGTTCGGCGCGGCCGGAACCGGCTTGCTGTACATCCTGTTGGCCGCGCGCACCAGGATGAAGACGGCGGCCGCGATGATCAGGAAGCCGAAGACGCTGTTGAGGAAGACGCCGTAGTTGAGCGTCACCGCACCAGCGGCTTTCGCCTCGGCGAGCGACGCGTACGGCGGCGCCGCCTTCGTGCCGTCCTGGAGCAGCAGATACAGGTTGGAGAAGTCCACCTTCCCGAGCCCGAGCCCGATCGGCGGCATGATGACGTCGTCGACGAGGGACTTCACGACGCCGCCAAACGCCGCGCCGATAACGACTGCGACGGCAAGGTCCAGGACGTTGCCGCGCATCAGGAATGCCTTGAAGTCCTTCCACATCGCTGAGCCTCCCGTCGTTGGAGTTCGCTGTGGCTAGCATACTGGGGACGGGCGACAAGGGATAGGGCACCCCTAGGGCTTCACGGTCAGCGCCCGTTTCAGCGGGACGTATCCAGGTCTGCTCAATGTCACGGTTGCTTCGCCCGCCGTCTGGGCCTTCAGCAACACCTGCGTCGCGGAATAGGCGGCACCGGGAATGAGACGTATGCTGCTCAGTGTGGCGCCGGTCGAGTCCGTCACGGTGACACCGCCCGAGGTCGCGACCGCGATGAGCGTCTCGCTATCCACGCTGCGTACCGCGTTCGTGGAATCCGTCGACGCCAGCACCATCCTGTAGGTGTGGCCGACTCGCAGCGAGTCCTCCTGCTCCACATACAGCGACATCCTTCCTTCAGTCACAAGGATCCGCGTGGAGTCCCCAGCCAGGCCAGGCCCGCTGACGACCACGAAGTCTTCACCGGTGCGCCGTCCGACAACCGCCAGTGTGATCTCGCTGTGTGAGAGCATGCCCGGGACCTGCGTGCGACCCGTGCGGGTCGCGACACTGGCCGACGACGTGTCACCCGCCGGGTAATACAGGCGCGTCACCGGGAGATGCACTCGCTGCCCCAGGCCTACTGTCCCTGACACGGGCAGCCGAATGGTTTTGGGAGAAGGCGCCGAAACCGTGAGCCTCGCGGTGTCGGGCCTGTACACCGTCTCGCCAATGGAAAGCTCGGAAACGACGAGCCTGAGCGATCCAGCGCGCGTAAAGGTGACCGGGACGTTGCCGGTCTGCAGTGAGCCGGCGGGTATGTCGGCGTCGGACGGGATCATTCCCCCGTCCGCCTCTTCGATGCGTACTCGCACGGGAGCGTCCGTGACGCGAAAGCGGGACGTGTGGTCCGTGAGCTCCACACGGATGAAGTCCTGCCGGCCGACGGACACCGTGTCCGGCAGGCGTACGAACAGCAGTCGTGGGACTCCAACCTGAATCGGCGGCGAGACGGCTGGCACGTGCCCTGGCCCCGTCACGACGACCGAGGCAGATCCCGGCTTCGAGCCACCGACGACGTACTGCAGAATGCTCGGGTCGAGCGGATCGATCGTCCCCAGGCGAAGCACGCTCGTGTCCGTGGAGGAGAATTTCGGAAGGAAGAGATCGCCGCTGTTGCTGGACGCTTTGTACCCATTGAGCGTCCGCTGCTTGAGCCCGAGCGCTTTCAGATCGTATTCGTCGTAGCTGGACGGCGTGAGCCTGAAGGACGAGTTCAGCTTCGCCGTGAAGCTGACCACGAGGGGAACCACAAGACCCGACGTCTCCTTGATCGTGATTGTCACGGTGCCGGTGTCCTGCATTCGGGTTCTCACGAACCCGTTGCGCCATGTCGCCGGAATGAGATCGGCGATGGAGCCCGGGTCGAAAGGAATCACGACGGACGAATCCGACGAGGACCCGGTGAGGACGAGCGTGTCGCGCGTGTTGAACGTGTTGCCGAGTGAGTCGGCCACGTCGATACGAAAGAAGCTGCCGCCGCGCTCCATTTCGATGCTCGTGTCGGGCACGACGAAGTGCGGTGTCGTCACGAGCAGCACCGTCGTGTCCGAGAGAAACCCGCTCGCCGAGGCGATGATGCTGTCGACGCCGACTCCACTGGTCTGAACGTCGAATGTCCCGTACGTCGCACCGGCCGGGATCACGAAACTGGTTACCGTTGGCGTGACCGTCGGGCCGGTATGCGCGAGCGTGACGACG
>DASTVV010000169.1:0-15131 GCA_035758925.1 Gemmatimonadaceae bacterium
GCGCGCGCGTTGGTGATGGCGCTCCGCACCTTGAGCTGGTTGCGCACGATGCCAGGATCCGCCAGCAGCTTTTTCACGCGCGACTCGCTGAACCGGGCCACCTTCGCCGGATCGAAGCCCGCGAATGCCTTGCGATAGTTCTCACGCTTCTTCAGGATGGTCGACCAGCTGAGGCCGGCCTGCGCGCCCTCGAGCAGGAGAAACTCGAACAGCACGCGATCGTCGTGCTCGGGCACGCCCCACTCGCTATCGTGATACTCGATGTCGAGTGGGGCGCGGGCCCAGGCGCAGCGCCGCTTGCTCTTCGCGCGTGCTGTCACGCGGCGACCGGTTGCTCCTCGACCAGCTTCTTGAGCATTCCGAGCTCGTCGGCAAATAACTGATCGATGTTGGGCGGCAGGGGCTCCGTGAGCAGCGCGGTCACCTGATACAGGGACCTGCCATCGGGCAGACCCACCACGCGCGTCGGCCAGCGTTCGGCGCTCTGCATATCGGGGCCGGCCCACCAGTCCAGCACGCCCAGATCCCGGTCACCGGTGACACCGAAGTAGAGCTCTCCCGTGGACGTCGTGACCATCGCGCCACCCTCCACCAGCCGCAGCCCCTTGCAGAAGTGAATCGCCCAGCGGGGAAGGTTACTCACCTCGTTCACGAAGTCGAAGATGGCTTCGGCCGGCGCGTCGATGACGACATGGTAGCTCCGGATGCTCGTATTCCTCGTCATGGCTTCCTCGTGTGGTGTGGTCTGGCCATGCTAACGAGAACCATGACATATTCTGTCAGCTTTCATTCTACCTTGCCTGCCTAGCGTGAGCCGCCTCGACCGTCTCGACCTCCTGACCCGCGTCCTGCGCGACAGGCCCGGCATCATCGTCGCCGACCTGGCGCGCGAGCTTGGTGTGAGCACGCGAAGCGTGTTTCGCGACATCGATCACCTGCGCGAGCGTGGCTATCCCATCGAGGCCGATCGCGGGCGCGGCGGCGGGGTGCGTCTGCATGCCAGTTGGGGCCTGGGCAAGGTGCTGCTGTCCAGCGAGGAAGCACTGTGCACACTCCTGAGTCTGGCCATCAGCGAGAAGTTGGCGTTTCCGATGTTCGCCACGGAGGTCTCGCGGGCGCGGAAGAAAATCGTGGACGCGTTTCCGACCAGCGAGCGCCGGAAGATCGCGCCACTGCGGGAGCGGATCTTCATCGGCCGGCAGGCGTCGCTCAACGTGCGGAGCACGTACGTCCGCCCCGACGCCGCGTCGATGCGCCGGCTGCAGGTGGCCTTTGTTCGCGAGTCGGTGATTCGCGCCGACTATGTGAAGGAGACGGGCGAGAGCTCGCAGCGTCGCGTCGAGCCACATGCGCTCCTCATCAACTTCCCCGCGTGGTATCTGCTCGGCTTCGACCATCTGCGTGGAGAACCGCGCACCTTTCGCTTCGATCGCTTTCGCAACGTGGACGTCGAGGCGGAAAGCTCATTCCGCGCGCGACCGCGCGAGATCGCGAAAGCCGTGCTGGGCGAGCACCGCGACGTGCCGCTCAACCAGGTGTGACTGATGGCGATCCATGTCGTGCTCGTGCATCCCGAAATCCACTGGAACACCGGGAACACCGGCCGGACCTGCCTCGCGGCCGGCGCCACGCTGCATCTCATCAAGCCGCTGGGCTTCTCGCTCGACGAGCGCGAGGTGAAGCGCGCCGGCCTGGACTACTGGGAATACGTGGACCGGCGAGTATGGCCCAGCTGGGAGGCGTTCGAGTCCGAACTGCCCGGACTCGGCGACGCGTGGTTCTTTTCGACCAAAGCGACGCGCCTGCTGTGGGACGCGCCGCTCGGCGCGGCGAAGGACGTCGTGCTGATCTTCGGTCGGGAGACCGGCGGTCTCCCGACGGCGTTGCACGAGCGTTATCGCGAGCGGTTCCTGGCCATGCCCATCCTCTCGCCGCGCGTGCGCTCGCTCAACCTGTCCACGAGCGCTGGCATCGCGGTGTACGAGGTGCTGCGGCAGCGCCGAGCGCCGTTCACCTGAGCCCTCACTCGGCGCGTAGCGCAACCATTGGATCGACACGTGTGGCGCGTCGTGCGGGAACCCAGCTCGCGATGAGAGCGACCACCAGCAGCACCAGCGCGACGAGACCCAAGGTGAGCGGATCGGTGGGCCGCACTCCATAGAGCAGTCGTTCGAGCGCGCGGCCCAGGACGAACGTGCCCGCGAGCCCGAGTACGAGTCCCGCACCAACCAGAACTGCTGGAGCGCTGAGCACCGACCAGATCACTGCGGGTCGATTCGCGCCAAGCGCCATGCGAATCCCCAGCTCACGGGTCCGCTGCGTTACCGCGCTGGCCGTGACGCCGTAGACGCCGAGTGCCGCGAGCAACAGCGCTGCGCCTGCGAATCCGCCCACGAGGATCAGCACCAGGCGACGCTCGGCGAGCGAGTCGCGCACCGTATCGCTCATGCGAGAGACGGAAACGATGGGTTGGTCAGCGTCCACGCCGCGAATAGCCTGTCGCATTGCCGGCACCAGCCGGAGCGGATCGCAACCGGCGCTCGCCGCGCCAGCGCACGTGCCGTCGACCCTTACCGCGATCCACACGTAGCGGTACGCGCGATAGGCATGCGGCACCCACACCTGCTCGCGGCCGGCTTCGCGCAGATCGCCCATCCGCACATGGCGTGCGACGCCCAGCACACGCAGCATGTCGCCGTTGACGTTCGCCATCTGTCCCACTGCGCCGCCCTGCGGGAAATACCGTCTGGCCAACAGGTCGTCGATGATCACGACACGCGCGCTCGCGCTGTCGGTGTGCTCGGGACCGAACTCCTGTCCTTCCACCAGTGTGACGCCCGCTGCCTGCATCCAACCGGGCGACACTCCGCCCGCATCCACCAGCACGAAGTCCTTCTGCGGGTCGCCGGTGTTCGTGGGCGATCGCGGGACTGAGAAACCGTTCTGATCCTGCATCCCCAGGAAGGGCGGCGCCGTGGATGCTCCAACAGCGGTGACTCCTGGCGTGGAGCGCAACGCCTCCGCGTAACGCGTGATGAGATTCGCGACCGGCTGGCCGGACCCGTATTTGGAGCGGCTGGCCATCAGCTCGATGGCGAGCACGTGGTCAGGATTGAACCCCGGATCCACTCGGGTGAGTCGCACGAAGCTTCCGAGCAGGAGCCCGGTTCCCGCGAGGAGCACCATCGACAACGCGAGCTGCAGCAGCACCAGACCGCGGCGCAGCGCGTTGCCGGAGCGCGACGGTGCCTTCTCGCGCAGGACGTTCGCGATGTCACTGCGCGCGGAATGCACGACCGGCGCCAGACCGATGACGACGCCAACGACGAGCGAGACCAGGAGCGTCACCGCGAGGACCGTGACGTCGATGCCGATCTCCGCACGACGGGGCAAGGCCCCGGGCGCCAGCGCGAGCAGCGCCTTGAGTGCCCACGTCCCCAGGAGCGCCCCCGTCACGCCGCCGCCGACCGACAACATCAGCATTTCCGTGAGGATCTGGCGTGTGACGCGTCCATTGCTCGCGCCGATCGCGCGTCGCACGCTGAGCTCGCGCTCGCGCATCGAGGTTCGCACGAGCACCAGCACCGCGAGGTTCGCGCACATGATGAGTATCAGCACGCCGACCGCGACCAGAAGCACAACGAGCGCGGGTCGCACCTGGCGGACCATCAACTCCTGCAGCGTTATGGCCTTGAAGTCGAATCCCCTGCTCCGATACACCTCACGATCCAACCGTCGCGCGACCGCTTTCAGCTCATCGACTGCTCGCGCCGCGGGCACATCCGAGCGGATGCGGGCCAGCACGCCGAGCGAGTGATTGGTGACAGGCATCCGTTGCAGTGTGTCGGCGTATGGAACGAAGACATCCGCGCTCTCCGACGTGTACTGTTGCGCCGTATAACGGAAATCGGCCGGAAGCACGCCGACGAGTGTCGTTAACCGTCCGTCCACGAGAATCTGCCGGCCAACGAGCGAGCGATCAGCACCGTAGCGCTGCATCCACAGCCGCCGGCTGATGACGGCGACTGGCGCGACGCCCACGGCATCTTCGCCGGCCGTGAAGCCTCGCCCCACGTCTGGTCCCACGCCAAGCAGCTGGAAGAAGTTCACCGAGACGGCGTTGGCCGTCACCTGCTGCGGCTCGCCGCCATCAGACGCGCTGACGGCAGCGCTGCCGCCGCGCAGGATGGCGAATCCTTCGAACGATCTCGTCTCGGCACGAAGTCGTACGACCTCGGGCCCGGTCACCAACGCTTCCGGCGCGCCGATCATCTCGAGCCCGTCCGATACTACTACGAGCTTGCCGGGCTCGCGGTAGGGAAGCGGCTTGAAGAGAATGCCGTTGGCGACGCTGAAGATGGATGTGTTGGCCGCGATGCCCAACGCAAGTGTGAGGACAACGACAGCCGTGTAGCTCGGGGCGCGTCGCAATGACCGCGCGGCATAACGCAAGTCGCGCATCAGGTCGGCGAGCCAGGAGTCGCCGCGGGACTCGTGCCCTTCCTCTTTGTAGCGCTGGATGCCGCCAAACGCGGCCAGCGCGCGGCGGCGGGCTTCCGCCGGTGGGACGCCCATGCGTTCGAGGTCTGCCGCTTCCATGTCGACGTGAAAACGCATCTCGTCGTCCATGTCGCGCTCGTGCGCGCGGCGCCGGAGGATTTTGAGGAGTCTCATGTGCCCTTCAGCACGGCTTCGACTGCGCCGGCAAAGGCGCGCCAGCTCGCGCGCTCCTCTACGAGGAATTCACGTCCCTTGCCGGTGAGGTCGTAAAACTTGGCTTTGCGTCCTTCCGGTGAGATCCCCCACTCCGCCTTGATGAATCCGCGTTCCTCGAGCCGGTAGAGCGCGGGGTAGAGCGATCCCTGGTTGATCTGGAGGACATCGTTGGAGAGCTGTCGGACACGCTTCGAGATCCCCCAGCCGTGCAGCGCCCCGAGGCGCAGCGTGCGAAGGATGAGGAGATCGAGCGTGCCCTGCAGCAGATCGGTGCGATTTGCCATAATACCTAGTCGTTCGACAACAAGAACATGTGCGGCTTGTTGTCGAACGTCAAGGTATCGGTCGTTCTCGTGGCAACGCCCTCATTCGCCACAGCAACGGCGAGCCAGCGACGAGCGTGCCGGCGAACGACGCATGCCGACGCAAGATGACGCCTGGCGAATGACGTATGCTGACGCCTGGCGAATGACGCATGCTGACGCCTGGCGAATGACGTATGTTGATGTCTCTCATGTACATCCCGTCCGCCAACGCCGAGCATCGCCCGGAGGTGATGCTGGACTTCCTCGAGGCTCATCCGCTGGGCGCGTTGGTCACGGCGTCCGCCGACGGGCTGTTCGCGACGCACCTGCCCCTGGTGCTCGATCGGACGCGCGGACCGCATGGGGTGCTGGAGGGACACGTGGCGCGAGGCAATCCGCACCACACGCTGGCACGACTGGGCGAGGCCCTGGTGATCTTTACCGGACCGGACGCGTACATCACCCCCACGTGGTACGCGGCCAAGTCCGAGCACGGAAAGGTGGTGCCGACATGGAACTACGTGGCGGTCCACGTCTACGGCGAGCTGCGATTCGTGGACGATCGCGCATTCCTGCGACGGCACCTGCAAGCACTGGTGGCGCGACACGAGGGCAAACGGGACCCCGCGTGGGCCATCAGCGACGCGCCGGCGGATTACATCGAGCGGCAGCAGAACGCGATCGTCGGGGTCGAGATCGCGATCACGCGACTCGAGGGCAAGTGGAAGATGAGCCAGAACCGGTCGGACGCGGACATCGACGGCGTCGTGGGGGGACTGGCACCGTCGCAGGATGCAACCGAACGCGCGGTGGCGGAGATCGTCGCCGACCGACGGCCGCGGCGTCCGACCTGAGGGTCAGCGGCCAGCGATGAATCTTCTTGCCAGACTGCTCTGGCTAATGACGCTCGGCAGGTTCCGGAGCCGATGCGATCCGCTGGGTCCGTGTCGGACTCCGTTTCGGGTGATGCCCACGGACCTGGACGTGCTTCTCCATGTGAACAACGGCAAATATCTGTCGATGATGGATCTCGGCCGCCTCGATCTGATGCGACGAGCGGGGATCTACGCGCCGATCCGCGAACGTGGCTGGTACCCCGTGGTGACAGCGCAAACGATCCAATATCGGAGGTCGCTCAGGCTGTTCCAGCGTTTCGAAATCGTGACCCGCGTGCTGTGGTGGGACGACAAATACATCCTGCTCGAGCAGCGCTTCGAACGCGGGTCGGAACCCGTCGCTCATGGGCTGATCCGGGGCCGGTTCCTGTCGCGCGGCGGCGAAGCGGTGCCGATGCGTGAGCTGATCGCGCTTGCGGGGAATCCGCCACGGCCGACCGACGTCCCGGACTACGCCCTCCGTTGGAACGCAGATCAGCAGGCGTTCCGCGGTCATGTGACCGAACCACAGGGGACACAGAGCGCATAGGCAACCGTTGGCGCACCCCTGCGCGGTGCGCTATTCTCACGGTTCAATCGGAGGCAACAGCATGCGCACGTTCCTCGTCAGCCGCGCGCGGATCGCAGCGGCTGCTCTCGCAATCGCCCCTTCGTTCGTCGTCGCCCAGGATGCTCCGGCTCCCGCACGGGCGAATCCCGTCAGCCAGCAGGGTGCAGCCAACGCGCAGCTGTCGCTGCCCTATGGCGCGAAGGACGACAAGGCGGTCTCGCGCTGGACCCCGCCGGCGTCTGTCGGTCGCCAGCTGACGCTCACCGACCTGATGTCGTGGAAGCAGATTCGTACGCCCCAGCTGTCCAACGACGGCAAGTGGTTCGCGTACGTTCTCGCGCCCAACGAGGGTGATGCCGAGGTCGTGATTCGCACGACCGCGTCTGTCGCGAAGGAGCTGCGGTTCGCCGTCGGCGAGCAACCGGCGCCGGCGGGCGGGCAGGGCGGACAGAACGCGGCGGCGGCTTCGACGCTCTCGGTCAGCGGGAACGGCCGCTGGGCCGCCTTCCTCGTATATCCCAGCGCGAACACGCCTCGACGCGGACGTGGCGGCGCGGCTGGCGGGGCAGGTGCGCCACCACCTCCCACGCCGACGAAGCTCGCGATCGTCAACCTCGCCGACGGCACGAAGCGCGAGTTCGAGAACGTGCGCAGCTTCCGCTTTGCGGGCGACAGGTCCGACTGGATCGCGGTGCATCATGCCGCACCGGTGACGGCCAGCGCCGCTGGCGCGACCGCGCAGGGAGGAGCGGGAGGGGGAGGTGCCGGCGGAGCGGGTGCCACAACGGGCGCGGCGCGTGACGGCAACGTTCCCGGCACTACGCTGGAGCTCGTGAACCTGGCGGGCGGAACGCCCGAGCCGATCGCCAACGTGTCGGAATTCGCGTTCGACGACCGCGCCGACTGGATCGCCTATGCAGTGAGCATCCAGGATCAGCTGGGCAACAGTGTGCAGCTGCGCCAGCTCTCCACTGGCATCACGAGGTCGCTCGACGCAAGCAAGGCGTCGTACCGTCGCATCACCTGGGCCGACTCGAGCGACGCGCTCGCCGCGATCCGTGTGGTGACCGACACCTCGGGATCGGACGAGAAAGTGGCCGCGCTCCTCTGGACACACGCGTCTTCCCCGGTTGCGAAGACGGTCGAGATCACGCCCAACACCGCGGGCGCGCCTGCGGGCCTCGTCGTCAGCAGCGACTACGCGATCGACTTCGGTGATTCAGCGAAGGTTCTGTACGTGGGACTTCGCGAGCCGCGTCCCCCGCGTCCCCCGCGCCCCAACTCGTTCACGTCGCCGAACCCCGGCGGCGTCGCGCCGGGCGCTGGCAACACGGGTCAGGTGGCCGCGGCGCCGCAGACGGACGCGGAGACGCCGTCGTTGATTCTCTGGCACTGGAAGGATTCTCGCACCCAGGCGATGCAGCAGGTGCAGGAGAATCAGGATCGCGCCTTCGCATACATCGCGGCCTACAACGTGGCGGCCGGCAAACTGGTGCGGATCACCGATGAGAACATGCGCACGGCGCAGATGGGACCACGCAGCACGTGGGCTGTCGGCACCGACATCAGCCAGTACGAGCGCACTGCCGGTATCAAGGGCTTTTCGTATCGCGACCTCTACGCCATCAACATCGCCACCGGCGAGCGCAAGGTGATCCAGAAGAAGGTGCCGGGCGGTGGCCTCGGCGGCGGCGGTTTCTTCGGCGGCAATGCGGCGAGCCCGTTCTCACCCAACAACGCGATGTACGTCTACTACGACACGGGTGATTGGAAGACGTACGAGTTCGCGACCGGCACGACGAAGACGATCACGACGGGCGTGCCCGGCAAGTTCTGGGACACCGAGGACGATCACAACCAGGTGAAGCCGCCGATCGGCGGCGCGCTGATCGGCTGGACGCGCGACAACGGCAGCGTCATCGTGCGCGACAACTGGGACCTGTGGCGCCTGCCCGTGAAGATCGGCACCGCCGTCAACATCACCGGCAACGGTCAGAAGGATCGGATCCGCTATCAGCAGCGCGTCGTCATCGATAGCCGGGACCGTCGAGGGATCGACGTCTCTGCCCCGCTTTTCGTCGAGACGTTTGGTGAATGGACCAAGAAGGAAGGGCTCGCCCAGGTAGACGTGATGAAGGGCGGCGCCCGGCAGATCACCAACGAAGAGGCGAAAGTCGACTACCGCCGTGCGCGCGACGCGAACGTGTGGGCGTTCACGCGCCAGACCGTCGTGAAGTTCCCCGACTGGTACGCGGCGGACGGCGGCACGGCGCTCGCCAACGAGCGGCGTCTCACCGACGCGAACCCGCAGCAGAAGGAAGTGGCGTGGACGCCTGGCGCGCGCCTCGTCGAGTACTCGTGTGACAACGGCGGGGGGAAGCACCAGGCTGTGCTGTACCTCCCCGCTGGCTTCGAGCAGGGCAAGCAGTACCCGATGCTCACGTACATCTATGAGCTGCTCTCGCAGGAGTACAACCTGTACGCGCAGCCGAACCTCACGCGCTACTCCAATCCCAGCGTCTATACGTCGCGTGGCTACGCCTTCCTCAAGCCGGACATCGAGTACAAGGTGAACGATCCGGGCCGGAGCGCGGTGTGGTGCGTGGTGCCCGCGGTGAAGGCCGCGATCGCGACGGGTCTCGTGGACACGGCACGCATCGGTCTGCAAGGCCACAGCTGGGGCGGGTACCAGACCTCGTTCATCACGACGCAGACGAAGATCTTCAAGACCGCGGTGGCAGGCGCGCCGCTCACCGACATGGTCTCGATGTTCGGCTCCATGTACTGGAACACCGGCAACACCGACGCGTCGATCTTCATCTCCAGCCAGGGCCGCTTCACCGGCGGGCCGAACGAAGTGCCGGAAGCCTACGAGCGCAACTCACCGCAGACGTTCGCGCAGAACCTGTCCATGCCGTTCATGATCCTGCACAACGATCGGGATGGCGCGGTGGACTTCAACCAGGGCATCACGTACTACAACCACCTGCGCGACCTGGGCAAGGACGTGGTGCTGCTCGAGTACGTCGGTGAGAACCACGGCCTGCAGCGTCCCGCGAATCAGAAGGATTATGCGCTGCGCATGACGGAGTGGTTCGACACGTTCCTGCGCGACCAGCCGGCGCCGCAGTGGCTGCAGGACGGGATCCCGCGGCTCAAGATGGAGCAGCACCTCAAGGACCGGCGGCAGATGGTGGACAAGGCGGAGCCGGATCGTCCGCGCCTGGTGCCCTAGGGCCTAGGAACAGCAGGACGGGAGGGAGGGAGCGCATCGCGATTAGCTTTGAGTCGATGCGCTCCCGCCCCTCCGTGGTGACCCTCGCCTGCCTCGGCATGGCGACGTTCGGCATCGTGCTCACGACGCTCGGCGCGTCGCTGCCGAACGTGATGGTGGACTTCGGTATCGACAAGGCCCAGGGCGGGGCGCTGCTATCGCTGCTCACCTTCGGGGTTCTCGCCGGGTCGCTCGTCTTCGGCCCGATCGTGGACAGCCGCGGCTACAAGCCTCTGCTCGTGTTCGCGTTCGCGGCGATCATCATCGGTCTCGAGGCCACTGCCTTCGCGCCGTCAATCACCGTGTTGCGCGCCTCGGTGTTGGTGATCGGCTTCAGCGGCGGCCTGGTGAACGGAGCCCTCAACGCGGTCACCGCCGACGTGAGCGGTGAGCAGCGGGCAGCGACGCTGACTTTCGTCGGCGCGTTCTTTGGTGTGGGTGCCGCGGGCGTGCCGCTGATGCTCTTCGCGTTGAGCGGCGTTGCGTCGCACGCAAGCATCCTGGCGAGCATCGCTCCGTTGATCGTGGTGCCGCTGATCCTCACCGTCGCCGCGACGTTTCCACCGTCCAAGCAGCCGCATGGCCTGCCGCTCTCCGACGTGCGCCAACTTGCCAGCGAGCGGCCGCTGCTCCTCATGGGACTGATCCTGTTCATACAGAGCGGAGTGGAATCCACCGTGGGCGGCTGGACCACCACGTTCTTCGCCGAGGAGCTTGGCGTCGGGGCGGACCATGCCGCGCTGTATCTCGCGCTCTTCTGGTTTGGGCTGCTCCTGGGCCGACTGACCCTGGGAAGGGTGCTGCGCCGCGTGCCCGCGGTCCGGGTCGTCCTCTCGTCGATCACTCTGGCCCTCGTGAGCGTGCTGCTCCTGATCGCCAGCCGGAACGTCACAATGGCCGCCATCGCCGTATTCCTCCTCGGCTGCGGTTTCTCCCCGACGTTCCCGGTGATCTTCGGATTTGCTGGCGATCGGTATGCACGGACGTCGGGCACCGCGATCGGGTTGATCATGGGAATCGCGCTGTTCGGCGGCATCCTGCTCCCGTTCGCCGCGGGCGTCATTGGCGACCTGCGCGGAATGCGCGCGTCGTTGCTCGTGGTGCCCGCCTGCCTGCTGCTTCAGGCTGCGTTGCTGCCGGTTCTGTCGCGCGCCGTGCGACCTGACAGTTCCCAACTGACGGCGCCGGTGTCATGATCGCTGCCTGACGCTGGAGAGGTTCAGGCATGAATTCCAAGTCGCTGCAACTCTGGGCTGCGTGCATCGCCGTAGTGTCAGCGGCGGGCTGCGGTCCTTCATCGGCGCAAGCCACCGACGGACGCATCGCGTTCCTGGCGCACGCGCCTCAGGCGCCAATCCACCCTGGCCAGACGTCGCTCGGCCTGGCCTCAGAACGCGACGGCTTTCTCTTCGTCCCGCGCGACACGACGGACCATCGCGGCGTTCCGCTCTTGATCCTGCTTCACGGCGCCACGCAACGCGCGGTACTCTTCCAGCGGCTGCTACCCGCGGCGGACAGCGCCGGCGTCGCCATTCTCGCCCCTGACTCGCGCGGCATCACCTGGGATGCAGTCCGCGCAGACTTCGGGCCGGACGTGGAGTTCCTGCGGCGCGCGATCACGATCGCTTTCGATCGCGCGCGCATCGATCCGTGTCGAGTCGTTCTTGGCGGTTTCTCCGATGGAGCCAGTTACGCGCTCTCACTCGGCATCCGGAACGCGAGCACGATCCACGGCATCGTCGCCTTGTCGCCGGGCTTCATCATTCCGGCGCCCCAGCCCGAGCGGCTGCCCGTCTTCCTCCGTCACGGAACGCGCGACGAAATTCTGCCGATCAACTCGACTTCACGACAACTGGTCGCCCTGCTTCGCGACGCCGGCTTCGCCGTCGATTACCAGGAGTTCGACGGCCCGCACATGGTGCGACCGGACGACGCTCGCGCGGCGCTACAATGGACACGGAGTCGTTCGTGCGGCGCGTGATCCCGACCCCGCCGAAGGAGTCCCCAATTGCGTGGCTACTCGACGGCGATCCGTCGATCCGGTGGCAGACGTTGCGCGACCTGGTTGGCGCGCCGGCGCGCACGGTCACGCGAGAGCGGAGCAAGGTCGCACGCGAGGGTTGGGGCGCGCGACTGATCGACAGGCAGGGGCGCGACGGCCGATGGGCCGGCGGCAACGTTGGGCGGGCGTCTCCCGATCGCGGACTATACACGCCGAAGTGGATCTCGACGACGTACACGCTGCTGCTGCTCCGGGATTTCGGGCTTCCGGCGGCCAACGCGAGTGCGCGGAAAGGGTGCAAGCTGTTGCTGGACCACGGACTTCAACGCGATGGCGGGATTGCGTACGGCTTCTGGAAGGTGAGCGAGACCTGCGTGACGGGCATGACGCTTTCCCTGTTGTCCTACTTCGAGATTGGCGACCGCCGGGTGGACACCATCGCGCGGCACATGCTCCGCCGTCAGATGCCGGACGGCGGATGGAACTGCAGGTTTCCCCGCGCGACGCATGCGTCGGTGCACACCACGATCAGCGCGTTGGAGGGATTGCGACACTACGAGCTCTTGCGCGGACGAAGCGAACCGGCTGTGCGTGAGGCGCAAACGCGGGGCCGCGAGTTTCTGCTCCAGCATCGACTGTTTCGCTCGCATCGCACCGGCCGGATCATGAAGCCGGAGTTCACGCGCTTTGCCTTTCCGCCCCGCTGGCACTACGACGTCCTGCGAGCGCTCGACTACTTCCAGGCGGTCGGAGCACCGCGTGACGAGCGGTTGACAGAAGCGATCGAGATGGTGCGGAATCGGCGCGATGCCAGCGGCCGGTGGCCGCAGGAGTATGAGTATCATGGCAAGACGTGGTTCCGCCTGGAACGCATCGGTGCGCCAGGCCGCTGGAATACGCTGCGCGCGTTGCGCGTCCTGAAATGGTGGGACGGGTGATCCGGTGACAGACCTCCAGGCGTTCCTTGTGCAGAACGGCATCGACTACGTCCGTCACGATCACCCGCCCGTGTTTACGTGCGAGGAAGAACGTGCGCAGGTACCGGAATCCGGCGCGGCCCGTACCAAGAACCTCTTCCTGCGCGACCGGCGGGGGAAACGGCACCTGCTGCTCGTCACCCTGTGCTCGAAGACCGTGAGCATCGCGCAGTTCTGCGAGACGGCCGGCGCCGATCGCCTGAGCTTTGCGTCGTCAGCGCGGTTGATGGACCGGCTGGGCGTCGAACCCGGCGCGGTGACGGTGCTGGGACTCGTGAACGATCCCGACCACGCCGTGGAGTTGTATGTCGATTCCGACGTGTGGGCCGCGTCAAGCTTGCACGCGCATCCGTTGCGCAACGACGCGACACTCGTGCTCAGCCACGACGGGCTCCTGCGATTCCTGGCCGCCACCGGTCACGAGCCGCACATCGTGGACGTGCGATCCGAGACGTAGTCCCTCCTCATAAGGAGTCCTGAGACCGCCTTATTCCTTGGCCAAAAGGTGGGGGTTGCCGGCTTCAGCCCGCTCAGCGCGGCGCGTGTGGCATATCAAAAGCGGTAGGGTGACGCCGATCCGCACGTTGTCAAGACGTGCGCAAGCCGACAACTGACGCAGCATCGAGGAGTCGTGAACATGCAGCAACGTAGCTCTCATTATCGGCGGTGGCTTGTACCCGCGCTGGGCGGGGCGCTCCTTCTGACCAGTGCGGCCTGCGACGACGACACCAACCTGGTCCCCAGGGTCGCGACAAGCATCACCGTGAGCTCGGGCGACGGACAGGTTGGCGTGGCCGGCCAGCCGCTCGCTCAGCCGATTGTAGTCAACGTCGTGGATCAGAATGGTATTTCGTTCGCGAACGCCGTGGTCAGTTGGACGGTCCTGACCGGTGGTGGATCGGTCAGCGCGCCGACCAGCCTGACGGATGCAAGCGGAAACGCGTCGGTCACGTGGACGATGGGACTGACGGCGGGCGCGAATTCCCTGGGGGCGGCGATCGCGAACGGTGCCTCCGTCACGGTTACGGCAACAGCGCACACCCTGCAGGTCGTGAGCGCAACCGGCGACATCACCGGTGCCGTCAACGGCTATCGAACTCTACTTGGTACGCTCAACCCGAACGTCGCGGGGGAGCAACCTGGTGGGCGCCGCGAGATAAACTGGGACGGCGTGCCCGCGGCATTTACGAACAACGACCTCTTCCCCGGCAACTTCTTCAACGTGAATTCACCGCGCGGCGTGTTGTTCACGACGCCCGGTTCAGCGTTCCGGATCAGCGACAATGGGTACGTCGACGTGAACCCGAACTATGCCGGCGAGTTCAACGTCTTCAGCGCACCGAAGCTCTTCACAGCCAGGGGTAGCACGGTCACCGATGTTCAGTTCGTCGTCGCCGGATCGAACACGCAGGCGCTGGTGACCGGATTTGGTTCGGTGTTCGCGGACGTCGGACTGGCGAATTCGACCACCATCGAGTACTTCGATGCCGCAGGAAACCGGCTGGCGAGCGTGACATCGCCTGCGCGGAGCGATGCAACGGGACTCTCATTTGTTGGTGCCGTGTTCGACTCGCCGATTGTCGCACGAGTTCGGATCACCTCTGGCAATACCCCGATTGATCCTAACGTGGCAGACAACGTGAGTACTGGAGGGACGCGGGACATCGTCGTGATGGACGACTTCATCTACGGCGAGCCGCGCGCCTCCCAGTGACCGAATCGAGCGGTTGAACTCCTCCCAGGCCGCGATTCGCAACTGCTGACGCCGCAGCGAGGAACCCTCGTTGCGGCGTTGGCTGTTGGCGTCCCGAGCGAGGGGGGCATTGCCAGGTACCATTCCCGTTTCTCGCCGCGACGGGCCACGAGCCGCACATCGTCAGTGTGCGGTCCGAGGGTGAGTCAGATGGCGCGAGCCGACGCCGCGATGGCGGCGAGGTCGGACAGAATCCGCTGCCACTGCTCGTCGCCGATGCGCCTGTGCAACCGCGCCTGACTCGATTCCCACGCGGGAACGGCGGCGTCGAGCTTCCGTTGTCCGGCGGACGTGATGCTCCAGTGCCGCTCGCGCCGGTCCTCACCGGCCCGCGATCGAATCCATTTGCTGGCCTCCAGTGGCCGCAGCGTGCGGCTCAGCGTCGTGCTATCGAGTGCGAGCAGGTTGCCGAGCTCCGACTGGGTAAGCTCACCGCGGCGGCCCAGGACCTGGAGCAGCGTGAACTGCGTTACACGGAGTCCTGAGGATCGGATCGCGTCATCGTAGAGCTGCGTCACGGCTCGCGCGGCACGCCGCAGGCTCGCACAGGCACAGGGAAGAGCCGGTGTCGGGCCGGAGTCAGTCGGCATTCGCGGACCGGCTGCCAAGGAGTCGCCCGTAGATCAGCACGTGGCCGGCGAGCAGGAGCGGCACGACG